>JAJYFB010000053.1 GCA_021785495.1 Acidobacteriota bacterium | reverse complement strand
GGTCTTCGGGCTTGTGTAAAGGCCGGTCAGGAAGTTCAGCGTGGGCAGCGTCGCCGAAGTGTATTGATTGGCGGCGGGCGTGCCGTTTTCGATCTCGTAACCCGTGGTTTCAATCTCGGTGACGTTCTGATGGTTGAAAAGGTTGAAGGTCTCGGCCATCACCTCCAACTGGCGGGACGAACCGAAGTTGAAGGTTTTGCCCAGGCGCAGATCGGCCTTCCATACGGCCGGGTAGCGATAGGTGTTCCGACCGATGGCGTAGGCGACGCCATTGCTGCCCGCGCCGTAAAGAAGGTTGTCGCCGCCGGAGCCGTTGGGGCTTGGGCCCAGGCCGGTAATCACTTCGCTGCTTGTGCCAAACAGCGTGGGGACCGAGCCGCCCACGCGCAGCGAGTAAGGCAGGCCGCTTTGGTAGGAGCCGATGCCGGAAAGCATCCAGCCATTGACGAAGCGGCCCGTGAGACCGCGCAGCTTCCACGGCGCGGTCAGGATGGCCATCAGCGCGGCCGAGTGGCGCACGTCGAGATTGCTGGTTCCGTACTGCTGCTTCCAGAGGGCCGGGTTGGGATCGACGACATCGTCGCCGGGCGAGAGCGCGACTCCGTCGGGGTTCCAGTCCATGGCGTGCGCGTAGGTGTAATGGGCGTGGAAGCTCAGAGTGCGCCCGTAGCGCGCCAGCCGGAGGGTAGCGGCCTCGTAAGTGGAATTGGCGCGGTCCTCGATCTGCGTGATCTGCTGATAGTTGGGGCAGGGGCGGCTGGGAAAAAGAAAGTTGGCCTGCGCCGTGTCCTGCGGATACGGGCAGGGCGCGGTGCTGCCGGGCCAGTACGCATAAAAGGGCAGCGTGATCTGCGCGGCTTTGATCGGACCGCGGCCGATGTTGCCGCATCTGCCGTTGGTATTGCTGGACTGGCCGTTGGGATTGGCCCCCGGTTGCGTGTAAGCGACCTCGTCGCAGACCTGGTAGGTGATGGTCTGCGTGGAAGACGGAATGGCGAGATTGGTATCGATGGCGATGGGCAGGCGGCGGCCCAGGCTGGCCATGGCGCTGGCCGAGAGCACCATGTGGGCCGGCAGCCGCTGCTGGACGCTGGCGACGGCCTCGTGGACCTCCGGGTTGTGAAAATGGGGCGCAAAGCCTAGCGCTCCGGGCATGACCACGAGCGAGGGCTCGCCGGCAAAGACGTAGGGAAACGGCGGCGCGCCGCCCATGCAGAACTGACAGTCGTCCTGCGCGCGCATGAAGAAGTAGAGATCGCCGTTGAGCGAGCCGGTCTGCGTCATGGCGGCCTCGACGGTGGCGTTCGGCACCCGGCCGTAGTACAGGCCGTAGCCCAGCCGCAGCACAGGCCAGTTCTTGCGCTCATTGCCGAGGGCGATGCCGACGCGCGGTCCCCAGTTATTGCCCAGGTCTGGCAGTTTCTCTGTGAAAGGAAGTTGCGGATTGTCGAGCGCCGCAAGCGGCGGCGGCAACTGCTCGCGTTCCCATCGCAGGCCGCCGGTCACGACGGCGAACTTGTTCGGGCGCCACTGAGCGGTGGCGTAGCCGGCCCAGTCGTTGGTGCTCAGATGCCAATGCGTGGGGCCCATCATCTGCGAATAGGAGGAGTAGCACGGCAGCGCGCCCAGGCCCATCAACTCGCTTACGCCGCCGTCCGAGGTGGTCCATGGCTTTCCGGTGGCGTCGCAATTGTGCGGATTGCGCGGATCGAGCGCATCGGCATAACCAAAGCGGAGAAACGCCAGCGCGTCGGAGAGGAAGCGGGCAACCGTCGGGTAATGATAGGTTCCGGTCTGGTTGCGTAACATGCTGAGGGCGTCGGCGTCGTGATCCACTTCGAAGCCCGCCTTGACGATCAGGCGGTTGTGCGCCCAGGTGAGCCGTTCCTGTGCGGCGAAGAGTTTTTCGTCCGGGTAGCTGCCTTGGCCGAAGCGCGCCGGATTGCCGATGGTGAATCCGTAGCGCGAATCCACGACAATCTGCGGCAACTGTCCGTAGATATTGCCGGCAAGAAAGGCCTGCTCGAAGGCCGAGGGCGTCTCCGCGCGCGCGCTAAGGATGGTGCGCCCGGCCGAGGCCTGGGTCACGGCCTGAAGGTTGGGCGTAAAAAAAGTCTCCCACTGCGCCAGCGTCCACTGCTGGCTGGCGCGTTCGGAGCCGAAGCTGTGCGCGCCGTAAGGGCCGGAGACACGGTGCAGGCCGCCGCCGGGTGCGTTGCGTAAAGCGCCTGTCGCTTCCAGCAAAAGATGATTCCGGTCGCTGGCCTGCCAATCGATCCGCGCAAAGCCCGTCCACTGGGACTCCGTGCGCGGGGCGGGCGCGAGCAGCGCGGCAAGCTGCAGGAGGCCGGCGTGCGTGGAAGCCGTGCCGGGAAGTCCGAAGTAGTCGTCATAGGCCTGAGCGACGCTTTCGCCCAGTTGCGCGCTCAGCAACTGCGCCTGCAGATAGCTCGGCGGACAGAAAAGGCCGACGCAGAGCGAGGCGCCGTCGCTTTGCACGAAATTGGCGATGGGAATGCGGGCCATCGGCAGGCCGGGATCGTTGCGATGGTTGTTTTCGACGGCGGCAAACCAGTCGAAGCGGCTGTGGGCAATGGGACCGCCCACGCCCAGTCCCCAAACCGACTCGTGGTCGGGCGGCGTAAACGGAACGGAGGCGAAGACAGGCTCGGTGGCGATGGGGGTGAACGGCGGCGAGGCCGTCGACCCGGTGTTTTCAAGCCTCTGCGTGAAGGGATTCCGCGCGCCCCAGTTGTTCTGGCGGTCAAAGTAGAACCCCGTGCCATGGAGAGCGCTGCCGCCGCGTTCGGTCTCGATGCCGGTGCGTCCACCGGCCGTGCGCACTCCGGCGGCTTCCACATTGCCCGCAGTCGCCGTCACCTTGTGGATCGCGGCCTCGCTCAGGCCGAAGCCCCGCTGGCCGTTCCACGAAAGGTTCCTCGACTGGCTCATCGCTTCCTGCTGGTCGGCGCTCTGGCTGACCCGTCCTTGCGAGGTTGAATCGTTCTCCGCGCCCGCCGTCACGCCGAATTTCAGCGCGCGGTCGGCTCCATCGACGGTGACATCGGCCGACTCCTGCGAGCCACGATAGGATTCCTGCGCGCCGCTCTGGCTGGCGCCTGAAGACGGCGTGTTCAGCAGGAATTGCTGCCAGTGGCGGCCGCTGGCGGGCAAGGCGGCGATTTGCGCAGCCGTCAGGGTGGCCGTTGTGGCCGCCGCGGCCGGATCGGTCTCCTGCGCTGCGGCGGTCACCGGCGGCGCAGAGGGTTGCATCTGCTGGGAAGCGGGAAGATGGGACGGAACGGCCTGCTTTGCCGGAGCGGTTGCCCGCGTGACGTCTGCCGGGCCTGCACGGGGTATCGTCGCAGCCTTTGCCGCGCTGACCGTGGGTTGCGGCGCGGGGGGCGCGGCCGCGGGCTTTACCGCGGCGGCGGCGGCCTCTGCGGCGGCCGCCGGAATGACGCGAATGGACGTTGCAACCGGAGCGGCGGCGACTGCCCCGATTCTTTGCCCGGCCGACAAGGCTGCCGCCGGAACGGCTGCCGTTTGTACCGCGGGTGAGTTGGATGGCGACGCCAGCGCTTGCAGCGGTAGAGCGGTCAGAGGTGCGATCGGTGCAGCTTGCGATCGCGGCGCCGGAGCCCGCTTCAGCGCCACGGGCTGCGGATTTGCTTCCAGTTGCGCAGCCGTTGCGAGCGGCGTTGCTGCCGATGGCGGCAGCGGCGATGGCGGCGGCGATGGATGTGCCTCTGGCGGAGACGCGGCAGCCAGTTGCTCCGCCGGAGGTTCTTCCGGCGCAACCGGCTCAAAGTGCATGGCGGCTTGCAGGCGCGCCTCCGCGCCGCCGGTCACCTCGATCCCTTCAAGCTGGCCGCGGCCGAGGCGGGGATCGCCGGCCGTCAGCGTGTACGCTCCGGCTTCAAGATGCGTGAAACGGAAGCTGCCGTTTTTGGCGGTCACCGTGCGTTGCTCGAAGCCGGTTTTTTCGTTGCGCAGCACGATGGCTACGCCCGCCAGAGGAGTCGAACGCAGATCGGTAAGCCGCCCGGCAAGCGAGCCCGTGGCCGGCGAGCGAACCTCGACCGCACGATAGCCATCGGCGTTGATCCCGGAAGGTGTGCTGGCGGAAGGTTTCTGCGCGCGCGCACTCGCCGCCGCGCCCGCAGCGAGCGCCACGACGACGAGCCACGTCTTCCAGTTCCGCCTTGCCTCGGCCATTGCCAACTCTGCCGCGGCAGATCCTGGGAGAATTCCTCAAATCAGCGCGCAACCGTCCCGCTCTCGTGGCGGGTCCGGCCAGGAACGCGCAAAACGCAGGTCTTTCACCGTCCCGTACAGGTCCAGAGACGATTCGTCTGCCATTCTAGGCTTTGCCGATGCGATTGAAAAGTGGCGCACGCCGGCCTGCTCACCGCGCGTGCGCCCCTCCCATGGCAAGAACTCCCAGCTAACTTTTCAGCGCCACGCGAAGGTGCAGCTCTTTCAGTTGCTGTTCGCTGACCGGGGTGGGCGCATCGGCCATCAGGTCGATGGCCTTGGCGGTCTTCGGGAAGGCGATGACCTCGCGCAGGCTGGGCGCGCCGGCCAGCAGCATCACGATGCGGTCCAGGCCGAGGGCGATGCCGCCGTGCGGCGGCGTGCCGTAGTCGAGCGCGTCGAGGAAAAAGCCAAAGCGGGCGCGCGCTTCTTCGTCGGTAATGCCGAGCGAGGCAAAAATCTGCTGCTGCACGTCCTTGCGGTGAATGCGGATGGAGCCGGAGCCGAGTTCGAGGCCGTTCATCGCCAGGTCGTAGCAGTTGGCGCGCACGCTGGCCGGATCGCTCACCAGGTTCGGCATGTCGGCCTCGATGGGCGCGGTGAAGGGATGGTGCGCCGGAACCCACTTGGCCGCGGCCAGATCGTACTCGAACATCGGGAAGTCGGTGAGCCAGATGGGATGAAAGGCCCGGCTGCCATCGAGGAGCGCCTCGCCGGGGTTGCGCGCGGCCGCCTTTTGGACGACCTCATCGGTGAGCCGAAAAGCGCCGTGCCGCTCGGCGTACTTCTTGGCCAGCTCGGAGCGGAAGTTGCCGGCCGCGGCGTAGACGTTGATCTCGCGCTCGGAGAGCCGGCCGGGAAACTTGGTGTCGCTGGCCTTGACGGGATGAGCCGGATCGCCGGCGACGATGAGGACAAAATCCTCCTCGGCCGCGGCGGCCAGCTCGCGCACCTTGGCGGCCTGATCGGGAAATCCCTTGGCCAGACGCTTGAAGTCGTCGATGAACTTGGCGCCCTTCTTGATGTCGAAGAGCGGATGGTTGTCCTCGCGCTCCTTGCGGCTCAGCTCGCCCACCCCGGGAATGCGGAAGGCGACGACCGGCAGCGCGGGATCGATTTGCAGCTTGGCCAGATCCTCGTCGCGGAAGGCCGGGCGCACATCGACCAGGCCGGGCAGGCGCAGGTCGGGCTTGTCCGTGCCGTACTGGCGCAGCGACTCGTCGTAGCTGATGCGCGGAAAGGGCGCGGGCAGATCGACGCCGGCGGCGGCAAAGCCCGCCTTGAGGAACTGCTCGACCACGCCGAAGACCGTCTCCTGGCGCGGAAAGCTCATCTCCAGATCGACCTGCGTGAATTCGAGCTGGCGATCGGCGCGCAAATCCTCGTCGCGGAAGCAGCGGGCGATTTGAAAATAGCGGTCGAAGCCGGAGATCATCAGAATTTGCTTGAAGATCTGCGGCGACTGCGGCAGGGCGTAGAATTCGCCGGGATGGACGCGCGAAGGGACGAGAAAATCGCGCGCCCCTTCGGGTGTGGACTTGGTGAGGATCGGCGTCTCGATCTCGAGAAAGCCCTGCTGGCTGAGGTCGTCGCGGATGGCGAGCGTGATCTCGTGGCGCAGGCGGAAGTTGCGCTGCATCTCGGCGCGGCGCAGGTCCACGTAGCGGTGCTTGAGGCGGACCTCCTCGTTCTGGATGGCCTCTTCGGCCGGAGAAAACGGGGCCAGCCGCGCGTCGTTGAGCACGCGCAGCTCGGTGGCTTCGATCTCGATCTCGCCGGTGGGCATCTTCGGATTGATGGCGTCGGCCGCGCGCCGGCGCACCTTGCCGATGGCGGCGACGACATACTCCGGCCGCACCTGCTCGCCTTTTTTGTGGCCTTCGGGACAGATCTCGGCGTCGAGCACGATCTGGGCGATGCCCGAGCGGTCCCGCAGGTCGAGAAAAATCAGGTTGCCGTGGTCGCGGCGCCGGTTGACCCAGCCCATCAGGACCACTTGCTTGCCGGCATCCGCAGCGCGCAAGTCGCCGCAGAGATGCGTCCGTTCCAGATTGCCTAAAAAGTCGAGTGACATGGCTTTTTTATTGTAAAGGAATGGATTTCGATCTTGAATGCCCGCCCCCTGCCCGGAATTGCAACAGCAATCTGCCCGGTTTCGCGCCAAGAACCGTCGTCCGCGAGACAGCGATCGCCCGGATGCGCGACAGATTGGACAGACTCCAGACAAAGCTGTCCGAAAAAAAGTCAAAAAATGTCTAAAGTTGCTCCAGCCGGAACCGATGAAGAGGGTGGATGCAGAAAGACCCATCCGGAAGCCGCCAGCGCACCCGGCAATTCAGGTGGCACGGAATGGGCGGCACACAAGCATCCAAAAAGGAGTTCGTCCCATGGCCCTCGGTGTTTTGAACAATCTTGCGGCGATCTACGCGGAGAACAACCTCAACAACACGAACAACAGCCTGCAAACGGTCTTGCAGCAGTTGTCTTCCGGGTCGAAGATCAACTCCGGCGCCGATGACGCGGCCGGTCTTTCGCTGGTCAACGGCCTGGGCGCCAACTCGGCGGCGCTGACGCAGTCGGAGACCAACGCGACCGAGGGCGTGGGCCTGTTGCAGGTGGCCGATGGCGCGTTGTCGCAGGTGACCAGCCTGCTGGACCGCGCCGTCACCCTGGCCACCGAGGCCTCGAACGGTACGCTGAACTCCACCCAGGAACAGGCGGCCAATCAGGAGTACCAATCGCTGCTGGCCGAGATCTCGAATATCGGCTCGACGACCACCTACAACCAGCAGCAGGTCTTCAACGACACGACGACCGCCATCTATACGGGCGACTCCTCGCTGGCCGGCTCCTCGGTCGACAACCTCTATATCCGCACCCTCTCGGCCTCAAGCGTGGGCGATACCGGCGGCACCATGTCCTACTCGAATGGGCAGGACAACGTCTTTCTCGATCTCTCGGCAGGCGGCAAGAACGCCTCGGTCTCCGACAGCCTGAACACGAGCGGCTCGACCACCATCACGGTCACGTACCTCGCCAAGGGGTCCAGCGGCACCGTGACGCCGGCCACGGCCAACATTTCAGTGGGCACGGGCACCAACTACGCCAACACCGCCCAGGGGTTGATTAACGCCATCAACGCCTCGGGGCTGGGACTGAGCGCCAGCTTCGGCACGGCCGCGCAGGCCGGCACCGTGGCGGCCAGCGCCGCCACGGCCGCCAATGCCGCCAGCAGTTCCAGCGCCGATACCGGCATCGTCATCTCCGGCACCGGCGTGGGCACGGGCACCAACGGCGCCGGCGAGGTGGGCACGCTGACCATCGGCGCGGCCAGCGACACCCTGACCGGCGGCACGCTCTCGATCGTCGGCTCCGACGGCAAAACCCACACCATCGCGCTGGGAACCGCCAACTCGACCGACACGCTGGCCAACCTGGCCGCCACCATCAACGCCGCCGGCTACGGCGTCACCGCTTCGGTGAACAGCTCCGGCTACTACGACGGCAATGCGCCCAGCACGGTGCTGACCCTGACCTCGTCCAACTCCAACGTGACGGTCTCCGGCAGCAATCTGGCCGCCTCGGTCGGTAACCTGAACCTCACGGGAACGCCGATTACCTCCGGCTCCTTCACCAATACCATCGGCACCATCACCACCAGTATTGCCAATGAGGCCTACACCGGAGGCACGTTGAGCATCGGCTCGAACGCGGCCATCACGCTGGGCCTTGGCGGAACCACCGACAATGCCACCGACCTGGCCAAGACCATCAACGCAGGCAATTACGGCGTAACGGCCACGGTGAACAACGCCGGAACCCTTCTCACCATCCAGTCGGCCAACGCCTCGGACGCCTTCAGCTCGAGCGTGACCGTCGGCGCTGGCACGGTCTCGGCCACCACCAACGTCGCCAACCAGAACCAGATCGGCACGGTGACGCTCAGTGGAGCCGGCTCGCTCGGAACCGACACGCTGACCGGCGGCCTGACGATCGACGGAACCACCTTCACCGCAGCTACGACGCTGGGCGCGCTGGCCGCCGCCATCTCGGCCTCCGGCCTGGGCATTACCGCATCCGTCAACTCATCGGCCGTGGGAACGCAGGCCGCGGGGACGATCATGACGCTGGTCTCCACCAGCCAGTCTTCGCTGGGAAGCACCTTCACAAACACGCTGACCGACACCACGACGGCTGGCGTCAAGCAACTTGTCGACAATCCGGCCATCACCTATTCTCCTTACTACAGCGTCGGCATCACCGGCGCGGTCGCGGACTCCAGCACCGGCGGGGGTACGCTGAACGTCAGCATGGCGACCGACAGCAACGGCGCCGGCGGCGTGGCCACCACCAGTTATTCCGATGGCGCCGGCGAGAACCTGAGCGCCACGGACCTGCTCACGCAAAGCGACGCCGTCTCCGCCTTGCACGACCTGAATGTCGCCATCACGGACGAGAGTTCGCTCGACGGCTATCTGGGCGCGCAGATCAACACCTTGAACGCCATCAGCACCGTGATGAGCACGCAGCAGGAGAACATCGTCTCGGCCCAGAACGCCGTGCAGGCCACCGACTACGCCTCGGCTACCTCGAACATGTCGAAGTACGAGATTCTCAGCCAGACCGGCATCGCCGCATTGGCGCAGGCCAATCAGGTCCAGCAGGAAGTGACCAAGCTCTTGCAATAAAACAGGGACGAGGGACTAGGGACGAAGGGACTGAGGGACCAAGGGACTAAGGGACCAAGGGACTGAGGGACTGAGGGACCAGGGAGTTTTGGTCCGGCTGCGATGCGCAGACCATGGTCGGCATTCAACGATGTGCGCCGCAAAGCGCAGCTCCCAAGCGCACATCGATCGAACGGGAAAAGTTAAGCAAGACTGTTGCACTTCAAGAAAACCCAGGGACAGGGCGGCGGCAGAGCGCAAGCTTTGCCGCCCATTTTTTTGCGGCTTCTCCCGGTTGCTTCTCTCCGCCGATTCGTCCCTCGTCCCTCAGTCCCTTGGTCCCTCAGTCCCTTCGTCCCTTGGTCCCTCCGTCCCTCAGTCCCTCGGTCCCTCAGTCCCTCGTTTTTCGTCCTTTGGGGCCGGTGGTGAAGTGGCGCAGCACGAACTCCTGCATGAGGGCGTTTATCTCGCGACCGAGGGTGTCGATGCCAACCGACTCGCCCCAGAAGCTCCAATTCTGGTCCGACTGCGGATAGTACAGTGTGGAGAGCGCGGCCGAGCTCATGTCGCCGCCGACGGTCGAGTAATTCGGCTCATTGCGGCCGTTATCGCCGCGGCAGACAAAGGCGAAGGCCAGCGCGTGCTCCAGGCGCGAGCGGATCGAGCCGGTTCCCTGGTAGAAGTAGCGCGGATCCTGGCGCAGAAGCGCGGGAAAGATCGCGCTGGCGAAGAAGGTGTCCGTGAATTCGTCGGCTGTGCCGGCGCCCACGCGCTCGGCGTAGCCCTTTGCGCCCAGCGGATAGCTGGGAATGCGAGCGGCCTGGTCGATGCCAGCCGTGAAGAAGATACCGGCGATGGTGACCGGATCGATCGAGACCCGGGCGGCAAGCTGCAATTTGGTTTTGGCCGTTAGCGGCGGCGCCGAAGCGTCGTAGGTGACATAGTAGTTGGGAAAGATGCCGAGGATGCGCTGCTGCTCGGCGATATGCACCTGTTCGGTGGCCAGCACCGCGGGCGAGGCGGAGACGGTCACCGAGGAGGGTCCGCCTTCGAGCATCATGCGGATCGCGGCGACGGTTTCCACCTGGCCGGGAGCGAGCGTGATCGGCTGCGAGCTCCAGTCGGCAAAACCGTTGGCGCGGAGGATGAGCCGGTAGCCAGCACCGGGCTTGAGACCGGTGAATTGAAAAAATCCGTTGTCATTGGTCTTTGTCTCTCTGCGGCTGGCCGGATCGGGGCCTTCAAGAATCACGCTGGCGCCGTCGATCACCTCGTCCTGCGCATCGGCCGCCGTGCCGTTGATTGCGCCCAACGGTGTGCTGACGTCCGGCTGCGGACTCACGCCCGCAGGGGCAGGCGGGAGTTTGGCGTCTGCCGCTGGCTGTTGTGCGCGGAGCGCGCAAGGCAAAAAACAGGCCGCCAGCCACAATCCGCAGGCCAGAGCGCCTGCGTGCTTCCACGTTCGTTCGTGCGCGTTCATACGTTGACTCAAGGCTCGCAGCGTTCTCGCCATCAGCGATGACGATGGAAGAGTTTCTGGTTGATGTCGGGCCACAGCTCGCGAAAGACATTGGCGAGAGCGTCGCGGCCGATGGCGTAGGCGAGTTTCTCGCTATAGGCGCTGCCGGACTGGGCCTTGCTGGGGTAATAGGTGATCGAGATGGCCTGCGAAGCGCCGCGGCCAAAGATCTCCGAGGCGTTGAAGACATTTTTCCCGTGGTAGTTGGGCGTGATCAGTACGCGCGTAGCCGCATAGACGCTGCGTTTGACGATGCCGCCCTGGCCCATGGCGAAATAGCGCGTGTCTTGGTGCAGAACCGTGGGCATGGCCCAATCCACCCAGTAGTTGCCATCGGTCTTATCGACAAATCCCCGCCAGTAATAGGCCCAGTAGCCGTCGACGCCTTTGCCGAGCTGTGGCCAGGCGTCATCGGCTTTGGCCAGCAACGAGGTGACGCCGACGAAGATAAAAGCGGAGTAATCAAAGCTGTTTTGCGTGGCGATGCCGAAGGCTTCGCGCGAGGTGGGCGGCGGCGGCATCGTGCCCGCGCTCACGGCGCGATAGTTGGGCATCAGGCCGAGGATACGCTTGGGCTGCGGCAGGGGCTTCGGCGCGGAATCGGCTGCGGCCGCAGCGGGAGCCGGAGTTTGCGCGGCGGCATCGGCTGCATCCTGCGACTTTGGCTGCGCCGGCGTCTCCTGCGGCTGCGGCGCTTGGGGCAGTTCGGCCGCGGCGATGGTCTCGTCCGCCTCCGGCTGTTGGGAACAAAGTTGGGCGGGAATGCCCACAAGAGCTGTCCAGCAGAGGACCGGTCCCGCGACCGGCCAAAGATTCAAACGCATTCGTGTCCCTTCGTTGCCCATGAGCCGGCGCAGATCGCGCACCCGGCCGCGGAGAACCTTGCCCCAGGTCCAAGCGCCGTCTTCGGGCAGGCCCCGTGCGAAAACTCCGCGCGCCGGCTGGCCATGAAAAATGGATCGTTTCCTTTTGTTAGACGAACTTGCGGCCCGGCAGGACACATGGAATCTCCCGGTTTGGCAAAAAATGCACAAAAAACAACCCGGAAACGAATGTATCTCCGGCGCGATTGCGGCAAGGGCCGGTTCCCTTGCCTCGTCGCGCCTTCCGCGCTCCAGGCGCGCACAAGGGGCGGCGTAGAAGGCCGCTGTTCCTGCGCTCGAGCAGGTTTTTCGTCGAAACTTCACTTATTATGACAAATCGCCGCTGTGCGCGGCAAAATCGATGAATCCGCGCGCGGGATCGGTGTCGACCAGCCTGACGGTGAGCTTGTCGCCCACGTCGAGGCCCTTGCCGCCAGAAACGAGCATCCCCTCCACGTGCGGATCGAGCGTGCGCACAAAGGTTCCGTAGTGATTGACACCGGTCACGATGGCCCGGTAGCTTTGGCCGATGTGTTTCTCGAGCACCACGGCGGCGATGCGCTTGTGCATCTCGCGCTCGACCTTGCGCGCCGCATCCTCGCGCTCGGTGCAGCGCTGCGCAATGGCGTTGAGAAGATCCTCCGAGTAAGGCGAGGGCGTGCCGGCGATCCAGGCCTTCACAAGCCGCTGCGTCACCACGTCGGGAAAACGCCGGTTCGGCGCCGTCGAATGGGTATAGTCTTCGACGGCCAGACCGAAGTGGCCCGGCGCGGTTTCGTTTGGCTTGACCAGAACGTACTCGCCGGGGCCCATCAGCTTGATGACCGTCAGCGAAAGATCCGGAAAATGGTCGGGATCCTTCTGCTTCTGGGCCAGCAGGAAGTCGTTGAGGGCCTTCGAGTCGGGATCGGCCGGCAGCGTCGCGCCCCGGGCCGCGGCCAGCTCGACAATGCGCGGCCAGCGCTTGGGCGTGCGCACCACGCGACGGATCGAGGCCAGCCCCGCATTTTCGAAGGTGCGGGCCACGACGCCGTTAGCCGCCACCATGAACTCTTCGATGAGGATCGTGGCGCGGTTCTTGAGGATGGGCGCGATGGCGATGGGCTGGTCGCTGGCGAGAACGGGCCGCGTCTGAATGGTTTCCAGATCGAGCGCGCCGTGCTGAAAGCGGCAGCCCTCCATGCGCTGCGCGGCCGCGTCCTGCAGCCGCAACTGCGCGGCCAGATCGCGGTTGGCGGCTACCTTCGGCGGAGCCTCGCCCGAGCCGTCGAGCCACGCGCCCACGCTCGGGTAGGCCAGTTGCGCCCGGTTGCGCACCAGCGCGCGATAGACCTTGCCGCCGGAGACGCCGCCCTCGCCATCGACCGCAAACTCGATGACGACGGCCGCGCGGTCCTCGTTCTCGTTCAGCGAGGTGACGCCTTCGGAGAGCGCCGTGGGCAGCATCGGAAAGACGACGACGCCGGTGTACACCGAGGTCGTTTCACTCTGCGCGTGGCGATCGATCGACGTCCCTTGGGCAACGCGCGCATCCACGTCGGCCACGCCCACCAGAACGCGGATGCGGCCATCCGGTAGCTGCTCGGCCCACTCGATCTGGTCCAGATCCTTCGAGGTGTCGTTGTCGATCGACGACCAGAGCAGCGAACGCAGGTCAATGACGCCGTCCGCGGCGGCGAGCGTGCCGGCTTGCGCCTCGATGGCCGCCAGTTCCGCGGCGGCTGCGGAGGAAAAATCCGGTTGAAAGCCGTGCTCGATCATGGCCGCATGGGCCGCGGCCGCCAGATTGAAATGAGAGGCGTGATTGGAGTGCATCGGTTTTTTCGCTCCTGCGGCGCATCGCAGAGGTTCATTGTGCGCGACAGGTCAGCCTACCACGGCGGGCGGAGTTTCTGCGGCCCGTCGTTGCCGCAGCGCTGTTGCGGCCCCACGGAGATGCCCTCTGTGGAGTCGCAAAGCCTGCGGAACGAAGCGCGCTGGGAGGAAAGGCTGGATGCTCTAATCGACGAAATCGACTTGGGGCGCAATCGGGATCAGGCCACGTTCGTGGCCCATCGCCAGCAATTTGTGGATAGCTTCGCGGCCGTCGGGGCCGTAGTCGAGCGTGCGCTCGTTCACGTACATGCTGACGAAGTTGCTGGCCAGGTTCGTATCGAGGTCGCGGGCGAACTGCATCGCGTACGCGAGAGCCGGTTCGCGGTGATCGAGCCCGTGGCGAATCGAGTCGCGCAGGGCCTTCGAGACGATGGCGTGCGCCTCGGCCCCAAGCGAGCGGCGAATGGCGTTGCCGCCCAGCGGCAGCACCAGCCCGGTCGTCTCGCGCCACCAGATGCCGAGATCGACCACCTTATAAAGGCCGCTGGTCGCGTAGGTGAGCTGCCCTTCATGGATGATGAGTCCCGCGTCAAATTTACCGGCCTGAATTTCGGGAATGATCTGGTCAAAGGGAACGACCGTGGTTTCGATCTCCGGGTTGAAGATCTTGAGCGCAAGATAGGCCGTGGTAAGCGTGCCGGGAACGGCCACGCGGATGCGGCCCAGTTCGCCGGTTTCCATCTTGCGGCTGGAGACGATCATCGGTCCATAGCCCTCGCCCACGCTGCCGCCGCAGCCCATCAGCGTGTACTTCTCCTGCAGGTAGGGATAGGCGTGAAAGCTGATGGCGGTCACGTCGTAGAAAGCCTCATCGCGGGCGCGCCGGTTCAGGGTTTCGATGTCGCAGAGCGTATGCGTGAAGCGATAGCCGGGCACACGGATCTTGTTCGTCGCCAGCCCGTAAAACATGAAGGCGTCGTCGGAGTCGGGGCTGTGCGCGATGGAGATCTCTTTCACGTCGTTCGTAGCTGTTTGGACTGGATTTTCGGGGGTTTGAGTGCTCACGGTCGAGATATTTCCTTTCGGCGATGCGCTGGACAATCGCTTTTTTCTTGGATGCGGTCGAGTCGCTTCGGGATGGGAGCCGCCGGCTCGCGCTTTCCATGCCGCGCCGGCCGCCGCTCAGAATTTTGCTTTCGGGGCGATCTCGCCGGCCGGCTCGAAGGCCGCTGGCGGCTCGCCTCCATGCCGTCGGCGCTGCCTCCAAATGTGATAAGCCACTCCCGCGGACGCAACCAGCAGCGCCACAAGCGAGACGAGAAAGGCAATCAGAAGCCAGCGCATGAAAGAAACCTTCCCAAGAATACCAGAGTGCGCCTGCGGACGAAGCGGCGCAGAACGCCTGTCCAGGGCCGACGCAGGAACCAATCCGGGGCCGGGGGGGGGAAACGATCGAGCCACTTGCAAGATTCCATCGACGATCACAGGATTGGAAAGGGCACGACAGGAGAGGCACTTGCAAAATTCGGGAATGTCGCGATGCCGCCGTCCCTCCGTGGCGAAAGCCACTCGGATTTTGTTGGCTTGATTGGCACGACTGAAGTCGTGCCCTTTCAAAACCGTGAGTCAGCGATGAATTTTGCAAGGATCTCTTGAGTCGTGCCGTAAAACGCATGAAACGAGCGAGGCTTTAGCCGCTGAGAGACGTTCCTTTCCTTGAAGATGCTCCGTAACTGAATTTTGCAAAGGGCTCCCCGGATTATTGAATTTCGATCACATCCGCTGCGGCTGCGGCTGCGAGCCCGGCCTGTTCGATCACCTTTTCGGCGACGGCGTAGAAGGACGTTGCCTGCGGGCTCTTCGGTCCGGCCAGCGCCACGGGCGTTCCCTGGTCGCCGCCCTCGCGGATGGCCGGAATCAGCTCGACGGAGCCGAGAAACGGCACGCCGAATTTCTGGGCCGTGCGCTCGGCGCCGCCGCGCGAAAAGATGTCGATCTCGTGATGGCAATGCGGGCAGGTGAAGTAGCTCATGTTCTCGACCACGCCGAGCACGTCCACGTTGACCTGCGCGAACATGCCCAGGGCCTTGCGCGCGTCCTCGAGGCTCACGTCGCTTGGCGTGGAAACCACGATGGCGCCGGTCAGCGGCACGGCCTGCACAAGCGAGATGGCCACGTCGCCGGTGCCCGGCGGCATATCGACGATCAGATAATCGAGTTCGCCCCAGTTCACCTGCTGCAGAAACTGCAGAACGATCTGATGCAGCATGGGCCCGCGCATCATCAGCGGCGTATCGCCGGGCGAGATGTAGCCGATCGAAATGGTCTTGACGCCGTGCGTCAGGTTGGGCTCGATCTTGTTGCCCTCGCCCACCTTCGGTGGCTCGCTCGATCCCATCATCAAAGGAACATTCGGCCCGTAAACGTCGGCGTCCATCAGGCCCACGCGCTTGCCGAGTTTGGACAGGGCGATGGCCAGATTGACGGCCACGGTGGTTTTGCCCACCCCGCCCTTGCCTGAACCGACCGCAATGATTTTCGATACGCCCGGCAACGCCGCCGGCGCAGGCATGGCATGTGGATGCGCCATCTCGCAGAAACTCCTTTTTTGATCTCGCGCGGAACGGCCGGACCGGAACGGCAGCATGGCTGCGCGCTTGCCCAGTCCTTCCGCAGCGAATGACCTGCTCGTATTTTACAAAAGCGCAGTCCGCCGAGCCTCTTGCACCATGCAACATCCCCAGGGCAAACGCATTTGGATTTCGCATGGCCGCCCGGAACAGCTTGGAAAGGGCACGGCTGAAGCCGTGCCCTTTCCAAACAAAATCATCCCGCAAGCTGAAATGCGTTTGCCCTGGCTTTTGATCCAACTGCCGATTGCGTCCCTAGGGACAGGCGAAAATAGCCCAGGGTAGAGCGCAGCGGAACCCTGGGACCGCGCGGAAAAGAACCGTTCGCGCCCTGGAGGGGCGCGGCGATCCTGCGATGCAAACAAAATAGCGATGCAGGCAATTGTCCTCGGCCATGCCGGCCGTGGCAATCGCAGGGAGAGAGGGGTTACGGCAGCACGTTTGTCCAGCCCTTGGGCGGGGTGAGCGCGGCGCCGGGAACGGCGACCGGTGTGACGCCCACATCCTTGCAGCTCATCGGCGGAGGAAAGGTGTTGACGACCGCGTCGGGAATCTCGGCCTGCGCAGCCGGGATGGGCGCTTTGCGGCCGGCCAGCCGCGCGGGGTCGAATCCTCCCAGCAGGTCGGTGAGCCGCGGGTTGGCGTCGCGCGGCCCCTCGGGCAGATAGGGCTTCTCGTCGGGCAGCGAGGCCAGCGGCGGCAGATCGAAGAGCAGATCGACAAATTTGTCGAAGGAAACATGATCGCCGGGGTCGGAGACCACGCCACCCGACTTGGCGTAGGGCGAGATGAGCAGCAGCGGCACGCGCGGGCCGTCGCCGCAGGGCTTTTTGTCCGGGACGGTTCGAATTGCGGCGGCGGC
>JAJYFB010000197.1 GCA_021785495.1 Acidobacteriota bacterium | reverse complement strand
CGGCGTGTCGCTGACGCTGTTGAATGGCCTGGCGGAAACGGGTGCAGACGCGGCGTCGAACCTGATTCGCGAGTTTGTGCTGAAGGGGATGACGAGCCACGTACCGAGCGGAGCCAACGGGCAGCCTTAGTTCGAATCAGGAAAAGAAAGCCGCGCTTCGGGAGAGAAGAATCCGGAGCGCGGCATTTTGTTTTCGGCGAAGCGAGCCAGCGCCGTACTTACAACTGCACCAGCTTTGCCTCGATGAGCGCCTCGATGGTGCCAAGGGCTTCGAGCACTACCTTTGAGACAGGCGCATCGACCTGCACGGCGGCGAGCGCCTTGACGGGCTTGGCGCCAGCGCGCTCGCGGCCTAGCGCGAAGTTGGCGATGTTGACGTTGTGCTGGCCGAGGATGGTACCGATTTTGCCGATGACGCCGGGGACGTCGAGGTTGCGGCAGACGAGGAGATTGCCCTCAAGCGGCGCCTCGATGTCGATGCCGTCGAACTCAAGCAGGCGGGGCTGCTCGCCGTGAATCACGGTGGCGCTGGCGTCGGTCTTGCCGGCGGCGGAGTGCAGCTCGATGGTGAGAACAGTCGCAGCGCCGCCGCGATGGCTGGCCTGCTTTTCCTCGTGCACGCGGATGCCGCGCTCCTGCGCGACGGCGGCGGCGTTGATGCGGTTTACATTCTCCGAACCCTGCAGCAGACCCTGAATCGCGGCGTTGCGGACGAGGTCGGTCTTTGCCTCGGCGAGTGCGCCGCCATAGATGATGTGAATGGCCTCGATGCCACCCTTGCCGGTCTGCGCGAGGAAGGAGCCGAGACGGCCGGCGAGATCGATGTAAGGCGCAAGCTCGACGTATTCCTCGTGGCTGAGCGAGGGCAGGTTGACGGCGTTCTGCACGACGCCGAGCTTCAGATATTCGCGCACCTGCATGGCAATCTGCACGCCGACGGCCTCCTGCGCTTCCGCAGTTGACCCGGCAATATGCGGCGTCAGGATCACGTTGTCGAGCCCGAAGAACGGCGAGTCTTTCGGCGGCTCTTCGGTGAGCACGTCGAGCGCGGCGCCTGCGACGTGGCCGCTCTTGAGGGCTGCGGCCAGCGCGGCTTCGTCGACGAGCTCGCCGCGGGCGCAGTTGATGATGCGCACGCCCTTCTTCATCGCGGCGATGTTCTTTGCGTTGATGATGCCAGCGGTCTGCGGCGTGAGGCCGACGTGCAGTGTGAGGTAGTCAGAGCCGGCGATGAGTTCGTCGAGCGAGACGAGCCGGATGCCGTTTTCGCGCGCCACTGCGGCGGAGACGAAGGGATCGCTGCCGATGATTTCCAGTCCGAAGCCCCTGGCGCGCTTCGCGACTTCAAGGCCGATGCGGCCCAGGCCGAGGATGCCGAGGGTCTTGCCGCGCAGTTCGCCGCCCTGGAGAGATTTCTTCTCCCACTTGCCAGCGTGCATGGATGCGTTGGCTGCGGGCACTTTGCGGGCCAGCGCGATCATGAGGCAGAGCGTGAGCTCGGCGACAGCGATGGCGTTGGCGCCGGGCGTGTTCATCACGACGATGCCGCGGCGTGTGGCGGCTTCGGCGTCGATGTTATCCACTCCCACGCCGGCGCGGCCAATGACGCGCAGCTTCGGCGCGTGCTCCATCAGTGCATCGTCCACCTGCACGGCCGAGCGCACGACGAGCGCATCGGCGTCGGCCAGCGCGGCAGGCAGGCCGTTGGGCAGCTTGTCATGCGTGAGAACTTCCCATCCCGGCTCGGCCGCGAACACGGCCAGCGTTGCCGGTGACACCTTCTCTGCCAGTACGATCTTCATGGCTTCTCCCTTGCCCTCTTGTGCGGATTTGTAATCGTCAAAGCGGATGCCCTCCTGCTCGCAGAGGAGATCGAACATCCGTACCACGGCGGCGTGGGGTTTGCCCTCGCCGCGCTCGTACTTGGTGAGCGAGTTGGGATGCACGCCCAGCCGCTCGGCCATTTGATATTGGTAGAGGTCAAGCTGCTTGCGGGCGATGATCAGCTTTTCTCCAAAGGTGAGTTCGGGCATCGAGGCAGCTCCTAGTTCTTCACCGCGTCGGCGTAGACCTGCTGCGCAGCAGCGACGGCCTGGCCGTATTGCACGGGCAGCTTGAGCGTGTCCTTGGCGATGTGCTCCATGGCGCCGAGCAGGGCAATGGTGTCGAGGAAATCGAAGAAGCCCAGGTGCGCGACACGGAAGAGCTTGCCTTTCATTTCGCCTTGTCCGTTGGCGATGACCGAAGCAAAGCGCGTCTTGAGCGCCTTGACCACATCGCTCGAATCCATGCCTTCGGGCACGGCGACGGCGGTGGCCGCGGCAGCCGGGGAGGTGGGCGCGAAGAGGGTGAAGCCCAGCGCAACCAGCCCGGCGCGCGTAGCGGCAGCATTGACCTGTGCGTTGTTGACCAGCGCGATGCGGCCCTTTTCGAGATCGCCACCGGCCTGCCCGGCGATGTAGTCGAGCGCGGCGCCGAGGCCGGCGATGAGCGCAACGGCGGGCGTGTAGGCGCTCTCGCCCTTCACCGCATTCTTGCGTTCCTTACGCAGGTCGAAGTAGTAGCGCGGATTCTTCGATTTCTCCATCGCCGCCCAGGCCTTGTCGCTCACGCTCAGGTAGGCTAGGCCGGGAGGAATCATGACGGCCTTCTGCGAGCCGCCGATGAGGATGTCGATGCCCCAGCCGTCCACGTCGAAGTGCGTGGTGCCGAGGCCGGTGATGCCGTCGACGACGAGCAGGGTTTCGGGGCTGACTTCCTGTATGAGCCGTGCGAGTGCCTCGACGTCGTGGCGGACCGCGGTGGAGGTTTCAGTGGCCTGCACAAAGAGGGCGCGATGCTCGGGCTTGAGGGCCTTGCGAACTTCGGCAAGATCGAAGGTCTGGCCATAGGGTGCTTTAAGGACATCCACCTGACAGCCGAAGGCCTTCGCGAGATCGACCCAGCGCTCGCCGAATTTACCGGCGGTGAGGACCAGAACGCGGTCACCGGGCGAGGTGAGGTTGGAGACGGAGGCTTCCATGGCGCCGGTGCCGGACGAGGAGAGCAGCAGGACATCGTTTTTGGTACCGACGAAGACCTTGAGCTGGGCGAGCACTTTTTGATAGAGGGCGCGGAACTCAGGGGTGCGGTGGTGCATGTCAGCAGCAGCCATGGCAAACTGGGCCGCCGGAAGCAGCGGGGTCGGTCCGGGCGTAAAAAGACGGGTCTTGCGAATCATGGGCATCTCCTCGTGTCCGGCCGGGCAGGGAATGTCCGGCTGCGGAAACAATCACAGAATACACTTTTTTGTGGTTATTGTGAATTTCTATTCTGTGGAAATCGCAGCGGCCCGTCGAACGGCTCCTAAGGAGCGCGAGGCGCGGTGGGGGTATT
>JAJYFB010000196.1 GCA_021785495.1 Acidobacteriota bacterium | reverse complement strand
GGGCGCAAACGGATTCTGTTTCATCAGTGCGGCGATGTGGCGACTCGTCGAATCTTTTGAGCCGCTCGCGCCCGAGGCGCTGCGGGCGCGAAGAGCTGCGGCGATCGCATTTCTCGGCCAGGCGCTTTTTATGGATCGAAGGCGCGGCGCGGAACTGGCGGCCAAGGTGCTGGCCGACACGCCCATGCCCGATCTGGCCAATTTCAAGTGTTTGAGGTGATGAACCGGTGAATGCTCGCAATCGGGTTTTTCTTCTTCTGGGGCTGCTGACGGTCGGGTCGCTGATTTGGTATTTTGCGACCGCGCCGCGCACCCACGATCTGAAACTGATCGGCTCCGTGGACGCCAACGAGGTGATCGTCAGCTCGCGCATTCCGGGGCGCATCCAGACGCTGACCGTCGAGGATGGTCAGGCGGTGCACAAAGGGCAGTTGATCGCGTTCATTGAGAGCGACGATCTGCGCGCGGCCTGGAAAGCGGCCGAAGCGACGGCCTCCGGTCAGCAGTGGAAGCTGCGCAGCGACAAGGAGACCGAGCGGCAGAATCGCGGCGAGACATCGAGCGGCGTGGTGAACGCCGGGGCGCAGGTTCAATCCGCCCAGGCCGCTCTCGCCCAGGCCCAGGCGCAGTACGAGCACCAGCAGGCCGATACCAGCCGCGCCGTGGCGCTGGCCGGCGAGGGCATCGTGAGCGCGCAAGCGCGCGACGAAGAGGTGACCTCGCTGGCGGCGGCCAAAGCCGCGGTCGATGCGGCCCAGCAGAATCTGGCCGCGGCGCAGGCGAATTTGCGTCAGGCGCGCGCGCACGAACTGCTGGCGACGGCCTCGGCCCGCACCGTGGATCAGGACCGCGCCAACGTGGCCAGCGCCCTTGCGCAAGCCGCGGAGGCGCGCGTCGAGGCTGGCTACGCGCAGATTGTCTCGCCGATCGACGGCAAGGTGGACGTGTGGGCGGCGCGGCAGGGCGAGGTGTTGACGGCCGGCGAGCCGATCGTCACGATTATGGATCTGACGCAAACCTGGGTCTACGCGCCGCTGCCGGAGACGCAGGAAGACGCCGTGCAACTGGGCGACAGCCTGCGCGTGGTGATGCCCAGCGGCGCCACGCTCTGGGGCAAGGTCATCGCCAAAGCCGCCGAGGGCGACTTCGCCACGCAACGCGACGTGGACTCGATGAAGCGCGACATCAAAACCATCCAGTTGAAGCTGCTGATCCCGAATCCCGGCGAAACATACGTGCCCGGCATGACGGCCGAGGTCTACATTCCCAGGGCCAAGCTGGTGAAGCCGTGAAGGCGGCGGCGAACAAATCTTCGACTACGGGCGTAGCGGCGTCACGTCCGCCGGCCGCGGCCATCGTTGTCGATCGCATCTGGAAGCGCTATGGCAGCTTCGAGGCTGTCAAGGATGTGAATTTCACCGTGGCCGAGGGCGAGATCTTCGGCCTGCTGGGGCCGAACGGCGCGGGAAAAAGCACGCTGATTCGCATGATGACGACGCTGATTCCCGTCACCGCCGGCAAGGCCCTCGTGGGCGGCTACGACGTGAGCAAGGCCCCGGACGATGTGCGCCGCGCGATCGGCGTCATTCCCCAGGCCATGACCAGCGATCCGGACCTGAGCGTCGTCGAGAATCTCTCGATCTACGCCAAGCTCTACGGCGTGCCGCGCGTCGAGCGCGAGCGGAGTATCGCCGACGTGCTCGAAGCCGTCGATTTGACCAAGTGGCGCGAGGCGCAGACAAAGACGCTTTCCGGCGGCATGAGGCGGCGTCTCGAGATTGCGCGCGGCCTGGTGCATAATCCGCGCATCTTCTTTCTCGACGAGCCGACCACCGGGCTCGATCCGGTCTCGCGCATCGCCGTCTGGGAGATGCTGAACAAGCTCAAGGTCACGCGCAACCTCACCATGCTGATCACCACGCATTACATGGACGAGGCCGACAAGCTCTGCGACCGCATCGCGATTGTGGACCACGGAACGCTGGTGGCCATGGGCACGCCGGTCGAACTCAAGAACAGCGTGGCCGGCGCCAATGTCGTCGAGGTCCACTTCGGGCGCGACAGCGACGCCTGGCCCGCGCGGCTTGAAAAGCTGGAAGGCGTCACCAGCGTGCAGCCCGAGGGTGGCGGCTTTTATCGCGTCATCACGCGCTCCGGCTCCAAGACGACGATGCAGATTGTGGAGCTGGCCAACAGTCTCAGCGAGACGCTCACTTCGCTCAGCGTGCAGAACACCACGCTCGACGATGTCTTCATTCATTACACCGGCCGCCAGTTGCGCGACGAGCAGGTGAAGCCGGCGAATTTTGCGCTGCCGCGTCCGGAGGGCCGTCCATGAACCGCATGTTCGCCATTATCGAGCGCGAGATGCGCAAGTTCTTCCGTTCGCCCTCGCTGATGATCATGTCGCTGCTCAGCCCCATCCTGACGCTGGTCATCATGGGCAACGCCTTTGGCGGCAAGATTGTGGGCACGCATGTCGCCGTGGTGGACGAGGACCACGGGCCCGAGGCCGTCCGGCTGCGCGAAGCCTTTGCCGCCGTCGCCGCCAACATCAAGACCTTCTCGACCGTCGAATACGGCAACGAGGTCGAGGCGCGCGAAGACGTGCGCACCGGCAAGATCGACGCCGCCGTCATCATCCCCCCGCAGTATTCACGCCGCGTCTACGCCGAGGACGCGCCCCGAGTCGGCATTGTCGTCGATAACTCCGATCTGTTCACCTCCTCGACGGTCGAGTCGCAGATGCAACTGCTGGTCGACTCGCTGAACGCGCCGCAGGTCGGCGGCCGGCTCACGCAAACCATTGCGCTCGAAATCGTCGAGCTGTACCCCTACGTGAACTATCTCAAGTTCCTGCTGCCGGCCACGATTGCGCTGGCCATGTATATCTCGGTGATGATCGGCGGCGGCATTCTCTATCTCGACGACAAGGCGCGCGGCGTTCACGAAGGCTACCTGGTCACGCCCATCACGAAGTTCGAGCTGGTCTTCGGCCTGAATATCGCCGGCGCCATCAAGGCCATGCTGGCCGGCATCTCGCTGGGCGTCGTCGGCTCGTTGATGGCTGGCATGGGCGTGATCTTTCATCCCATGATCGTGCTGCAATTGCTGGCGCTGATCGTCACCGCCGCGGTCGCCTTCAACGGCATGATGTTTCTCTTCATGGTGCGCGTCGACGATCCGCTGGTTCCCCGCGCCATGTTCGGCGTGCTCAATACGTTGCTCTTTTACCCATCGGGCGCGATGTACCCGACCGGCTCGTTCCCGGCTTGGCTGCGGGCCATCTCCGTGGTCGATCCCTTCACCTACGTGATTCACGGCCTCAAGGCGGTTCTGCTCAAGGATGGCGGCTGGACGGCGATCGTAGGCGACCT
>JAJYFB010000195.1 GCA_021785495.1 Acidobacteriota bacterium | reverse complement strand
AGACTTCAACGCGGCTCGATAACGAGGAAGACAGGAGAGATAATCGTCGCCGCAGTGCATCTCGAGATCGTGATCCTGGGCGACCGCGGCTGCGATTTCTGCGGGCATTGCAATCTGGCTGAGATGTCTTCGATCGGCAATGCCAATGCGCTTGCCGGGAAATCGGCTTCTTAAAAACAAGTAGGAACCCTGCCCCTCGGTTCCGAAACCGACAAGGACCAGGGTGCTTGATTCAAGATCGTCGAGGCGGATCATGCGGTCAACTCCCGGCGCAGGATGGCTTCAATGCTGGCCGGCAGGCGGTCCAGGCGATCGCTGTTGCCGAACGGCTCTTGCGCACCGGCGGACGGACGGGGAAAGCGCGGCAAGATGACGTCCTTGGCGAATTGCAGCCCTGGCGAAAGCGGCATTTTTCGTCGCTCGGCGGCCTCAACGCAAAGAGCGAGCGCACAGACCGTCTCCTCGTAGGTTGCCACGCATTCGAAAGGCTTGTTTTCTCCCAGGCCGGTCAGGCCGGCGAGGGTTTGCGCGCAATGCGGGCGATCGAAAAAGTCGTCCGAACCGAAGATGTTTCGCAGAGCGTCGAGTTCGACAAACGGATAGGTCGTCGCAAAGACGGAAAGACACTTCGGGCACTCTCCGCACCATTTCCCGACCGATTGCAGGCGGTTGCAACTGGAGACGGCGCCGTGCAGCGCATCGAGATGCGCAAACATGCGGCCGATCTGAAGCTCGTACAAAGGCCGGACGAGGCTGAGATACCGCGCGTCCGCCAACAAGTACCGATTCAGATAGTCATTGAAGGAAGACTCGAATGCCGACGACTTCGAATACTGATGATTGATTGTTTGGCCTTCGTAGGAAATATTGCCCTCGTCGGAACTCTTTTCATTCGCAATGCCAATGACCGAGTAGCCATAGAGCGCGAGACAGGCCGCGTTCAGGAAGGCGAGGGTCGCGGAAAAGGGAACGTGTCCGTTGAGAAAGCCCTGGCGGTTGAGATCCAGAATCAGCGGGTCGAGCGCGCGCCGGACAAGAATCGGATGGGGGCAGCCAAGAGTTTTGGCGACACGCAACGCCGCGGGAATTTCGTTCAGGATCATGAAGCCCGGCTGCATTCCATCGTCTTGCACGAGTTTTGCCGCCACGGCCGAGTCGCGGCCTCCGCCGAGCGGGATCAGAAGCCCGCGCCGCAGCTCGCCGCGGAAGGGCGGGGGTGCGTCGCCGCCGGAGGCGGCAAGAATCGTGACGAAATCGGGGGCGGAAAAAGGAATGCGATTGACATAGAAATACTCCCCCATTCCGTGCAGAAGAAGATTTTTCCACCAGGCCGTCTGGTCGGCGTTCAAACGGCCGGGACGGACTTCGAGGATGGGAGAGCAGGTGGCCTTCCAGTAGCTGAACGACTCCACCAGGCCGATGTGAAAGAGCAGATTCTCCAGCGCCTGCGGCGAAAGAAGGGTTTCTCCGGGAAGGCGATCAAACGTAATCGAAGACTTGAAGCGAAGATCCGGCGGCGCGGAGTAGAAGTAGTCCACGGCGAGGCGCGATGGGTCCGCAGATACCGTAAACGCATCGAAAACGAAGCGCGGATACCGATTGCGCAGATGGGCGGCTCGATTGACCGCTTCAGGATGGCCGGAAGATTCCATGGTTTTACTCGTGGGACGCCTGGCAGGCGCATCTCCCGGGGCAAGAGACAGCCTGGTTGCGATTGACCGCGGACGCGGAACGGCGGTAACTCGAGATGCGCAGGCAAGCGGAAGAAAGTCGCATCGAGCCGTGGATCGCGAGTTCCCGCGTTTGTCGCTTGTCGATGGAATCCCCCCGCCGGAAACCGCGCGACCGGTACTCCAAGTGTAAGAGAACGGATTGCGGGATGCAATGCAGCCGCCCGGATCAACCTCGTTCCGCCTCCAGCAAACGCTGCTTGCGTTCGACGCCCCAGCGATAGCCGGTGAGCGCGCCGCCGGCGCCGAGGACGCGGTGGCATGGAACCAGAATCGCCACGCGGTTGGCGGCGCAGGCGCGGGCGACGGCGCGCGTGGCCGTTGGCTGCCCGATCGCGCAGGCCAGTTGCGCGTAGCTGCGCGTCTGGCCGCGGGGAATTTCGCCGAGAGCCCGCCAGACGCGAAGCTGAAAGGCCGTCCCGCGCAAATCGAACGCCTGCGGCGCGGCAGCCCTTTGGAGAAGATCGGCGCCGGCGTCCACACTGTTTACCGCCAGCTCAACCCATCGTGCGAGCGAGGGATCGGGCCGCAACGCCGCTGCGGGAAACTCCGCGCGCAAGCTCGCCTCGGCCGCGCCTTGCGTGCGATCGAGCGCCAGCCAGCACAGGCCGCGCCCGGTCGCGCCCGCAACCATCCAGCCGAAGGGCGTCTTGGCGGTCGTGAAGCCGATCGTCTCGCCTTTGCCGCCCTGGGCGAAGCGGCGCGGCGTCATGCCGAGCGGATGGGCCTCGTAGGCGCGGCTTGATGAGCCGAATCCGGCGCTGTAAATGGCTTCGGTCACGGTTTGCGGCTCCTTCAGCGCCGCGCGCAGCCGCGTGACGCGCAACGCCCGCTGATAGGCGAGCGGGCTTACGCCCATTGCGCGTTTGAAAAGCCGCTGCACGGTGAAAGGGCTCAACCGCGCCACGCGGCCCAGTTCCGCAAGGGGCACGCGCCGGTCGAGATTTTGTTCGAGATGCGCGCGGACCTTGCCCAAAGGACTATCGCACGCAGTGCTCGACACGGCGTTATCGTCGGGCCGGCACCGCTTGCAGGCGCGAAAACCCGCGGCTGCGGCCTCGGCCGCGGTGCGAAAAAAGCGGACGTTCGTGCGCAGCGGAAGGCGGCTTGCGCAAGCGGGCCGGCAGAAAACGCCCGTGGTTGTGACTCCATAGAAAAAGCGCGCCTGCGGATCGCGCGCGACCAGTCGCCGCCACGACGATTCTGGATCGATGCCCGCGCTGCGCGCCAGGCGTGCGGCGGCCGGATCTTTGGCCCATGCGGTCTGCGCCCGGTTGTTCATAAAAGCCATCGTCGCCGATCCGCGCGGCAGCCGCACTCCGATTCTTGCGCGCAATTCAAATTGTAGGTCGCGCCCGGTTGACCGGAAACGGGCGGCATCTCCTGGCCGCACACGCGCCGCCGTGCTTGCCAATTGGTCTCAGCCCATTTACCGTGGTTTTCACATGCGTATTTGCCGGGGGGCCTGTGTTCTCATCGTCTTTCCGTCTTCGTTTCGCCTGTTTGGCTGCCTTGCTGTTTCCCCTGATTTTGGCCGCCGCCGCGCCCGGTAGAGCAACCCGCGCGGAATCGTCCGCTCCCCCGGCCGCCGCGGCCGCCGAATCGAGGAGTGCGCCGTGGAGCGCGCCGGCTTTTTCCGTCGACGCCAAGACGCTTTACCAGGCGGCGTCGGCCGCGCCTGCGCCGGACGGCGCCGATGTGAGCGTCTTCTC
>JAJYFB010000194.1 GCA_021785495.1 Acidobacteriota bacterium | reverse complement strand
AAAAATCTCCCGCAGGGGCTAAAGCCCCATTCATTCCAGGTATTTTACGGCACGACTGAAGTCGTGCCCTTTCAAATCCAGCGATCATCGATTGAATTTTGCAAGTGGCTCAAAAGTCACGAACTACGAAAGAAAACGGCCCTGGTCGTGGAAACAGAGGCGGAAGCGCCCTGGATTTCGCTTGGCTTATGGCCGGCTGAAGTCGTGCCGTTACAGCGAAGCCTTTTCGACGGAGTTTTTCCGCAGCCGTGATGGTCCCATGGTTGACCGGGACTGGATACGGTTTGCCGCCGTGTCCTTTTCACAAAATCGCGCGGTTCGCGGCTGCGCCGGAAGGGGTGCAAACTGGTCCGCTTGAGCGTGCCATCCCAAAGCCGCCGGCTGCGGTGAATTGTTATTCGACGTGGTAGTTCGGAGCCTCGCGGGTGATGATGACGTCGTGAACGTGGCTCTCGCGCAGGCCGGCGCCGGAGATGCGCACGAAGCGCGCCTTCTGCTGCAACTCGGCGATAGTGCCGCAGCCGACGTAGCCCATGCCCGAGCGCAGCCCGCCGACAAGCTGAAAGACCATCGTTTCCAGCGGCCCGCGATAGGGCACGCGGCCTTCGATGCCCTCGGGAACGAACTTGGCCAGGCGGTTTTCGTTGGCGCGCTCGCGCTGCACCACGTCGGTGGTTTCGCTTTGCGCGCCGGCCAGATCGTTGGAGCTTTGGAAATAGCGCTCGCCCGATCCGCGGCTCATGGCGCTCAGGCTGCCCATGCCGCGATAGGCCTTGAAACTGCGCCCCTGATAAAGGATGGTTTCGCCGGGGCTCTCATCGACGCCGGCAAAGAGCGAGCCGATCATCACCGAGCTTGCGCCGGCGGCGATGGCCTTGGCGATCTCGCCGGAAAATTTGATGCCGCCGTCGGCGATGACCGGAATGCCGTGCTTTTGCGCCGCGCGGTAGGCCTCGGCGATGGCGGTGATCTGCGGCATGCCCGCGCCGGTGACCATGCGCGTGGTGCAGATGGAACCGGGGCCAATGCCAACCTTGACGGCGTCGGCGCCGGCGTCGATGAGGGCCATTGCGCCTTCGTAGGTGGCCACGTTGCCGGCGAGCAGCGCCACGTCACCGAAGCGTTTTTTGACCTCGCGTACGGCTTCGAGCACGCGCGAGGAGTGACCGTGGGCCGAGTCGATGGCCAGCGCGTCCACGCGGTTGCGCACCAGTTCGGCGG
Organism: Acidobacteriota bacterium; assembly: GCA_021785495.1. Classification (GTDB taxonomy): domain Bacteria; phylum Acidobacteriota; class Terriglobia; order Terriglobales; family Acidobacteriaceae; genus Telmatobacter. The sequence continues at coordinate 2,239 of JAJYFB010000194.1, read as the reverse complement.
CGCGCTCCAGATAGTCGCCGGTGGCCCCGATGGCTCCGCCCACGCGCAAACGGCCTTGATCGTCCTTGCAGGCGTTCGGGTACTTCAGCTTTTTCTGGATGTCTTTGACGGTGATCAGGCCCTTGAGTTCGAACTGCTCGTTGACGACCAGCAGTTTTTCCACGCGGTGCTTGTGCAGGATCTTTTCGGCATCTTCGAGCGTGGTGCCGACGGGGACGGTGATCAGATCGTCCTTGGTCATCACCTCGTCGACAGGAATGTCCGTGCGCGTTTCGAAGCGCAGATCGCGGTTGGTCAGGATGCCGACCAGCCGTTTGCCGCGCGTGACGGGCACGCCGGAGATGCGATAGCGGCGCATGATCTCGAGCGCGTCGCCGATGGTGCGTTCCGGGTCGATGGTGACCGGATCGACGATCATGCCGCTTTCGGAGCGCTTGACCTTGTCGATTTCGCCGGCCTGATCGGCGATGGAGAGATTGCGATGCACGATGCCGATGCCGCCCAACTGGGCCATGGCGATGGCCATGCGCGATTCGGTCACGGTGTCCATGGCCGAGGAGATCAGCGGCGTGTTGAGCACGATCCCCTTGGTCAACTGGGTCTGTGTGCTGACCTGCAGCGGCACTACGTCGCTATAGGCGGGAACCAGCAAAACATCGTCGAACGTCAGCGCTTCGGGAAGATTTTCGGAGAGCATGATGTGTAAAGGCTCCCGGCGGGCGGGAAATCGGGTTCCCGGCGGCGTGGAGCTTCTTCCTAATTGTAGCGGAGAGGCTTGGCCCGCGAGGGCGCGGAGGATTTGCCGCCGGAAGAGGTTGCGTAAAAACCAAGAAAGACAGGCGAAAATGACAAAACCTGTGGAAGCAGGGGCTAAAGCCCCATTGATTTTGCTTAGGGGCCGCGCAGAAATAACTCGTACATATTTCTGAGAGGGCGTTAAGCTGCAAACCAAAAAACAACGCTGATGTGCAGTTTGTTTCTGCGCGGGCCCTTAGCTTATGGCCCGGCTCAAGCCGTGCCGTTGTTACAAACCCTTTCCGGTTGAGTTTTTCAGCAACATCTCAAGCCGTGTCGTTGAACCAAAGCTCTTTCTGCCGAGTTTTTCCGCAGTCTCGGAAGTCGCGATCCGCGGGCGCATGGCGGCGAGAGTTCGCACGGAGGATTTTGCGGCGAAACCATTTGCGGCGAAACCAAGGGCGGAGATTGATAGTCTAACGGATGTGGAGAACAAGCAGGAGACGCGGCTGCGGATCGCGGCCATCGATTTTTTGAATCCGGCCCCGCTGATGTGGAACTTCGAGCACCCGCCGTGGCGCGAAGAACTGGAGCGGCGCTACCGGATCGATCGCATGTTGCCCTCCGAATGCGCGGCGCGGCTGCAGTCGGGCGAGGCCGACATCGGCCTGATTCCGATCGCCGCTCTGGCGCTTGCGCCGCAGTTGCGCATTCTTCCCGGCTGCACCATTGCGTCAAAAGAGCGGGTGCGTTCGCTGCTGCTGGTGCATCGCGCTGGGCGTCCGCTCGACAGTTTGCGTTCGGTGGCCGCCGACACGGCCAGCCGCACGACGGTGACCTACGCGCGCCTTCTTTTTCACAAGTGGGGCCGTGCGGACGTCGAGTTCGTGCCCATGGCGGCTAATCTGGATGCGATGCTGCAGCGGGCCGATGCGGCCATCGTCATCGGCGATCCTGCACTGCTGGCGCTCGAAGAGCGGTTCAACCGCCTGGAGCGGACGGGCGAAGCGCTCGAATATCGCGACCTGGCCGCCGAGTGGAAGACGCTGACGGGGCTGCCTTTCATCTCCGCCGTCTGGTGCGCCGGCGCCGGGTGCGGCGATCCTTTGAACGAGCGTGTTGTCGAGGATCTGATCCAATCGCGCGATCATGGCCTGAGCAATATCGATGCACTGGTGAACGAATGGTCCATGCGGCTGCCGCTTCCCGAGAGCACCATTCGCAGCTATCTGACCGGGAACATTCACTACGTGCTCGACGAGGAGTGCGTGGAGGGGATGCGCGGCTTCTTTCGCATGGCGGCCGAGTGCGGCGTATTGCCGCCGTATCGCGTGGCGATTGAGGACGTGGCGCGCGGGTAGGACAATTCTCCTGCCGCAGGAGCCACTTGCAAAATTCAGCTCCGGTGTATTCTGCGAGAAGAAAAATCTCCCGCAGGGGCTAAAGCCCCATTCATTCCAGGTATTTTACGGCACGACTGAAGTCGTGCCCTTTCAAATCCAGC
>JAJYFB010000193.1 GCA_021785495.1 Acidobacteriota bacterium | reverse complement strand
AATCTCCCGCAGGGGCTAAAGCCCCATTCATTCCAGGTATTTTACGGCACGACTGAAGTCGTGCCCTTTCAAATCCAGCGATCATCGATTGAATTTTGCAAGTGGCTCGCGTGGGAGCCGCTTCATGAAGCCTTGTGCGCAAAAAAGAGGCTCGTGCGGACCGCTTTTGATCCGTCTCGGTAAGCCCGCTACGCGGCGCCAGCGCACACATCTTTTTGTCCGAAGCAGTTTTCGCCCAGACCGGGCTGTTCCTGCGTGCCGCGCAGGGCGCGCCATGTCTTGCGCACGAAGAGGATTCAGCGGCCTTTGGGCAGTTGCCGGCTTACTCCCGCCGGAAGCGGTTCGCCTGTTCGAACTCGCTGCGCAGCGCGGGGGTGCGGAGATTTTCGCGCAGATGGGCGAGCCGCTGTTCGAGCGCGGCCAGCGTGCGTTCGATGGCCTCGGCGTTGGTGTGCGCGATGTCGCGCCACATGGAAAAAGGGCTTGCGCCCAGGCGCGTCATCTCGCGCAGGGCGCGCCCGCCCACGTCCTTGAGTTCGGGCGCGTCGCCAACCTCGTCTTCGAGCAGCGCGCTCAGGGCCGTGGCCACAAACTGCGGCAGGTGGCTCACCCAGGCGACCAGCTCGTCGTGACGCGCGGCGTCCAGATCGAGGGTGCGCGCGCCCATCCGCGCCACCCACGCGCGCCACTCTTCGACCAGCGCGACCGATTGCGGCGAGCGTTGCGCGCCGGGCGCGTCGGTGAAGAGCCAGACCGCGCCACGAAACAGCGCGGCGTCACCGAGCGAAGCGCCGCCGCGCTCCTTTCCGGCCATCGGATGGCCCGGCAGAAAGGCTGCGCACTCCGATCGGTTGAAAAGACGCATTCCGGCTTCGGTAATCCTGCGCTTGGTGCTGCCCACATCCGTCAAAATCTGCGCGGGACCGAGCACGGGCGCGAGCTTTTCCATCAGGTCGAGCGTGGCGAAGATGGGCGCGGCGATGAGCGTCAGATCGGCCGTGCGCGCGGCCTCGATGGGATCGGCGGCCAGTGCGTCGACCGCACCCATCTTGAGCGCTGTTTCGCCGCCCTCCGCCGAGCGATTCCAGCCAACGATTGCGCCCGCGAACCCGGCCTCGCGCAGCGCGAGACCGACGGATGCGCCAAGCAGGCCGGTGCCGAGAATGGAAATGCGCGATAGCATGGTCAGCGAAGTCAGCGGAGCCAGCGGAGTCAGGAAGGTACAAGCCAACCCGACTCCGCTCCGGCGCGCAGCTCAGGCAAACACCGCTCGCTCCGCTGTTCTTGCTTCATCTTACAGCGTTCGTCCCACCGCGCCGGCCAGCACGCGCAGCTCCGCCACCAGTTTCTCGAACTGGTCGAAGTAGAGCGTCTGGGCGGCGTCGGAGACGGCCTTGTCGGCGTTCGGATGGATCTCCATGAGCACGGCATCCGCTCCGGCGGCCACGGCGGCCTTGGCCATCGCGGGCACCATGTCGCGCCGGCCCGTACCGTGCGAAGGATCGCCGGTCACGGGCAGGTGCGAGAGCTTCTTGAGCACCGGAATGGCCGCGATGTCCATCGTGTTGCGCGTCGCGGTTTCATAGGTGCGGATGCCGCGCTCGCAGAGGATCACCTCGTAGTTGCCGCCCGAAAGGATGTACTCGCTCGAAAGCAGCAGCTCTTCGACCGTGGCCGCGATGCCGCGCTTGAGCAGCACCGGCTTGCGCACCTGTCCGAGTTCGCGCAGCAGGTTGAAGTTCTGCATGTTGCGCGCGCCCACCTGGAAGCAATCGACCAGCGGCAGCATGGGCTCGATCTGCGCGATCTCCATCACCTCGCTGACCACGGCGAGACCGTGCGCGTCGGCGGCTTCGCGCATCATCTCCAGGCCGGGAATGCCCAGGCCCTGAAAGGAGTAGGGCGAGCTGCGCGGCTTGAAGGCGCCGCCGCGCAGAAAGCCGCCGCCGGCGGCCTGGACGCAGGCGGCAATCGAGAAGATCTGCTCGCGGTTCTCGATGGCGCAGGGACCGGCGATGACGGCCACTTTCTGGCCGCCGATCTTCTCGCCGTTCCTGAATTCGATCGTTGTTCCCTCCGGCCTCCAGGCGCGGCCGGCCAGCTTGTAGGGCGCGCTGATGCGATGCACGTGCTCGACGCCCGGCAGCATCTCGAACTTGGCCGGGTCGAGCGCTCCGGTGGGGCCCACGCCGGCGAGAATCGTCTGGAACTCGCCCGTGGTGCGGTGCACGTGAACGCCGGCCTCTTCCATGGCGGTGATGACCGTATCGATTTCGTCTTCGCTGGCTTTTTCCTGCATGGCGACAATCATGATTCATTTCCTGTCTCGGGCGTTCGTGCGCCCGCGGCGAGGCCCGGCGTCGCGGCGAGAGCCGCGGCCTGGGCATGTTTCTGGCTGGCCAGCTCGTTGCGCTGCAAGGCCCGCATCACGTCGATGATGCGCTCGTAGACATGCGTCAGCTCCACGTCGGGCAAGGGGCCCTGATTGGCCGCGCGCACATTCGCGTAGACGAGCTTTTCGCGGTCCGGCTCGTACACCGGCAGCGCGGTGGCCGCCTTCAGGCGGCCAATCATCTGCGCAGCACGCGCCCGTTCATTGAGCAGCGCGACAAGCTGGCGGTCCAGTTCGTCAATGCGGATTCGCATTTCTTCGATGGTCATTGCAGCCTCTAGCTTCTAGCCTCTAGCTTCTAGCCTTGTCCTGCTGGCGCAAGCTCACAGGCATGATCCCAAACGGAACAAGCTGGAAGCTGGGAGCTGGAGGCTAGAAGCTGTTTTTTAACGGGCCAGCGCCGCTTGGGGTAGGCGCAGGCCCTCGATAAATCGAGCCACTGCGTGAGGCGCACGGTCTGGACCCTCGGTCGCGGCCGTGCGCTCGATCAGCTCGACAATCGCGCTGCCAATCACCGCGGCATCGGCGAACCGCGCCACCTGGGCGACGTGTTCCGCGTTGCTGATGCCGAACCCCACGGCGACCGGCAGCCGGCTCCATCGCCGGATGCGCTCGACCAGCGCCTCGGCGTCCGAGGTCATGCTCTGCTGTTTGCCGGTGATGCCGGTGCGCGAAATGGCGTAGACAAAACCCTTGCTGTGCGCGGCGATGGCTTCCAGCCGCGCGTCGGGACTGGTGGGCGCGGCCAGAAAAATCGGCGCGAGATCGACGCGGCCCAACTCCCGTAGGTACTCGCCGGCTTCTTCGACGATCATGTCCGTCGCCAGCACGCCGTCCACGCCGGCGGCCTTCGCGGCGTCGGCAAACTGCGCCAGCCCGTAACGCAGGATGGGATTGAGATAGCTGAAAATCACGAGGCCGGCCTGGGGCCGTGCGGCGCGAATCTCGCCGGCCAGCGCCAGCACGTCGCGAAGCCGCGTGCCGCCGACGAGCGCACGCTCGCTGGCGCGCTGAATCACGGGCCCGTCGGCCAGCGGATCGCTGAAGGGCACGCCGAGTTCGAGCACATCCGCACCGGCGTCGATCGCCGCCAGGGCA
>JAJYFB010000052.1 GCA_021785495.1 Acidobacteriota bacterium | reverse complement strand
TGGTCCGGTCATCGGCCCTAAAAGTCATCACGATCCAGAAGAATCTGTGCCCCGTTCATCGCGCTGTTTGCGATGAGTGGGCGTCGGGTTAAGATTGCTACCGTACACGAACGGTCATGCTTTCCCACCCAAGCCGCAAAGAAGGCGGCTTGGGTGGGGCGCCGAGCAGCGAGGGAAAATGAAGATGGACGAGCATGACCGGACCACTGCCCGCCAGCACCAAAGCCGCCAACTTGCGGTTCAACCCCAGGAGCTTGTTAGGAATTTTTTGTATGAAGAAATCAACGATTGTATTCATTGAACTCGGAATGCTTGCAGGTAATGTTGTTGCGGGATACCTACTTCCTGATAACACACCGCTGCGGACGTTTCTAGTTGCCTGCGGTGTGTGCATGGTTGGCGGGAATGTGCTGCTGTTTAGAAAACTCAAACAGGTTAAGTTGGATGAGGGAACTTCCAAAACGGGAGTTTGGACGCATATATTTAGAGCTTTCACTATACTTGCAGTTTTCTGGCTGTTGAGCCTTGTCTTTTTTAGACACTGAGCACAGCCAACTGCAGGCCGCCATCCGTGGCGGCCTTGCTACATCGTGAGTGCTCAACGAACCCCATCTTGTTCTGATTTTCGAGTGGGCGGGTGGTCCGGTCATCGGCCCTAAAAGTCATCACGAGCCAGAAGAATCTGTGCCCCGTTCATCGCGCTGTTTGCGATGAGCGGGCGCTGGGTTAAGATTGCTACCGTACACGAACGGTCATGCTTTCCCACCCAAGCCGCAAAGAACGCGGCTTGGATGGGGCACCGAGCATCGAGGGAAAATGAAGATGGACGAGGGCCACCTGCCCAAATTCATGCTTGACAACGCCTTCGTACTTATCGAGGGCCACCTGCCGGGTTAATAAGCATAAGCAAAGGTTGAATCGACTGAAAACGAATCCGCCAGTCTTTTCAGGGTAATCGTAGCCCGCGTCCAAGAACTGCAATAAATAAGGCCAAAACAATCATTGCAAATGCAATCCATATACTACTGCGCCGAATTGATTTCAGTGGTTCGTCATTCTTTGAGGAAGATAGCGCATAATGTCTGAGCCTGGTTAGTCCAAAAGAGGCAAAGGCAGATGGTAAAGCAGCGCTGAAGACCATCCGCCATCCCTGAGGATTGGGAATTGCTCCAAGAAAAGCTACGACCAAAGCTGTCAGAAAAGGAATGCGCGTCATGAAGCGTAATCTCTGTAGCGATTGTGAATCGTCCGATCCTAAAAATGGACGAATAGAACGTCCAATCAAGACGAGCGAGAAATAATACGTTGCAAAAGCACTGAGTATCAGCACGCCACGCCACAACCAGGATGGTTGCAACCCAGAGATCACTGCAGCCCAATCTCCGAAAAGTGCAACGCCCGAATATGCAGGATAGCCTGCCGCCAAAAATAAATTGAAAGCTGCTGCAAGCACAAGAAAATATCGCCAAATCGGCGCGGCCAACTTTAAAACACGAAGGCAAAGCAGTGCAATCAATCCCACGCTTGCGTTTGCCAATCCTCCTGCCGCAGGAATCCACCGGCTCTCTTCTCCCCCGCCAGAACTGATATAGCACGTTGTTATAAGGGTTGGTTTTGGCCCAAGAATTAACATAGCTATCCCATGGCCAAGAGCCTCATGAGTAACATCGGCAAGAATGAACGCAAGCACGCCGAGCGCTATCAATGTGGATGAATCATCGCGGATCTCGTTTTGCATTGCCTCAACTGTAGCATGCTGCGATCAGTACGCGATGGTACCTGCCAAATGTGGCGAAGATCGTCGTATCTGGGCCGGAGTGATGGTGTCCGCCACTCGATGGCCGAACTGCTCGCGCGTGAATTCTACGCGCTGCGCAAAAGAGGCAGGTGGTCCGGTCATCGGCCCTAAAAGTCATCACGATCCAGAAGAATCTGTGCCCCGTTCATCGCGCTGTTTGCGATGAGTGGGCGTCGGGTTAAGATTGCTACCGTACACGAACGGTCATGCTCTCCCACCCAAGCCGTAAAGAGCGCGGCATGGATGGGGCACCGAGCATCGAGGGAAAATGAAGATGGACGAGCATGACCGGACCACCCGCCCCTTTTTGTTTGGGTATAGCGCCAATAGGTACAGCTTGGGTACAGTCTGCGGGTTCAATATGGACTGCCCTCAAAGTGGGTACAGAATTGGGCACAATTTACAAGTTTGGATTTGAGAGGATTTGGTGTAAGTCTTTTATTTTCCATGGTCGGGGCGGAGGGATTCGAACCCCCGACCCTCTGCTCCCAAAGCAGATGCGCTACCAGACTGCGCTACGCCCCGACATTTGATTGATCCGACCCCAAAGGGATACGACTGGGCACCCATGCAAACCGCGTGCGATGCTGTTTGGATGGGTAGCACAAAACATATCTTCTGGGCCGAATCAGGAATTCCTTGGAGCCTGTCGGCCTCGCTCAAAAAATTCTAGAATCAACAGAGCCACTTGCAAAATTCCGTGCCGGCGCATCCGCAAGCAGAAGATCGTCCCTCAGGGGCTAAAGCCCTCATTCATTCCAGGCGACTTACGGCACGACTCAAGTCGTGCCCTTTCAATTCCTGCGCACGTCTATCGAATTTTGCAAGTGGCTCAACAGCCTGCAAAACTCGCCGTACCTGCCAGGCGATGGATTCCATGAGACCTGTAAATCGGAAACCAGGATGAGCGAAACGCTCCTCGTCGCCAACGGTTTCGCTTGCTACGGACGGGATTTTCACTGTCCTCCTCAGCTCGGGAGAATTCACGCAAGCCCGCCCTGGACAGTTTATCAGGTCGTGGTAGGGGCGCGGCTTGCGAGAGCGTAGCCAGGCTGCTCCGGCGCATACACCCGGTTTGGCTTCAAAGATGACAATATGGCCAAGCAAGACGTAGAGTAAAATGATGACCACGCGAGCAATGTTTATCAAGCAGGCAAAGATGCTCAAGGCTCTCGCGCACGAATCCCGGCTCATGATCGTCGACCGCCTGAGCCGCGGGGAGTGCTCCGTCGGAGAACTACGCGATTTGATCGGCGGGGACCAGTCGACCATCTCCAAGCATCTGGCGCTGCTGCGCGCCCACGGAATTGTCGAGGACCGGCGCGAGGCGACCACCGTGTACTATCGGCTGCTCACGCCGTGCGTCTGCAACTTCTTTACCTGCGCCACACAGGTTTTGAAAGAACGGAAGCGATAGATACAAAGGAGCGACATGGCCGATCTTGCGAATCTCGGCGCGGGCCGGCCGGGTATGCCATGCCGCCCGAAGGCGCGCTCGACGAGGAGACGCGCACATTGATCTATCTTGCCTCTGCGCTTGCGGCCAGCAGCCAGGCCTGCATTCAGGCAATGGCCAATAAGGCAAAGAAGCAGGGCATCGCGCCGGAGAAAGTGCTTGAAACAGTGCGTATTGTGCGTTTCGCACTGGCGACGAAGGTGGTTGGCGACGCCGAGCCGGTTTTTGAAGCGATGGCGCAAGAGAAGAAGTAAATCGATAGGAGTCATTCGATGCCGATGTTTCGAAGAAATCGGGCGAACGTGAGAGATGGGGCGGTCGCATTGCTCACCGCGGCCGCTCTCTTCGGCCTTCCCGCGATTATGGCGCAGCAGGCGCTCGACGTGGACTCTGCGCAGAATCCTTTTCAGGGCAGCGTGATAACCGGGCAGGCCGAAGCAGGCACACTAAGTCTCACCCTGCCGGACGCCATCGAGCGCGGTCTTCGCGCGAATCTGGGACTGCTGCTCAGTGGAGAAGAGACGAAAGCCGCCAACGGCGTACGCTGGCAGGCGCTCAGCCGTTTGCTGCCGCAGGTCAACGGGTCCGTGAGTGGATCGCAACAGGAGCTTGATCTGCAGGCGATGGTCGGACCGAACACGCTGCCGCCCACGATTCCTCCCATCCCCAGCCCGTTCCACGTCTTCGACGCGCGGCTTTCCGTCTCGGCGCCTCTGTTGAACCTGAGCGATCTGGCCTCGACCCGCGCCGCCACGCATCAGCTTTCCGCTTCGCGCTTCACGTATCAGCAGGCGCGCGACACGGTGGTGCTGGCGGTGGGGAATGCGTACCTGATGGCCATCGCGGGTCAGGCGCAGGTGCAGGCGGCGACAGCCGAGCGCGACACCGCGCAGGCGCTCTACCAGCTTGCCAAAGACCGGGAGAACTCCGGTCTGAATCCGCAGATCGACACGCTGCGCGCGCTGGTGGAGTGGAAGACGCAACAGGAAAATCTGCTGGCCGCGGAAAATATGTACGGCACGGAGAAGCTGAATCTGGCGCGCGCAATCGGCCTGCCGGATGGTCAGGAGTTTGAACTCGCAACCGAGGTTTCTTACAAGCCATTGCCCAGTCAGGCGGTCGATGAGGCTGTCGCTCAGGCCCTTCCGCATCGGGGCGACTATCAGGCCGCCCGAGCCGAGGTCGTAACGGCTGAGGCGCAGGTGCGCGCGGCGCGGGCCGAGCGGTATCCCTCTGTCGGCGTCCAAGCGAATTGGGGCCAGATCGGTACGGGAGGATTCACCGACGGCCATCAGACGTATCTGGTCGCCGGAAGTGTGAAGGTGCCGTTATTCCAGGGCGGGCGCGTGCATGGCGCAATCGAGACGGCCCAGGCCCGTTTGCGTCAGGCGCAAAACAAGCTCGCCAACCTGAAGGAGCAGATCGACTACGACGTGCGCACGGCGCTGCTCAATCTGCAGACGAACGCCAATCAGATCGATGTGGCCAAGACCAACAAGGCGCTGGCGGCGCAGACTCTCGATCAGTCGCGCGACCGTTTTGCCTCCGGCGTGACCAACAATGTCGAGGTTGTCCAGGCGCAACAGGCCGTGGCGCAGGCCGATGAAGTCTACATTGCGAGCCTTTACCGGTACAACGTTTCCAAACTCAATCTGGCTCACGCCATGGGTGTCGCCGAGCAGAAGGGCCTCAACTACCTGGGAGAGAAACAGCCATGAACCATGCAGACGATCGGCAACAAGAGATGCAATCCAATCCGCGAAGCGCAGTACGAGCGCCGGGAAGCACCAACGGAAATGGCAAGAAGAAACGCATTGCGCTCGTAGTGCTCGCCATTCTCCTTGTAAGCGGAGTTGGTATTTGGTATCACTCCTCGCGGTTCGCCACCACCGACGACGCGCAGATTGCAGCCTATCTGCATCCGATCAGTGCGCGCGTTCCCGGCTACGTGACCAAAGTGACAGTCGATGACACGCAGTATGTCGAAAAGGGAACGGTGCTGGTGCAGCTCGATCCGACCGATTATCAGGTTGCCGTTGAACTGGCCAAGGCGCATCTGGCGCAGGCGCAGGCAGAAGCCAGCGCGGCGATGGGCGGCGTGCCCATCACCTCCGTCAGCACGTTGAGCCAGGTGAATTCCGCTGAGGCCGGCGTGCAGGGCGCGCAGGCCGGCATTCTGGCCGCGGAAAAACAGTTTCAGGAGGCCGAGGCGCGGCTGACGCAAACCGAAGCCAACAACGTCAAGATTCAGGACGATCTGGAGCGCTATCGTCAGCTTATCGGCAAACGCGAGATTTCGCGCCAGCAATACGATGAGGCGGTCGCGGCATCGAAGGCGAGCGCGGCGGCCGTTGCCGGGGCGCAGGCCGGCGTGGCGGCGGCCGATCAGCAGGTGACCGAGGCGCGCAGCAGGATGCAGGATGCGGAAGCCGCGCTGCGCAGCGCGCACACGCGGCCCGAGCAGATGCAGGTGACGCGCGCCAAAGCGCAGGCCGCCGCGGCTGCCGTCGAGGAGGCCGAGGCCCAGCTCCATCGCGCCGAGCTGGACTTGCAGTACACCACGATCGTCGCGCCCGCAGAAGGAATCGTGGGCAAGCGCACCGCGGTCGCCGGTCAGAATGTCGCACCCGGCCAGACGCTCATGACCATCGTGCCGACGCGGGATATCTGGGTCACGGCGAACTTCAAGGAGACCGAGCTGAAAGGCATGCGCCCCGGCCAGTCGGTCAAGATTCATGTGGACGCCACGGATCGGGATTACACCGGCAAGATTCAGGGAATCGCAGGAGCCACCGGCGTGCAGTTCAGTCTGCTGCCTCCGGAAAACGCCACAGGCAATTACGTGAAGGTTGTGCAGCGTGTGCCTGTGCGCATCGTCTTCGATCCCGGGCAGGATCCCAACCATCTTCTTCAGGTGGGATTATCCGTCGAGCCAAGCGTCCGGCTTCACTGAGCAGTCACACAAAAAGGCAGATCAACATGGCGGATTCGAACGAAAAGAGACTTCCGGCGGCGGGCGCAGGAAGCGCGGCGCCTCTAGCGGCTCCGTGGACGCCGGCGCACAATCCCTGGCTCATTGCGGGCGTTGTCGCGCTGTCGGCGTTCATGGAGATGCTTGATGCCAGCATCGCCAACGTCGCCCTGCCGTACATGGCCGGCAACCTGTCTTCCAGCAACGATGAGGCTACCTGGATTCTTACTTCCTATCTGGTGGCCAACGCCATCATCCTGCCTCTGAGCGGATGGATCTCGAACACCATTGGCCGCAAGAGATACTTCCTTCTCTCGCTGTTGCTGTTCACCATCAGCTCCGTGCTTTGCGGCCTGGCTCCGAGCCTCTCGGCGATCATCCTCTTCCGCGTGCTGCAAGGGGTGGGCGGTGGCGGCTTGCAACCCGTCGCGCAGTCGATTCTCGCCGATTCCTTCCCCGAGCACAAGCGCGGTCAGGCCTTCGCCATCTACGGCATCACCACCGTGCTGGCGCCGATCATCGGCCCCACGCTGGGCGGCTGGATCACCGATAACTACTCCTGGCGCTGGATCTTTCTCATCAATATCCCGGTCGGCATCCTGGCGCTCTTCATGGTCCAGCGGCTGGTCGAAGACCCACCCTATCTGCGCCGCCTGGCCGGTAAAATCGTCAAGATCGACTACATCGGCATTGGTCTGCTGGCTATCGGCATCGCCGCGTTGCAGGTCGTGCTCGATAAAGGCCAGGAGGACGACTGGTTCGGCTCCCACTTCATCCTCACGCTCGCCATCCTTGCCGTCTGCACCCTGACCGCGCTGGCCGTCTGGGAATGGTTTTACGAGCATCCGGTCATCGATGTCCATCTTTTCCAGCACTTCAACTTCTTCACCTGCAACCTGATGATGTTCGGCTTCGGCGTCGTGATGTTCGGCACGCTGGTGATGATGCCGCTCTATCTGCAAACGCTGATGGGCTACACGGCCGAAAGCGCCGGGCTGGTGATGTCCTTCGGCGGATTGTTTCTCCTGATGGCACTGCCCATGGTGGGACGCCTGCTCGGCAAGATTCAGGCGCGGCGACTCGTGCATGTCGGATGGGCGGCGATGGCCTTCGGCATGTGGTTTTCCACGCAGCACATGGATATGCTCATCAGCTTTCGCGCCGGTTCCTGGATTCGCGCCCTGCAGATGATGGGCCTGCCGTTTCTCTTCGTTCCCCTGACCACCGTCGTCTATGTCGGCCTGCCCAGGGAAAAGAACAACTCCATCGCGGCGCTGATCAACTTCATGCGCAACATCGGCATGAGCTTCGGCACCTCCATCGTAACGACGATCCTTGCCCGGCGCGCGCAGTATCATCAGCAGATTCTTGTTCCGCACCTGACGCCGGGCGATGGGATCGCCTCCGCATCGCTGCAGAAGATGTCGCATGCCCTGTTCTATTCCGGCCTCAGCGCCTCGGATGCGCTCAATCAGGCTTACGGCCGCTTCTACCAGGGTGTCGTTGCTCAGGCCTATTCTCTTGCCTACATCGATGGTTACAAGATCTTTGCCATCGGCGCGGCCATCTTCTTCGTGCTCTCGTTCTTCCTGAAGGGCAACCGGCCTCATGCCCCCAGCGGCCCCATGGAGTGATGGAAGGACAGGACGAAACGGATCCCATTCCACAACGCAGGGCAAACGCATTTCAGCTTGCGGGATGATTTTGCTTGGAAAGGGCGCGGCTGAAGCCGTGCCCTTTCCAAGCTGTTCCTGCAGGCAATGCGAAATCCAAATGCGTTTACCCAGGTCGTGCTCCTTCAAGACTTGACTTTTACTCAGTAGAGCCACTTGCAAAATTCGATCGACGTGCGCAGGAATTGAAAGGGCACGACTTGAGTCGTGCCGTAAGCCGCCTGGAATGAATGAGGGCTTTAGCCCCTGAGGGACGATCTTCTGCTTGCGGATGCGCCGGCACGGAATTTTGCAAGTGGCTCAGTAGTCGGCAATTCAGGCGACACTGGTCGAGAGATTCTCCCATGTTCGGGCAGTTATTCTATGCCTCGATGTGGATCAACTTGCCGACAGTTGAGTAAGTCGCGCCCCTTCAGAACCCGACTTTCACCACAGGCTGCTAGCGGCGGCCGCGGCGTTTGGGCGGCTTTTGCTGGCGGCGGGCGGATGGATCTTTGCGCAGCGCAGCCTCTTTTTTTGCGCGTTTCCTTGCTTTGGCCGAGGGCTGGGGCGATTTGCGGCCGGTGAGCGGGAGTTCCTCTTCGACGAGCGCGAATTGCAGTTTGCGCTCCTGGGCGAGAATGCGGTCGAGAATCACCTGCACGCGGTCGCCGGCGCGGAAGCGGCGGCCAGTCCGTTCGCCGGCGATCTCGTGCGTGTTTTCGCGCCAGGTGAAGCGGTCGCCGCGCAAGGTGTCGATAGGGACAAGGCCCTCGACGAAGAGATCCGTCAGCTCGACGAAGAGGCCGTACTTGGCGGGGTTGAGCACGAGCGCGGCAAACTCGTCGCCCACCTTGTCTTCCATGAAGCGGAGCTTTTTCCACTCGACCAGTTCGCGCTCGGCTTCGGCGGCGCGGCGCTCGGCGGCGCTCGCTTCATCGGCGATGGCGGCCAGATCCGATTCGGAGATGGGTGGAGACAGCGGAGTCATCGGCGCTCGATAAGGCGGCCTTTGCGGCGCGACCGTTCCCGTGTTGCCTTCATTGGGATGCGCCCAGGGCGAGTCGCGGCGCTTGGGCACGAGCACGCCGCGGCCGCTGACGCCCGCGGCCAGCAGCGTCTTCGCGATGCGATGCACGATGAGGTCAGGATAGCGGCGAATGGGCGAGGTGAAGTGCGTATACGTGGGCGCGGCCAGCGCGAAGTGGCCCTCGTTGGTCTCCGAGTAGCGCGCCTGCGCCAGCGAACGCAGCATCAAATAGCTCAAAATGCGCTCCTCGGGCTTGCCTTCAATCTGCGCGGTAAGTTTTTGATACATGCGCGGCGTGACGGCGATCTCCTCGGGAATCTCGTGCAGGCGCGGGTTGCGGCCCTGTCCGCGCGACTCGCGGCGTTCGGCCCGGAACTGCGTTTTGCGAACCGGAAGTGGGCCGAGGCCGAGCGAAAAACCGAAGCTCGCGGCCAGTTCCTCGAACTCGACGACGCGGCGCGGTTCGGGCCGCTCGTGAATGCGATAGAGCGAGGGCACGCCGAGATCTTCGAGCCAGACGGCGACGCACTCATTGGCCGCCAGCATGAACTCTTCGATCAGGCGGTTGGCCCAGGTGCGCTCGGCGCGCGTGATGCCGCGCATCTGGCCGTTCGCGTCGAATTCGATGACCGGTTCGGGCAGATCGAAGTCGATCGAGCCGCGCTCCTCGCGCCGCCGGTTCATCCGCACGGCGAGCTGTTTCATGCGTTCAAACTCGGGAACCAGCGGCGCGTAGCGGGCGCGCACCTGCGGATCGCCGTCAAGAATCGCAGTGACCTCGGCATAAGTCATGCGCGCGGCCGAGCGGAGGACGCCTTCGACGATCTCGAAGCTCTCGATGCGGCCCGCGGCGTCGAGCTGCATGAGGCAGCTCAAGGTCAGGCGGTCTTCCTGCGGGCGCAGGCTGCACACGTCCGTCGAAAGCTCCTGCGGCAACATGGGCAAGGCGCGATCGGGAAAGTAGACGCTGGTACCGCGCAGCCGGGCCTCGAGATCGAGCGCGGAACCGGAGCGCACGTACTCGGCCACGTCGGCGATGTGAACCTGCAGTTCGTAGCCGCCGTCGGCGCGCTCACGCACCAGGACGGCGTCGTCGAAGTCCTTGGCCGTCTCGCCATCGATCGTCACGATGGGCAGAGAACGAAAATCGGCTCTGCGCGCGGCAATTGCCGGATCAAAATGCGCCACGGAACGAGCTTCGGCCAGCACCTGCGCGGAAAAAATGCGCGGCAACTGGTGCTTGCGAATCGTCATCTCGACATCGACGCCAAAATCCTCCGGCGAGCCAAGAATTTCCTGGACACGGCCCGTGGGCGGGCGCGTAGGCGTGGGCCAGCTTACAATCTCCACGTCAACAATCAGGCCCTCCGGGCTTTCCGGTCTGGGCGCGGCGGCTGCTTCGCGGCCCAAGACGCGATGCGCTGAGACGACGCTGTCGGCCGGAGGAATTTCCGCGCCGGGCGGAATGAGGATCGGCTGCGTCATCCGCGCATCGAAGGGCACGACAACGTTCTGCCGCTGGGCGCGGCGGGGATCGGCGAAGTGGAAGGTGCCGACGACGGTCGGGTTGCGGCGCGCGAGAACCCGCAGAATGCGGCCCGCGAGGCGCCCATCGGCCGCGGGCGGCGCGACCTCGGCCAGAACCTGATCGCCGTGCATCGCGCCGCCGGTCTCGCCGGGCGGGATGAAAATATCGTCCAGTTCCGCAGGGCCTCGCGTGCCGACGCCGCGTTCGGGACGAACAAACCCGTAGCCATCGCGATGCAATTGAAGCCGGCCGGCGACAAGATTGCCGCCCGCGCCAGAACGCGATGAACCGGAGCGCGCCGCTGCGCCAGGCAGGCTCCATTGCTCGCGATCAAGCTGCGCAAGCTGGCCGCGCAGCGTCAGCCGCGCCAATTGTTCGCGCAGCAGCCGCCGCTCGCGGCCGCCGCCCAGACCCAGCTCGCGGACCAATTGTTTATATCCCGCCCGGCCACCGGCCGAGGCCGCTATGCGCGCCACCAGTTCGCGATCTGTCATACGCCCAGATTACGGCAATGCGGCAGGCAAGACGCCTTGCACCAGGGCAAACGCATCTGGATTTCGCATTGCCGCCTGGAACAGCTTGGAAAGGGCACGGCTTCAGCCGCGCCGAAACGTGGTGCGGAAAACGGTCCGGCTTGAGCCGCCGAGGGATGCTTTTGGGATGCAGAACCCATCCCGCAGGGCCGAAAGGCCGCAAACATTCATCCGAATGTGTCTACGGCACGGCTGAAGCCGTGCCCTTTCCAAACAAAATCATCCCGCAAGCTGCAATGCGTCGGCCGGATAGGCCCCAGGTCTTTGGGGCGATAGCGCGGGAACGCGGTTATACTTGGGACGCGGCGGAAGGGGACGACTGGCCGATGCGCGAGTGGGCGCTGCTTCTGTGGCTGTGGATTGCGTGGCCGGCGCAGGCGGAAAAGACGCGCTCCATGACGATTGCACAAACGGAGCAGTTTCTGGCCACGCTCCAGGGCAAGCGAGATGGCAAGGTGGCCGGTGCGCTCGATCATCTTCATCTGACGGAGCGAGTAAGCCGGACGAGGTTGGCGCGCTGGGAAGCGGCGTTTCCGGGGAAAGACGCGCAGGAAGCACTGCGGAAGCAGGCCGATCTTTCCGCCTTTCTTGATCCTCCGGCGGAGGATCGGGTCATCCGCCCACGGCCGGAGAGCAAAGCTCAGGAACAGATTCTTCTGCAGGCCGTGGAGTTTGTCCGGAACGCGATGATGCGCCTGCCGGACTTTCTGGCGACGCGCGAGACGCTGCACTTTGCGGAACCTTCCATGCCACAGGAATCGAGCGGCGATACCGATGCGTCAAAATTGCGTTTGATCGGGAGCAACCACCGGACCGTAACCTATCGGGACGGTCTGGAGGTACCGTTCCGGCAGGGCGGCAATGCGCTGAATCGGCCGCCCATGGGGCTGACCTCCGAGGGCGAATTTGGGCCGATTCTGATTCAGGTCTTTCGCGATGCACTCGAAAACAAAATCGGGTTTCTGCGCTGGGAAAACGGGCCCACCGGAACGGAGGCGGTCTTTGGCTACCTCGTGCCGGAGAAGGCTTCCCATTTTCGCATCGAGTTTACCTCGGACCATCGAGACGTGATTGAGCATTCTGCCTACCATGGGGAGATTGCCGTCGATGCGACGACCGGTGCGGTGTCGCGGTTGAGCGAGATCGCCGATTTGGGGGCACAAGAGACCGTCAAATACGCCGCCATCGAAGTGGAATATGCTCCCGTGACGATCGGCGGCAAGACGTACATCTGTCCGGTCCGGGGCGTGGCATTTTCGAGGATCGCCGTGCCGAACTCAGACTGGACACCCGGCCATCGGGATTCCACCCCGCCGACTGAGCAAAATCTGCTCATTCAGACGCACTTAAACGAGATCACGTTCAAAAACTATCACAAATTCCGTGCGGTAGCGCGTATTTTGCCCGGTAGCGCCGACAGCCAGTGAACCAACGCGAGCATTCGCAACCGCGCCGATCGATCGGGACACGAAGGAAGAGCGGTTTTGCGGTAAAATTGGCGGATCAAAGGCAAAGATCAAGCCTCAAGGCGAAGCCTTCTGGAAATCCGGATCGTACTGCTCAATTGACACATTTCAAAATACTTACCAGGCAGAATTGCGCGCAGAAAAATGGGATGTTCCCTCTCGTGCTCGTGCTGAGCGCGCAAGGGCTGCGTGTGGATCAGCGATCGGTGCAGGAGTAGCACGGATCGCACGAGGCCTGGATCCGCGGCGAATCGGCCAGTTGCTGGCCGATCACCGTCAGGCGCACCGTGGCCATGTTCATGAAGGTGGGCGTGCGCACGCGCAACAGTGCATTGAGATTGGTCATACGCTCCTTTGCTCCTTGCCAGCCGCCGCAGCGGCGCGTCGTGCGACCAGAAACCGATCGCTGCCCACCCCCGCGATGCGCCCAGGAATGCTCTTTGTTTCCTCAACGTTTTTACCGATAGCAATGAGCCACTTGCAAAATTTATCGCTGCCTCACGGTTTTGAAAGGGCACGACTTCAGTCGTGCCAATCAAGCCAACAAAATCCGAGTGGCTTTAGCCACTGAGGGACGGCGGCATCGCTACATTCCCGAATTTTGCAAGTGGCTCCAATGTATCGATCTTTTTATATCGTGAATAGCCGAAGGACAGCAGGCAACAGTGACTGCAGTCACAGCCGTAACGCGCCGGCGAAGGCAGCGAAAAAACGAGAAAAATCGAACAAAAATAGCACGAATGGCGCAATATAACAAAGGGCCTGTACGTCTTGAGCCTGTGTGGCCACCTTGTGGCGGCTGATGCGGCGATGGCGGCGTTTCCGCGTGCGATCGACGCGCGGGAGGGCGTGACTTGGATCACAGGTGGGGGTGAATCGCGTCACTGCCGCTGCTGTTGCAGAAGCGCACACTCAAAGGCCAATATACAGAGGCCCGCATTTGCGGCCAGGGGGGTGGTGTATGGGCTTTGACAAGGGCTTGAAGACGATTGTGGTGGCGACGGATTTGAAGGGGCAGGCCGAGGCCGCCCTGGAATACGCGCGCAAGCTGGCGGGCGCTTACGGTGCGCGGATCGTGCTGGCTCACGGGCTGGACCCGATGGAGTATGCTGCTGTGGGTGCGGTTCCCGGCAGCGTGCGGAGCCGCATGACCGAAGAAGCGCGCACGGTGCTCGACAAACTGGCCGGCGAGCTGATTCGCGAGGGGCTCTTCAGCCGTTCCGAGCTGCGCGAGGGCGCCGTGGCGGAGATGCTCGTGGATGTGACCCGGCAATACCAGGCGGGACTGATTGTGATCGGCACCAAGGGCAAGGACGGCGCGGGGCCGGTGGTGGTGGGCGCGATCGCCGAGCGGCTGGTGCGGCTGGCACCGTGTCCGGTGCTGGCGGTTGCCGCCGATTGGAATGCGGGCCCGTGCCGTCCCGCTCCGGGTGGGCCGGTGCTCCTGACGATCGAGCGGGACGAAGCCGCCGCCGAGGCGGCCGCGACCGCGGCTTCGCTGGCCGAGAGCTTCCATCGGCCGCTGCTGGCGCTGCACGTGCGGACGGAGGTCGAAAAAGCCGCCGGGGTGAATCCCTGCGCGGTGATGGAGGATCAGGGGATCCGGTTCGGTGAGGCGGTTGAGGCGCGCTGCCTGTTCAAGGATGGCGATCCTGCCGCAGCCGTGGCCGAGGCCATCGAAGAAAACCGGCCCTGCATTCTCGTGGCGGGCGTCAAACGGACCAGCGGCACGCCGGGGCCGCACGGAACGGCGTTTGCCCTGCTTTCCGCCTCGCGCGTTCCGGTGCTGTGCGTACCGCCTCCGGCGGCGACCCGCGGCGTGGAGCCGGAGGCGGCGCTTTCCGCGGCCGCTTCGTAAAAAACGCCGGCTGCGCCCCGTGGCGTTGCCGGTTTCGGGAACAATGGGCGGAGGAAAGGAGAACCCGCACCGTGTTGTCGAAGGCAGTATCCTTGCGCATTCCGGGGAAGCGAGGTTGACGCATGAGCCGCACGCAACCGTGCAGCGGCAAGGGATCGCTGCGCACCTTCAAAAGACATACGGCGGAGCCCACGAGGCAGCGGGCAAGGCCGGCCGTTGACGAGACGGTTCGGCAGTCAGCGGGCGAGATGGCGAAAAATCGGCTTGAGCAGCGCATGGAACGATTGGCCGCGGCGGCAGCGCATCCGCTGGCCGAGTTGCTGGCGTGTCCGCAGGAGGTGGCCCAACTGCTGGACGCCGACTCCCGTTGCCTCGAAGTCGAGTCTGGTGGCACGGTCTTCCGCCAGAACGAGCCCTGCCAGGGGCTATACGTGGTGGTGGCCGGCGAATTCGTCCGCAAGGCCGAGCGATTGGAGACGCGCGTGACGCTGGGTGCGGCCCGGCCCGGCGATCTGCTGGAGCTGGCCGCCGTACTGGGCGATGGAGGCCACAGCTACAACCTGACGGCCGTGACGCAGGGAGCGGTGCTGATGCTGCCCATCGATGCGCTGCGGCAGGCCTTCGAGGGCCATCCACCGCTGCGGATGCGGCTGCTCGAGGAACTGGCGCGCGAGGTTTCCCGCGCCTACATCACCTGCTGCATGACGCGCGCGATCTCTGCTCACCGGCGCACGGGGGATGCGGCGCGCGCCTAGTGGGGCCCGCGCAGAAACCAAACCGGAGCCCGCGATCGATTTCCCTGGGGACAGGTCTGCCGGCCGCCTCTCGCGGGGACAGGCGAAAATAGCTCAGAATGGAGCACAGCGGAACGCTGGGACGGCGGGGCGCTGTGCGGACCGCAGGATGGGATGAAGGCGACCCCGGAAAGACGAGAAAACCATGGCGAATCAGGCAGTTTTGATCCTGGCGCACGGAACGCCGGAGACGGCGGAGCAAATTCCCGAGTATTTGCGCAACGTGGTGAGCGGGCGGCCGCTTCCGCCGCAGGTGGTCGAGGAGATTCAGCATCGGTATGCCCAGATTGGCCGCAGTCCGCTGACGGAGATCACCCTGGCCCAGGCGCGGCTGGTGGAAAGCGAGCTGGCCGCGATGGGGCAGCCCGCGCCCGTCTACGTGGGGATGCGCAACTGGCGGCCGTACATTTCTGAAGTCGTGCGGCAGATGCGCGCTGACGGGATCGACGAGGCCGCGGTGATTGCGATGGCTCCGCAGAACTCGCGCACGAGTATCGGCCTATATCGCCGCGCCGTGGAGGCCGAGGCCAACGGCCTGCGCATCGACTTTACGCCGGGATGGGCGCGGCATCCGCTGCTGATCGAGGCGTTTGCAGAGCGGCTGCGTCCGGCGCTGGCCAAGCTGAGCGCGGAGGTGAGCGCGGCTGTTCCGGTGCTGTTCACCGCGCACAGCGTGCCCGCGCGAACGGTGGAGGCTCCGGCGGCCGATGCCGGCGCCGGCAAGAAGCTCTGGCCGGGAGAGGACGCCGATCCGTATGCCGAGGAGGCGCGGCACACGGCCGAACTGGTGGCTCGGCGCGTGCCGCAGATCGCCCGCTGGGGGTTCGCCTTCCAGAGCCAGGGCGCAAGCGGCGGCCCGTGGCTGGGGCCCAGCGTCGAGGAGACGCTCGACCGGCTGGCGGCCGAGGGCGTGAAGGCGCTGGTTTTGCAGCCGATTGGATTTCTTTGCGACCACGTGGAGATTCTCTACGATGTGGACATCCTTTTTCGCAAGAATGCCGCCCGGCTCGGCATGCGGCTGGAGCGCCCGGAGTCGCTGAACGCCTCGCCCACGCTGGCCAGAGCGGTCGCCGGACTCGCGCGCGAGCGACTGGAGCATCTGCGCGCAACGCGATAAGCTCCCGTCACACTCGCCGAATCCAGGTCGTACCCACGGGCGGCAATGCGAAATCCAAATGCGTTTGCCCGGCGGAGTACTTGCGCGAATACGTGATTCGCTTGTCCAACGGCTAGACTGTAAAGTACGACGTTACCGGCGAAAGCGAATCGATCGGATGCAAGATCGCGTATCGCAGCACGGTCGGGAGCGATGCGTTGGAAGAACAGGATTGAAAACGGCATGAATGGCGCCACGCAAAATTTAATTCCGCCCGAAAGGCTCGTCCGCGTCACGTTTCTTCCCGAGGGGCGCACGGTCGAGTTCGAGTTTGGCGCGTTGTCGTGGGCGCGTCACGGCAGGCCGATGTCGATTCTCGATGTCGCCGAAAACTTCGGCATCGATCTCGACCACGCCTGCGGCGGCTCCTGCGCCTGCACCACCTGCCACGTGTGGATCCAAGTGGGCGCAGAGGGATTGAGCGAGGCCGAGGAGAACGAACTCGACAAACTCGACACGGCCGCCGATCTGCAACTGAACTCGCGTCTCGGCTGCCAGGCGGTTCTCACACGGCCGGGAAATTATGTCGTCGAGATTCCTGGCTGGAATCGCAACTACGTCTCTGAAGGCAAGCCGCTTTCGCGGGCGCAGAAGCCATAAGGAGTCCGCGTGCCACACGAAATTCACTGGACCGACGCCGAAGAGATCGGCATCCAACTGGCCGAAAAGTTTCCCGGCCTCGATCCGCTCACCGTGCGCTTCACCGATCTGCATCGTTATGTGACGGAACTGGCCGGCTTTGCCGACGATCCCGCCAAGTCGAATGAACCCCGCCTCGAAGCGATTCAGATGGCCTGGTATGAAGAGTTTCAGGACGCGCAAGGATAAGGGCCTGCGCATCAATGCGATGTCAAGCTGGACAGAATGGCAGCGGCGCGGACTGCGCCCGGCGCAACCGGAGCCGAATGCAAACTGCGACCGTCGCAAAAAATCGGCTCTCTCCGAGGCAACCCCTGGCTGGCGTTAGTGTCTAACGATACAGCGCGCAAGTC
>JAJYFB010000192.1 GCA_021785495.1 Acidobacteriota bacterium | reverse complement strand
CGCCTGCCGCCGGAAACATGGAAGCGAGAGCCGCCAGGAGCACGACTAAACGCGGCATTCGCCCGATCCGCTTCAGCGCGGCTGAAAAAAAGCCGGTCATGGAACCTGAAAAATCGGATATAAGCATCTTTATGCTCGATTGTCGCAGAGTTTGACGTTGCTGAGGGGGTATCTGGTGACATTGACACGCCGTCGTCTGCTTGGCTTCTGCCTTGCCGTCCTTTTTGCCATCGCGATCTCGCATCCGTGCGGCGGCCAGGCTGCCGCGCCGCAGCCTGCGCTGGCGCAAGCCGCTGTTCCGGCGCCCGCCAACCCACAGCAGGCTTATACCCTGCCGCCCGATAAGCTTGCCAAGGCCATTGCTCTCAGCCGCATCCGCAATATTTTGAGTATTGCCGGCTCGATCTGGGGCTTGGCCGTCCTGTGGCTGCTGCTGGCGACACGCGCCGCTGCCGGCCTGGAGGGATGGGCCGGGCGCGTCTTCCGGCGCCGCTGGCTCCAGGGGCTGCTGTTCTTCGCCGTTTTTCTGGTCATCATCACGCTGGCCAGCCTGCCTCTCGACTGGTTTGGGCAACACGTGAGCCGCGCCTACGGCATCAGCGTCCAGAGCTGGGGCGGCTGGTTCGGCGACCAGGCCAAAGCGCTGGGTCTCTCGCTGCTGATCGGCGCACCGGTGCTGCTGCTCTTTAACTGGATCGTGCGCCGCTGGCCGCGGCGCTACTGGCTGGGGGCTTGGGTCGTCACGCTGCCGCTGCTGGTGCTCTCGATTTTTGTGGGACCGCTGCTCGAGCCTATCTTCAACAAGTTTGAGCCACTGGAAAAGACCAACCCGGCCCTGGTGCAGCAGCTTGAAAAGGTGGCGGCCCGCACCGGAACCAACATTCCGCCCAGCCGCATGTTCCTGATGAAGGCCAGCCTGAAGACCAACGGCTTGAATGCCTACGTGAGCGGCATCGGTTCGACCAAGCGCATCGTGGTGTGGGACACAACCGCCGGGCGCATTCCCGACGACGAGGTTCTCTTCGTGTTCGCCCACGAGAGCGGGCACTACGTCCTCAACCACATTCCCAAGATGCTCGCCATCGCGGCCCTGGGGCTCTTCTTCGTCTACTGGGCGTGCGCCGGGTTCGCCGCGTGGCTGGCGCGCCGCTTCGGCACGCGCTGGCGGCTGGGCGGCGGGGACGGAGCCTCCGCGCTCTCCTCGCGCGCCGGCTTCGTGGTGCTCCTCTTCGCCATCTCCCTCGCCGGTTTCCTGCTGGAGCCCGCGAGCAATGCGATGAGCCGCCACTTCGAGCACCAGGCCGATGTGTACGGACAGGAAGCCATTCACGGCATCGTCCCCGATCCGCAAAAGACCGCCGTCGCGGCCTTCAACAAGCTTGGCGAAGCCTGGCTCGAAGATCCAAATCCCAGCCCCTTCATCGAGTTCTGGCTGTTCAGTCATCCCAGCGTGCAGCAGCGCGCCAACTTCGCCGAGCATTATGACCCCTGGGCGAACGGCGGACATGGCGAGTTCTTCGACAAATAGAGAGCGGGGGCAGGGATCAGTTACCGGCGGCTTTGCTGCTCGTTTGGCCGTTGTCCTGTGCCAGCTGGAAGTGCCGGGGGCAAGGCACAGCCGGCGCGCCGCGGTTTGGGAATCCGGCCCCTGCCCGCGGGTCTCTGACCCTGGCCTTTCGTCGTACACTAGGATTTCGACTTTTAATCAGGAGCGCACACTCTATGGCCTATCCGGCGAATTACCGCTACACCCGCGAACATGAATGGATCGAGGTCGATGGCTCCATCGGAACTGTCGGCATCACGGACTACGCGCAGAGCTCCCTGGGCGATATCGTCTATGTCGACCTGCCCAAGGTGGGCGATGCGGTGACCGCCAACGCCATCTTCGGTTCCGTTGAAAGCGTGAAGGCCGTCAGCGACCTCTTCTCGCCCGTCACCGGCACGGTGACCGCCGTCAACGGCGAGCTGAAAAACACGCCCGACAAGATCAACGAAGCTCCCCATGAAGCCTGGATCATCAAGGTGGAACTGGCCGACCCGGCGGAGCTTGAAAAGTTGCTCGACGCCGCCGCTTACGAGACGTTTATCTCGGAAGAGACGGAAAGCTAGAAGAACAGCTTCTAGCCGCCAGCTTCCAGCTCCTAGCTTTTTCTCGGAGCTTAAAGCCGCATCGACTCAACTTTAGATTCCCTTCCGGGCAGCCTCCAAGCGGTCTGCCCCACAGGTTTCCAGCTAGAAGCTAGGAGCTAACAGCTAAAGATGCGCTATCTTCCCAAATCTCCGGCCGAACGCGAACAGATGCTCGCTGAAATCGGCGCGGATTCCATTGACGACCTCTTTGCAATCATTCCGGCCGAGTACAGGCTGACACACGACCTGGATGTGCCGCGGCAGCAGGCGGAGAGCGAGATTGTGGAGTATTTTCGCGCCGCAGGAGCGAAAAACTCGACCAGCTACGCGAGCTTTCTGGGCGCGGGAGCTTATCGGCACTACCGGCCGGTGATTATCGACTCGCTGGTGCAGCGCGGCGAGTTCCTCACCAGCTACACGCCTTACCAGGCGGAGATCACGCAGGGCACGCTGCAGGCCATCTTCGAGTTCCAGACCATGATCGCGGAGCTGACCGGCATGGACGTGGCCAACGCCAGCATGTATGACGGCTCGACGGGCGCGGCCGAAGCGGTGCTGATGGCCATGCGCGTCACGGGACGGCAAAAGGCCGTGGTGGCGGCGACGGTGCATCCGGAGTACCGCGAGGTGTTGCACACGTACCTGCAGCATCGCGATCTGCCGGCCGCGCTGGTGGGCTACGATGCGAAGACCGCGCGAGTGAACCTGGCAGCCCTGGAGGCCGCCGTGACTGAAGAAACGGCGGCAGTGCTGGTGCAAAGCCCGAACTTCTTCGGAGTGATTGAAGATGTTCCGGCCATTGCGGCGATTGCGCACGCGAAGGGCGCGCTGCTGATCGTGTCGATTGCGGAGGCGGTTTCGCTCGGCACCGTTCGCCCGCCCGTCGAGGCGGACATCGTGAGCATGGAGGCGCAGTCGTTCGGCGTGGCGCTCAGTTACGGCGGGCCATTCTGCGGCGTGATCGCGACGAAAGAGCAATATGTGCGGCAGATGCCGGGGCGGCTGGCCGGGCAGACCGTGGATGGCAACGGGAACCGCGGCTTCGTGCTCACGCTTGCGACGCGTGAGCAGCATATTCGCCGCGAGAAGGCTACGTCGAATATCTGCACCAACCAGGCGCTGGTGGCGCTGATGGCGACGATCTTCCTGGCTGTTTATGGCAAGGAGGGCATCCGCGAGCTAGCCGAGCATAACCTGGCCAAGGCCGATTACGCGGCCCGGACGCTGGACGCGCAGCCGGGCGCGAAGCTGCTGTTTGCCGGCGCGCCGCGCTTTCACGAGTTCGTTCTGCAAACCGAGGAGGCTCCGGCGGCATGGAGCCAGCGGCTGATGGACGAAAAGATCGTGGGCGGGATTGAGTTGAGCCGGTGGTATCCCGAGTTGA
>JAJYFB010000191.1 GCA_021785495.1 Acidobacteriota bacterium | reverse complement strand
CAAGAGCATGGTGCATTAGAGAAATACCAGAGCGGCGGTGTTCTGACGGAAGTTGTGCGTGGCTGCCGCTTCCGGAGGGTTGCGCCGACGGGAGGGCATGGCTTCAGAGCGTGACTTTCAGGGCATTGCTTCAGGGGGCGTGGCTTCAGGGATAGACCCACTCTGGTTGTTCGCCAACCGTCGGCGGGCCTCCGCGCTTGCCTGCGGGATGTTTGCCCGTTTCTTGCGTGCGCCTGGAGCCGGCGGGCGACGATGCGGCTTCCAGCGCTAGGCGAAGCGCCGGGCCGCCGGTTCGCGATCGATCTCAATGGCGGGGGAGCCCGACTCGGCAGAGCGAAAGGCACAGGCGCGGTTTCTTCCCTTGTTTTTTGCCTCGTAGAGCGCCTGATCGGCGCAGTCGATCAGCGACGGGGCGTGCTGCCCTAGTTGCGGAACGAGCGTGGCGCAGCCGGCTGAGATGGTGACAACTCCGGACGGATTGCCGGAATGCGGAAGCTGCCGGTCGCGCATGGCCGCGCAGATGTCCTGCGCGACCTGAAAAGCTCCCGAAGAGTCAGTATTTGGCAGGACGACGGCGAACTCCTCGCCGCCGAACCGGGCCACCAGGTCGCCCGGCCGGGAGACCACGTCCTGAATCGCCTCGGCAATCTGCTTCAAGCAGTTGTCGCCGCGCAGGTGGCCATAGGTGTCGTTGAAGGATTTGAAGAGGTCGGCATCGATGATGACCAGCGACAGGGGTGTGTGTTCGCGCATGCCGCGTCGCCACTCCGTGGTCAGGTATTGATCGAAGTGACGCCGGTTGGCAAGTCCGGTGAGCGCATCGGTGACGGCCAGCTCTTCGACAGCCCGGTAGGCCTCGGCCAGCTTCTGTTCGGCCAACTTGCGCTCGGTAATTTCACGCATGCTGTTCAGGATGCTTTTGGGAGCGCCCGTCGCCGGGTCGCGGATGGTGCGCAAACTGGCCTCAACCCAGACGTAACTTTCATCCGGCTTGGCGATGCGGTACTCGGCAAGCGCATCGTTCTGGCCGTTGCGCAGGGCCTCGATCAGCGCCGTCAGGCCAGGCCGATCCTCAGGATGCACCATGTCGAGGGTTCTCTTGCCTTTCAATTCCTCGTCGCCCCAGCCGCTCCAGCCATCCTTCGCCCCGGAAACGAAGCTGCGGTTCCCCTCGAAGTCGGCGACAAGGATGACGTCGCGCGAATTTTCCATCACCAGCCTGTGCAGGGAGGCGATCTTCTGCAGATTGCGTTCGGTCGAACGATGGTTTTCAAGGACCATTGCGATGGCGTAGAGCATCAGCATGGCGGAGGCGGCGAAGATCTGCAGGACCACCGTGGGCGAGAGAAGCGAGTGTGCGGAGGCGGCAAAAAACGGTCCTTCGCCGTGCCCCGTGTACCAGCCGCCCGCAATGGCCACGAAGACCGTGGCCATCGCGGCCCATCCGATCCCCAGGCGGAGAAAAACCAGAATCAGCAGCGGATAGATCAGGAAGTGCAAGGGCGCTTTCGCCTGCGAAAGGATCACAACCGAGCTGGCGGCGAGCAGTAGCATGGTTTTCCAGGCCTGACGGGATTCCCGCAGGAACGACCTTCGGCCGCGAAAGATGGCGACGACAGCCGGCGTCGCCAGGCAGACACCCAGGCTGTCGCTTCCCGCCCAGGAGAGAAAGTTGAGCAAAAAGGGGAGATGCAGCCAAAGGCTCTCGACCAGCGCATGAAGAAGCGAAGTGACCAAGGGAACGGCCAGCACGGCGATTGCGAAAAATCGCTTCAGGTAGGCATACTGCATGAAGTTCGGCAGTTGCGCCGAGCGGCGACGCAGCCAGAAGGCGGCCAGAACCGCTTCTAGAAGGTCGAAGGAGGTTTCGACGAGATTGCTTTGCCAGGGCACATGCGCCACGGCGGCGCCGAGGAGCCGGCCCAGCAGTCCGGCAGCAAGGTAGGCGGGCCAGAGACGGCGCGGCGCCAGAAGCAGGTACGCCAGCAGAATGCCATAGGGAATCCAGAGGAACTCACTGACGGCCATCAACTTGGAGATGCCCGCGCCCACGCCAACCAGAAGGAGACAACCCAGGAGATGAGGCGCAAGCCCGTGCGCTTGCAGCCACCTGCGCGGCAGGCGTCCGCGATGGGTTGTAGCGGCGCTTGACAACTCCACCCTCCCGCCTTCTTTATCGGTGGAATCGCCATTCACATCAGAGGGTTGGAGAAGATTTCCAACTGATTTTCCGTGGGCCCCCTGAGAATAGCCTGTCGCTCGCAATGCCGCGTGGATTGTGCCCTCGCTCCTTCAATCACGACGCGGCCTCAGGCCGGAAGCTACTTCCGCTTCCAGCGCACGCCGTCCTTTGAATCTTCCAGAATCACACCCTTTGCGGCGAGTTCGGCGCGGAGGAGGTCGGCGCGGGCGAAGTCGCGGGCCTTTTTGGCCGCCGTGCGCTCGGCCACCAGCGCTTCGATGGCCGCGTCGTCGAGCGACTGCGCTGCGCGTAACTCCGGCGCAACTTGATCGATGCGGCCCGTGGCTTCGGCCCAGGCGAGAGCGCGCCGCGTCGGCTCAGCGTCGCGATCCTCGATCACGTCGAAGACGGCATCGAAGTCGGAGAACACGGGCAAAATCGCCGCGCGGTCGGAGGCGAAAAACTCTCCCCGGTCGATGGCCGTGTTGGCCGCGCGCACCAGCTCGAAGACCGCGCCCAGGGCGTCGGCCGTGTTCAGGTCGTTGGCCAGCGCCTCGCGATACTCCTTCCGCGCCTTAGCCGCCGCCTCCTGCATCGCCGGATTCGCGCCCTCGGCGAAGGCTCCGCCCACAAGCCGCGTGCGGAAGGTGCGCAGCCGGTCGATGGCCCTGGCCGCATCGGCCAGGCTCTCGAAGGTGAAGTTGAGCGGATGCCGATAGGGCACGCTGATGAGCGCCATCCGGATCGCCGAGGCTTTGTAGCCCTTGAGCAGCAGGTCGCGCAGGGTGTAGAAGTTACCTTCGCTCTTCGACATCTTCTTGCCATCGACGAGCAGGAAGCGCACGTGCATCCAGTGGCGGGCGAAGGGCTTGTGCGTGGCCGTCTCGCTTTGCGCAATCTCGTTCTCGTGGTGCGGAAACATGAGGTCTTCGCCGCCGCAGTGCAGGTCGAAGCTCTCGCCCAGGTACTCCATCGCCATGGCCGAGCACTCGATGTGCCAGCCCGGCCGGCCCGCGCCAATCGCCGTCTCCCACGCGGTTTCGCCGGGCTTGGGCGCCTTCCACAGCGCAAAGTCGCGGGCCGAGTCCTTTTCGTACTCGTCCACGTCCACACGCGCGCCGTCTTCCATGCCGCTCAGGTCTTTTTTACTGAGCTTGCCATAGGCGGGAAATGCCGCCAGACGGAAATACCAGGAGCCATCCTCGGCCTTGTAGGCCGCGCCGGCCTGCTCCAGCCTTTGGATCAGCGCGACCATCTGCGCGATGTGCTCGGTGGCGCGGGCGACAATCTCCGGCCGCTCGATGCGCAATGAGTCGAGGTCCTCAAAGAAGGCTGCGACGAGAT
>JAJYFB010000051.1 GCA_021785495.1 Acidobacteriota bacterium | reverse complement strand
TCTGGCCGACGGAGAGATAATTCGCCGCCCGCCAGTAGGCGTCCATCTTCGCGAGCAACGCAGGGCTCAGGGGGCCTTGCGTCGCAGTCTCGGGACTTGCAGCTTCAGTCATGAAGCACCTCGCAAAAGGGGGGATTCGCGTGCTGCTTTCAGCCTAGCAGCCGCGGCAGCGTTTGCCGGGTGATTCGAGTCACAGCCGGGCCGATGGAAAACGCACGTTCGCGCGTGTCCTCCGCGCGGTTGTCTCGCTGGAGGGCGCCAACGGCAAGCTCCTGCCGATTACTTGGATTTCGGCGCGGACGCATCCAGCGGCGGCAGCGCGGCGACGCGGGCCAGCGGCAGCTCGATTGCGCCCAGGTGATCGGCATTGCTGTCGCGCATGGCCATGCGCAGGTAGAATTCGCCTTTGACGGGCGCGGCGATCTCCTGCGTGAACTTGAGGCCGCTTTGCGCGAGAGCCGCGAACTGAACTTTGGAGACAGCGGCCTGAATGTTGTTGAACTGCGAAACGAGAGCCGTTCCATCGGCGTCGTAAACGACGGACATGAACTCCAGCGCGCAATGGCTTTTCCCGTCTGGCGAATCGGTCCAGTTCAGCTCGCCGGGCCGGCTGAGAAAGGTGACGGCATACATGCGATAGGGACCGGCGAGTTTTTTCGCGCCCTGGTTGCCTGGGGCCAGCTTGGATACGGTGTCCTTCGAGAGGGGCCGTACGGTGGCGACAAAGATCAGTTGGGTGGGCTCCGGCGCACCGTGCTGCAGAGCGGCGCGGAGAGAATCATACTGACCCGGAGCGGAGGCTTCGCCTGCGTCGTGGATCGAATCGCCAGCTACGTCGGGGTGGTCGGCGTAATAACCGCGGCGATAGTCGAGCGTTACGCCGGGGTTATTCAGCTTCACCTGGATTTTGCGGTAAGCGCCGTTCCAGTTTTGATTGCCGGGCCGGTACGCGATGGTGTAGAAATGGGAACCCGCGTCGAGGGCCTTGTCGACCGATTGCGCCAGGCCGTTGGTATCGACAAATGCCTCGCCGCCGGTGTCCTCGGCCATTTGCCGCATGGTGTCATGTTCTGCGGTCGTTTGCGCAAAAAATCTGTTGTTTACTTTCGCAAAGGCTGCCGGGTTCGAGGAGTAGGCTTTCCCCGTCTGGCTCGCATTCAGCATCGGTTCGGCCATCAACCCGCGCGCGTCGATCGGATAGACCGCCACGCGGGCGCGCGCCAGCATGTCCACGGTTTGCCGGAACTCGCCTTCGGCGGAGGCCACGGCGGCAAACGGATCCTGCGTCAGGTCGCCATCGGGCAGAATGTCGAGGGGAAAGGAGCCGGAGAACCAGATCAGGTTTTTGCGGCCCGGCAGCGCGCTCAGGTAGCGAGCCAACTCGTTGAGCGCATCGAGCGTGTAGCGGGCGCGAAGCTGAAACTGGAAGGACTGGGTTTCGGCTTCGAATTGTTTGAGGTTGACGGCCATGGTCGCCGAGTCGGGGCTGTTGCCCATGGCGCCGGACTGCAAGTCATTGGCCAGGTCGTTCATCAGGTCGTCGTCCCCCGGCTCATCGCCGTTCAGGACGTGGTTCATCAGCGGCGAGGCGCCGGGATTGCCTTTTTTTCCTGCGACGATCCCGCGCAGCACCTCCGGGTTCGTGGTGAATCCTTGCAGCAGCTTCAGTTGCGAAGTCAGCGAAAAGATGGCGACGGGAACGCCCGGCCGCATGGTCTTGAGAAATTGCAAAACCTGATCGCGCACGAACATCTGCGCGGCGATGGGCGTATTCAGCGCATCGAGCAGGAGAATGTTGAGCGGGCCGCTGGCGGGCGCGGGCGAGTAGTTGGTGAAGAAGCCCGGCAGCAGTGGCGGCAACGGCGGCAGCGTCGCCGTGGGCTGCGGCCGGTGCTCCTCGAATGCCGTGATGGTCTGCGGCTTGCCGTCCTCAAGCACGGTGAAATCGGACGCGGTCAATCCCGGCACTGGCTTTTGATGGGAGTCGCGCGCCACCACGTCGAACACGACGAGATCGGACTGCACGCGGATGGTGGCCGCGGGCGCGGCTGGAGCCGGTTGGGTCTGTCCGACAGCGAAGGCCGGCGCTGAAACGAGGATCGCAAGACTGGCCGAGGCCAAACCACGGAACATTGCAGAGGCTCCTTTGCCGGAACCGTCGAGAGTATCGCGCGACAATCAACGGGGTCAATGCGCCGACGCGAAAACGGCAGAGATTTGCCGCGTTTCCCTTTCAGGGCATGTTCCGTTAGACTGGAAACAGCGAGCTGAAGGTTGCCTCGGAGGGAAATTCCCCTGCTGGATGCGCGCCCGGCCGCGGCGTTGAAGCCGCCTGTTTTCGCAGGTGCGAGCAGAGACATTTCGACGAAGGAGAAACACTCGACTCATGGCCAAAATTGCCAAGACCGGCGATCGCAAGAAAATCATGGATACGACGAAGTCCACCGACTGCCCGAAGTGCTCGAAACCGACGCGCATCGTCAAGCGCGTCAAGGACCGCGAGCGCGGCGTTCCCGGCGGAATTTACATTTCCTGCTCGGCGTGTGACTTTTTCGAGAAGCTCTGAACCGCGTTTCCACACCGAAAAACAAAAGCCCGGCCTCGCGCCGGGCTTTTTGCGGTGTGTGCACTGCGCGAGCGCGGCTAGTGGCCGCGCGGTGGATCATCCCACGCAGCCGCCCTCTCCGCCGATGGTCATTGCCCCGCAACCGGGCTCGTTCCCGCGATTTCCACGTGCAGCTTCTGACCCACCTGCTGGAGCGCGACCGCGAAGCTGCCGCGCGGCCCTTTGGTGCTGCCGGAGTAAGGATGCGCCCCGATCAGCCCAATCTCCTGGCCGGACTTCGGGTCGATAAAGTGGATGGCCAGCGTGAGGGTGTAATTGTCGTAATCGACCTTTACGTCGGTAAACTTCACGTACAGATCGCAGCCCTTTGCGTCTTCGTCATCCTTGTTTTTTGCCGGAACCAGCGTGCGGTTGGGCAGATCGTTCTGCATCAGGTCCGAGACAAAGCCCGCATTGAGCGTTGCGATGGTGTCGGCCCATTCCTGCCTGGTCGTATAGCCTTGCGCGGACCAGTCGTCTTCGTGCATGTCCACCCAGCCGATAAAGATGCGTTTCATCCCGCTCAGATCGACGGTGGTTTCCTTGTCCAAAAAATGCGACGGCTTGTGGCGGGCGGCGAACGCCGGAGCGGAAGACGCAACGCAGGCCGCCAAAACCGCGACAATCGCCAACACTTTCTTCATCGAAAAAACTCCTTCCTTGCCATGCAATCGCTTGCAGCAACAAGCAGAGGCGATTCGGTGAAGAACCGCGGCGAAGCTCGCGCGAACTGCGCCGCAGCCTGAATATCCATCGCGCGATCCGGCCTTCCGCGCCTTCGCGAGAGCGGCCGCACCGGCGCGATCTCTACTTCTTGCTCAAATCGAGTCGATAATGCTTGGTCTGGCAAACGCCCTTGCCCGCGCCGAAGCGCAGGCGCGAAAGGCGGTATTGATACCAGCCGTCGAGACTCGTCTCTCCATTCTGCGTCACTTCGGCGCAAAAGGCGACGGTGTCTTTCCTGGAGAAGAGCAGGTAGAGCGTCTTGCCGCTGACCACCCCGTCCAGTGTGTAGCCGTCGCCGGAGCCGGTCACCGTGCGACTGTCTTTGGCCTGTTGCAGTTGCAAAGAGCCAAAGCCCGCGCGGGCGGCGTCCCAGTTGCCGCTGACGTTGATCTGCGCCGGATCCTTGTGCTGATCCAGCCAGGCCTGGCCCTGTTTGTCGAGCGAGCCGGCGAAGACGAGCGTCGCGGCGGAAAGCACGATGCCCGCGGTCAGGATACGATAGATCGATTGCTTCATGATGTTTTGCTCCTTTCTTGAGTTCTTGAGTTTGACACCCATTCATGGCGAAGTAGATCGTCATTGTTACGGGCCCGGATGCGTCGGTCCGCGGCCGCGTCTCCGTTCCGGTTCGTGACGATCGATCGGCGCTTTATCGATCGCTTCCGCCCATTACCTCGACGTGCAGCTTGATGCCGACTTCCTTGAGCGCCGCGGCAAGATACTGCCGCAATCCCCAATCGTTTCCATAATACGGCCGCACGGGGATCGATCCCAGCACCTGTCCGGTCCTGGGATCGATAAATTGTATCCCAAGCACCAGATGGTAATTGTCGTAGTCCACGTAGACATCCGTGAACCGGATGGCGAGGTCGCATCCCTTGGCGTCGTCATCGCCCGGCCGCTTGGCGCGGACGATGGTCTTGCCTGGAAGATCGACGGCTGCCACCTGAGAAGCGAACTCCTCGTTCAACCCATCGATGACTTCGGACCACTGCTCTTTGCTGTCATATCCATGCGCGGCCCATCCGTCCACGCCGAGATCCACCCAGCCGAGAAAGATGCGGTTCATCTGGCTCATGTCGACGGTCGTTTCCTTCTTCAGGTAGCGCGGCACCTTGTGGCGCAAGGCCAACGACCGGACAGGAAATGCAAAACATGCGGCCAGCAGGATGAAAAGCGGTATTGTCTTCTTCACGGAAAACCTTCCTTTCTGTATTGCAATGACGTTTTGTGCTGCAGCGGAAAATTTCGGCGGAAAGAACGGTGCAGACAACGAGGCGACTCATCGGCAACAGGCGCAAATTGCGCGTCGCTCGGCCCGGCGCCCGCTACCGGGTCATGTCCATGGGTTTGCCCTGGCCTTCTTCTTTCATCAGGCCGCGCACATAGCTGCCCTTCAGTTCGTTGCCGCCGGCAGCCGTCAGCACGGCGGAGTACGCAACATCCCCATAGCTGGAGAAGAGCAGATAGACATGGTTTCCGCTGACCACTCCCTGCACGTCCCAACCGTCGGCCTTGCCATGCAGAGCTCCCCCGTGCTCGGCCTGCGCAAGAACAATCTTGTTCCACTTTCCTCCGCGCCAAGCGCCATCGACGTTCATGGCTGGCGGCTCAGGATGCTCGTCCAGCCAGGGTTTGCCGGACGCTTCCCAGTTTGGCTCCACTTGCACCAGAGACGCCGCCTCGGCCTTACCCTCCTCTGGCGTTACCGGCTGGACCTCTCCGAGCCCTTCCCAAGCTCCCATCACAATTTTCAACCGAATATAACTGGTTTCCCCCTCTTTGGCGTCGAGGGTCAACACATTATGATGCTCGGCGAAAATTCGCGAACCCTCCCGGTTGGATTGAATCGTGTGTTGGCCGGGAGGGGTTTGCAACGCAACGTAGCTGCCATTGGGCAAGTACGAGACAAGAAACCCGTCATAGATCACAGGCGGCTTTAGGCCATGTCCCAATTTCACCTTGGGGCGATACACCACAATCTTCGCCATCTTCTCGCCTGAAGTTGCGGCGCCGGAAGCGGGAGTTTGCGCCCGGATGGCCGGAGCAGTCTGGGCTGCGCCCCTGAAGGGGCCCGCGGAGAGAAGCAAAACGCAAACAAACAGGATGGCGCTGGTCTGTACTTTGAGCCACTTGCAAAATTCAGTTACGGAGAGTCCGCAGGAGAAAAAACCTCCCTCAGGGGTTAAAGCCCCGTTCATTTCAGGCGTCTTACGGCACGACTCAAGTCGTGCCCTTTCAAGTTTTGCGACCGTCGATTGAATTTTGCAAGTGGCTCCTTTGCAAGGCGGTTTGTTGCAAGACGGCTTGTTCATCTCTGAAGTGTCCTTTCCCATTGCGACAGGTTGCAGCAACCATTCAGAAACGGTGGGGGCGAGTCGCCCGGCAGCCCGTGCGGACCAGAACAGCCTGGCCCTTCGTTTCCGCCGTTACATCGTGCGCACGTAGTTTTTGCCGGGCAATTGGCGTACGCGGCCGGCCATCTCCAGCTCGAAGAGAGCCGTAAAGACCTCCGAAGAGGTCAGTTGCGTCTCCAGAAGCTCCAGAATCTCGTCGATTTGCAAGCTCTCGTCGGCGCGCAGAACTTCGAGCACGATCGCCTCCTCGGGCCGCAGCACCGGGTCGGGCAACAAGGACGTTCCTGCTTCGGGCTTCGATGCTGGCGGGCTCTCGGCTTCCAGTTCAAGACGCACCTGCGAGGGGAGATCCTCCCAAACGTCCTCCCAGGTCGCAACCAGCTTGGCCCCCTGCTTGATGAGCGTGTTCGGTGTCCACGAGCCTTTGCTGGTCACGTTGCCGGGGACGGCGAACAGGTCGCGATTCTGCTCCTCGGCGCAACGGGCGGTGACGCGCGTGCCGGAGTTCTCGGCCGCCTCGACCACCAGCACGGCCACGCTCAACCCGCTCAGAATGCGGTTGCGGCGAGGAAAGTTCTGTGGCGCGGGGAAGCTGCCCATCGGCTGCTCGCTCACGATCGCGCCGCCCGCGGCCAGAATCTCCTCGGCCAGCTTGCGGTTTTCCTTGGGATACACCACGTCGATGCCCGTGCCCCAGACGGCCAGCGTGGGCATGCGCGCCGCCAGAGCTCCCTTGTGCGCGCAGGAGTCGATGCCGCGCGCCATGCCGCTGACGATCAGCAGACGCCGCGCCGCCAGATCGCGCGAGAGCCTCTCGGCCACGCCCGATCCGTAAGGGGTGGGATGGCGCGTGCCGACGACGGCGATCGACGGCCGGCCGAGCAGTTTCGCGTCGCCGCGCACCCAGAGCACCGGCGGCGGATCGTAGATCTCGCGCAGCCGCTCGGGATACTCCGGGCACGAGTAGGTCACCACGGTCGCGCCCTGCGCCGCGACGCGCGCCCATTCCTCTTCGGCGGCGCGACGGGCCTTGCCGTCGAAGAGAAACTGCGCGGCCTCGGCCGGAAAGCGCAGCCCTTCCAGAGCCGTCAGCGGCAGCGTGAAGATCCGGCTCGCGCTGCCAGTCTCGCGCACGGCGTCGAGAATCCGCTTCGGCCCCAATCCCGGAGCCAGCGCCATCGCCAGCCACGCCAGCCGCTCTTCGTCGAGTTGCGGCGCGGCTGCGGGCGCCGTTGCGCCTTGCGGCTCTGGCGTCGCCGCCAGGCCGTCTGCCGGCTCCGAGAAAAATTGTTGCGAGTTCAAATTCGGCACACCCCGCTTTCGCCCGATGAAAGCGAATGCAGTTCGATCAATGTGCGCCCAAGTTACTGCCAGGAACATGCCCAAGTCAAGCCTGGCGAAGGAGACGGCGGGCAAACGCATTTGGATTTCGCATTGCCGCCCGGAACAGCTTGGAAAGGGCACGGCTTCAGCCGTGCCCTTTCCAAACAAAATCATCCCGCAAGCTGAAATGCGTTTGCCCTGAGGAGACGGCGGGCCTGGAACGCTCAACTTGCGCACCACGCCCGCATTGTGGCCATCCTTCCCTTCACGTGGCCATCGTCGAGCAGACGCGGAATCGAGGCCAGCCGCGGCGCCTGCGCCCGCGTCCGCCTCGATAAACGTCCGATGGCCGCATTGCCTGTTTCTGCAATGCGGCCATTCTCCCCTTCCAGTCAATGCGTCTCTTGCGGCGTCTTGCCGCCGTCAGAAACCTAGAAGGTCAGTTTCAGAGCGGCCTGCATGACGCGCGGCGGCACATTGCCCAGGCTGCTGATCGTGCCCGTAGCGTCTCCGCCCCACTGCGTGCTGATCGGATCGCCGAAGTTCGGGTGGTTGGTGGCGTTGAACATCTCCCAGCGAAACTGCAGGTTGGTGCGATCGGGCAGAAGCCAGGTTTTCATGATTCCGGAGTCCATGGTGAAAACGCGCGGTCCCCAGTAAGCGTTGCGGCCCGTATCGCCAAACGAGGCGCCATTGGTGAAGGCCGCGGCATTGAAGTAACCCGCCCCGTAGGCCCACGATTGGCGGTTGCCCGCGCCCATGTTCGTCGCCACGCCCGGCACCGAATCGGCGCGGTCGAGCCACAGATTGGACCCGGAGTTGTTCGCCCCGGACATGACCGAGAAGGGATTGCCGGTCTGCGCGGTGATGATGCCGCTGAACTCCCACTCGCCCAGAATCTCCTGAATCAGCCGGTTCTGGCCGCGCAGCGCCGGGCTCTGGTAGATGAAGTTCGTGACCCAGTTCCAGGGCATATCCATGCTCGAATTGCCGCGGTTCCACTTCATGCTGAAGGGATCGCCCAGCTCGGGGCTGCCGTAGGTGACGTTGCCGCTGCTGGCCAGGTCAATGGCGTGCGCCCAGGTGAAGTTCGACTGCACCTGCAGGCCGTGCGTCATGTGGCGGTCGAAGCCGATCTGCAGCGAGTTATAGCTGGCCGTGGCGTTGCTGTTGTCTTCGAGGATGTTGCCGAAGTTCGCGTAGGGCGCAACCCAGGCAATGTCCGTGTTGCGGTTGATGACCACCGACTGGTGATACGACTCGCTGCCGACGTAGGCCATGCGCACCACCATCGCCGGGCTGAGCTGCTGCTCGACCGAAACGTTCCAGCTTTCGGTCATGCCCAGCTTGAAGTTGCGTGCAAAGGACTGGCTGATCGTGGTGCCGCTGCTGAAAACGAAGCTCGACGGCGGATTGTACGAGGTCGAGGCCCAGGGATAGGTGTTCGGGAACGGGCTCGCGGAGACTGGCGAATGCACGCTGCTCCAGGGCGAATCGAAGTTGATGGCCCCGCTGATGGCCGCATCGCTCGTGCAGGTTCCGCACCAACCGTAGAAATCGTAGGTGGGGCTGAAGGGCGCGATGTCGGCCGCGTGGTTATAGCTGGAGTACTCGAGCGGCCCGGTGAACAGGCCGAAGCCGGCGTGAAAGACGGTCTTCGGCAGCGACTCCGGCTGCCAGGCCAGGCCCACGCGCGGCTCCCAGTAGCCGTAGGTTCTGTCCATGAGCGTGTTGGTCATGCCGGCGTCTCCGGGGAAGATCAGGCCCGTGGGCGCTCCGGGAAACATCGTGCTCTGCTGGCCGGCGACAAAAGCCGCGCCGCGCCCGCCCTTCGAGACCGGGGCCAGATTCGGATCCCAGCGCAGGCCCAGATCGATGGTCAGATTCGGCAGCAGCTTCCAGTCGTCCTGAAAGAACGGGGCGAACTGCCAGCCGGCCACGTCGGCGATCTCGCCGGCGCCCTGCATGTACTCCTGGGCATCGCCCAACAGGAAATCCGCCAGCGCGTTCCCGGTGAAGGTGCCGTTGAAGGCGATGGTCGGCTGCGTGGGGTACTGCGTAATCTCGGCTGCGTGCTGATGCATCAGGTCCGCGCCGGTGGTCAGCGAGTGCTTGCCCAACAGTTTGTTCACCGTGTCCGTCAGGTCGAGCGTGTTGCGCACCTCCTGCGAGGGCTCATCCCAGCCGCTGTAAATGTCGTAGCCGGCCAGCACTTCGAGCGAGCCCATGTAACAGCTTCCCGGCAGTTCGCTTACGCCAATGTAGCGCGAAAAGCACATCGGCTTGCCGCTCGCATCCAGTTCCTGCGCTCCGTTGTGCGCGCTTTGCTGGTTCCAGGCCAGCGAAATCGTGTTGACCATCGTCGGGCTGATGATCCAGTTGTGCGTGAGCAGGTTATTGAAGTAGTACATCTGCTGCCAGAAGCCGGCCGTCCACGACGTGTGGTTGTAGGCGCTTTCCATGTCGCCCGGCACATCGGTCGAAGGCGAGGTCATGTAGTTGGTGAACGAGCGCAGCGTGAGCGTCTGGCTGGAAGAGAGGTTATAGTCCAGCCGGGCCGTGCCCTCGTCGTAGGTGTCGTGCGCCGGAGGCTGCGTATAGAACATATTGCCGGTGGCCGACTGCGTCACCCCGCTGGTGTGCCCCGGCAGGCCGGTCTCGGTGATGGTGACCGCAGCCGCATCCAGTTGCGCAAGGCCCGTGTCGAGCTGGTTGGGCTTGCCGTTGAGGGTTTTGAAGGGCCCCTTCAGATTGGTGGTCACGCCGTCCGTCGACAGCGCGCTGAAGTCGCCGCTGAGCATGGCCGAGGTGGGCGTCGTCGTCAGCAGGTTGGTCGGTGCGTAGACCATCTTCGTGCCCTGGTAGTTGGCAAAGAAAAAGAGCTTGTCCTTTTTGACGGGGCCGCCGGCGAACAGGCCGAACTGGTTGCGCTTGAGCGGATCGACTTCATGCGTGAACCAGTCCGAAGCGTTCAGATCGTTGTTGCGCACAAACCAGAAGGCGCCGCCGTGAAACTGGTTGGCGCCGTTCCGCGTGGCGATGGAAACCACCGCGCCGGGCGAAAATCCGTACTGCGCGCTGAAGTTGTTGGTGATGACCTTGAACTCTTCGGTGGCGTCGGCGTTCGGAAAGGGCGCGGTCAGCAGATTGTAGTTGTCCATGTTGCTGACGCCGTCGAGCATGTAATAGGTGCTGCCCTGGCGGCCGCCGTTGGCCGAGGCTCCGGTTTCGGTCGGGAAGGAAAAGCCGGTCTGAATGCCTTCGCCGCCGTGCTGCAGCACGTTCGACGTGCCCGGCGCCAGCAGCACAAGGCTCGAAGGATCGCGCCCGTTCAGCGGCAGTTCGGTAATGGCTTCCTCGTTGACGGTGGCGCCCAACTCGGCCGAGGTTTCGTTGATCAGCTCCGCATTGGCCGTCACGGTGACGGTTTCGTTGGCGGCCGAGGCCAGCTTCATCCGCACATCCTGGGTGGCGTAGAAGTTGGCCGTGATGACGATGCCCTTCTGCACATACTGGGCGAAGCCTTTTGCCTGGATCGTCAGCATGTAGTTGCCGGGCGCTACCGGTTTGAACAGGTAGATTCCCGAGTTGTCGGTTGCGGACGCAAGCACGAAGTCGGTATCGACGTTTTTGAGCGTGACGGCGGCCCTGGCGATCGCCGCGCCGCTGGGATCGGTCACCTGGCCGGTCAGGCTGCCGCTGGCGCCTTGCGCCAAAGCGGAGAGACCCGAGCCGAGACATGCGATCGTGAGAACGAGCAGAAGAGCGCGTAGGCTCTTTGCGCATCGAGTTTGCATAACTACCTCCAGAAGTAAGTACAAGGGGCGAAGCCAGCAGGTGCGAAGGCAGTTCTGGCGGGCCGTTGTAATCGCTTACATCCCGGCCTCCGCCTCGCCTCCGCCTCCGTCTTCGCCGCCAGCTTTGCGTATCGGCTCGACCGGCCAACTCCCGCGCTTCAGAACCGGCCTTTCCGAGCCGTGTCGAACTTTACGCCCTCAAAATTGCCTTATGTATCCGCCAAAAGTACGATTGGGTGTGTTTTGCGCCAGGCCAAACGCTGCGCGGCCTTCGCGCACGCACCGGCTCGCCAATTCAGCAAGCCAGACCGCGCACCGCGCCCGACGCGGTGGCGCATCCCGGCCATCGCCTTGGGATTGCACCTTGCCGCCAAGAACCGCTTGGCTCACGAGGCATTGCCGAGGAACTGGTTCCGCGCCCCAGGCGAACGATCAAGCACCGCCGTCGAGGGCCGAACAACCAGTGCCGAGTCGTCACGAAACGATCCTGCGGTTTTCGCGCGGACAAAGGCATCGAACGCGCATTATTTCAAACTCCTGGACGGCTTCCCGAACCGGAAACCATCTGCAGATTCAGTTGAGGA
The DNA here is from genome assembly GCA_021785495.1 of Acidobacteriota bacterium. GTDB lineage: Bacteria > Acidobacteriota > Terriglobia > Terriglobales > Acidobacteriaceae > Telmatobacter. The sequence continues at coordinate 6,347 of JAJYFB010000051.1, read as the reverse complement.
GGCGGAATTGTGTCATCGAGCGAGCCACTTGCAACATTCGAGAATGTTCCGCTGCCGCCGTCCCTCCGTGGCGCACGCCACTCTGATTTTGTTGGCTTGATGGGACAGGATTGAAGTCGTGCCCTTGCAAAACCGCGACGCGGCGATGAATTTTGCACGTGGCTCCGATGGCTTTGGGTTTGCCGCAAGAATTCCGGATTGTCAAAAGCCAATAAAAATGGGGGTGTTTACCCGATTCTGGTCAAGAGCCGAGATTCCATGGAAGCACGGAAAGCGTGTTCGTCAACGCACGCCGCCCAGGTGCAGGCGCAGCAGCTTCGCCGGATCGAGATGCGTGTTTTCCCAGCGCACGGCCCAGTGCAGATGCGGGCCGGTGACGCGGCCCGTAGCGCCGCTCAGGCCGATTCGGTCGCCCGTATGGACGCGCTCGCCCTCCTGCACGTCGATGCGGCTCAGGTGCATCGAGATTGTGTACAAGCCAAGGCCGTGATCGAGGATGACGCAATTGCCTTCGAAGAAGAGCGGACGGGCCAGCACGACGACGCCGTCGTTGCTGGCGCGCACCGGGGTGCCCACGGGCGCGAGAAAGTCCATCCCCTCGTGTACGCTTGCCAGTTGGCCGTTGAAAACGCGGCGCGTGCCAAAGCTGTCGGTCGGCGGCGCATCGACCGGCGCGCGAAAATCGCCCGACCAGAGCGGCGCGGGAGCGCTCGCCGCAAAGATGCTCTTCTTCAGCGTGATTTCGGCCAGAATGCGCTTCAGTTGCTCGGGCGCGGGCGAGACGAACTTGGGCGCGACGCTGAGCGTCTCCGTGCGATAGTGCGCCTCGCCGATGGCGACGCTGCGGCGGAGGCTGGATGTTCTGCCGTTCGCCCGGCGCACGGCGACGCGCAGGGTGGAGGGCCCCACGGCGGCCTTCACATCGACGCCGGCCAGGGCATACCACGCATGTGGATTGTGACCGCGAAAGAAGACGAGTTTCTGTCCGAGCCACTCGCCCGCGACGGCCGCGCTGGCCGGCGCCGTGACGCGAATCAGTTCGGGCGAACCGGCCTCGACCACGGCGGGATCAAGCGTGACGGCGGGCCGATGCGCGTGCGCGGCGTTTGAAAACGCCGCAGCGGCAAGCAGTGCGCAGGAGCAAAGCCACGCGCCGGAACGGAGAATTCGCATGAAAGCTAGGATAGCGAAGAAATGCGGTCGCGCGCGAGAAGGCGCTCTATACCGTCGCCTCCGCGGGCAGAATTTCTTCGACATCGACCCATTGCGTGGGGTAGTTGCCTGTGTAACAAGCCGTGCAATAGCCCACGGCTTTTTCCTGGTTTTGGACCGATTGCAGCAAACCATCCAAGGACAAGTACGCCAGCGAATCGGCCTCGATGAAGCGGCAAATCTCTTCAATGGACTGGTTGGCCGCGATCAGTTCCTGCCTGCGCGGCGTATCGACGCCGTAGAAACAGGGCGAGACGGTGGGCGGACAACTGATGCGCAGATGGACCTCTTTGGCGCCGGCGCCGCGCACCATGCGGACAATCTTGCGGCTGGTGGTGCCGCGGATGATCGAGTCGTCGATGAGCACGACGCGCTGACCGGAGAGCAGATTGCGCACCGGGTTCAGCTTGAGCTTGACGCCGAAGTCGCGCACGCGCTGTTCGGGCTCAATGAAGGTGCGGCCCACGTAGTGATTGCGGATCAGGCCCAGGCGGAAGGGAATGCCGGCCTCTTCAGCGTAGCCGAGCGCGGCCGTGACGCCCGAGTCGGGCACGGGTACGATCACATCGGCGGGCACGCCGGATTCGCGCGCCAACTGGTGGCCCATCCGGTCGCGCGACTCCTGCACCCAGCGGCCGAAGATGCGCGAGTCGGGCCGCGCAAAGTAGACGTGCTCGAAGATGCAGCTCGCCTGTGCGACGCCGCTCGCGTACTGGCGGCTGGTGACGCCGTCCTCAGAGACCATCACCAACTCGCCGGGCTCGATGTCACGGACGAACTCGGCGCGCAGCAGATCGAAGGCGCAGCTCTCCGAGGAAAAGACGATGGTTTCTCCGCCGTCGGGATTTTTCATGCGCCCCATGGAAAGCGGGCGGAAGCCGCGGGGATCGCGCGCGGCATAGATGCGGTCGCGCGTCATCATCACGATGGAAAACGCGCCTTCGACCTGCGCCAGCGAGTCGGCGATGGCGTCCACCAGCGTGCCCGCGGTCGAGTGCGCGATGAGCTGGACGATGATCTCCGAATCCGAAGTGGTCTGAAAATACGCGCCCTCGCGTTCCAGCCGCGCGCGCACGCCGCCCAGATTCACCAGATTGCCGTTGTGCGCGATGGCGATCAGCCCTTTGGTGGATTCGACGCGGATGGGCTGCGCGTTCAGCAGCGCCGAATCGCCGGTCGTCGAGTAGCGCGTGTGGCCGATGGCCATCTGGCCGGGCAGCTTCTCCAGCACATCGTCGGTGAAGATCTCCGAAACCAGGCCCATGCCTTTGATGTTGGCCAGGTGCTGGCCGTCGGCGGTGGCGATGCCGGCCGACTCCTGCCCGCGATGCTGCAGGGCGTAAAGGCTCAGATAGATCTGCCGCGCCGCGCCAGGGTGATTGTAGATGGCGGCGACGCCGCACTCCTCGCGGAGTTTGTCGTCTGCGGCGGCAAACTTCAGAGGCTGAGAGGCTGAGGGAGCGGGAACGCAAAACCTGTTCGCGCGCAACGACGCGGAACGATCGATGACGCCGGGAATGCCTTGATAAAGACGATGCGTCATGCGACGACCTCGTCGTGCAGCGCGGCTTCGAGCGACTTGGCCCAGGGTGTGCGCAGTTCGTCGAGTGCGGCGGAAACAAAGGTTTCGCCCTCGACGCGAATCTCCAGCCGGTTGCCGCCCGTCGCGCCGATGCGCGCGGCCAGGAAGTTGGCCTCTTCGGCGAGCTGCACAATCTCGGCGACATGATCGGGCGCGGTGGTCAGCAGCACGGTCGAGGCCGGTTCGGCAAAGAGGCCGAAGAGCGGCTCGGCCAGCAGCGAAGCATCCTGCTCGACGGTTGCGCCGATGCCTTTGGCGAAGGCCGCCTGCGCCAGCGCCACGGCGATGCCGCCGTCGGAGACGTCGCACGCCGAGCGCACGAGCTTGCGCCAGGCCAGATCGGCCAGCAGCTTGTGCAGCGCAGCCTCGGCGTCGAGATCGAGCGCCGGCGGCCTGCCCCAGGTTGCGCCCAGAATCACTTTGGCGAACTCGGAGGAGCCGAAAGAAATCAGGTTGGCCAGTGCCTCGGCGTCGGTTGCGTCGGGCTCTTCGTGCGCGCGCGGCTCGCGTTCGAGCGCGGGCAGCGGGTACTGGCTGATAGGCGGCGGATTGAGCGGCACGTTCAGATTGGGATCGGGATTCTCGCCGCGCGGTACCGGCCAGAGGAGCACGATCGCGTCTTTTTCGCGCTGAAAACCAGCGGGAACGGCCCGGGTGACGTCGTCGAGAATGCCGACGATGCCCAGCACCGGGGTCGGATAGATGCCTTCGCCCTTGGTCTCGTTGTATAGCGAGACGTTGCCGCCGGTGATGGGCGTGCTGAGCGCCGTGCAGGCCTCGGCGATGCCGTCGATGGCCGCCGAAAGCTGGGCCATGATCTCCGGCTTTTCGGGATTGCCGAAGTTGAGGCAGTTGGTGGCGGCCACCGGCGTTGCGCCCGTCAGCGCCACCTTGCGCGCGGCCTCGGCCACGGCGTGCATCGCGCCCAGCTTGGGATCGAGCCAGGCCCAGCGGCCGTTGCCGTCGAGCGCCATGGCCAGGCCGCGTTCTTTCTTGCCTTGGTCCCTCGGTCCCTTCGTCCCTGCTTCTTTCGTCCCCGTTCCCTTGATCCGCATCACGCCGGCTTCGCCGCCAGGGCCCTGAACGGTGTTTGTCTGCACCATCGAGTCGTATTGCTCGTGAACCCAGCGCTTCGAGCAGACATTCGCGCTGGCGAGGAGCTTTTTGAGATCGGCCAGGTAGTCGCGATCCTTGGTCAACTCGGCGGCAATCTCGTCCGGAGGCTCAAGCGTCACCGGCGACTTCCACTCACCGACCGGCCGGTGGTAGAGCGGCGCATCATCGGTGAGCGATTCATTGGGAATATCGGCGACGAGCATGCCGTGATGGCGAATGCGCAGCCGCGACTCGGGCTGCACCGTGCCCACGATGGTCGCGTCCAGTCCCCACTTCGCAAAAACCTTCAGGACTTCGTCTTCGCGGCCCTTTTCGGCCACCAGCAGCATCCGCTCCTGGCTTTCGGAGAGCATGATCTCGTAGGCGCTCATGCCGGTCTCGCGTTGCGGCACCCGGTCCAGTTCGACCTCGAGGCCGACGCAGCCGCGCGCGCCCATCTCGCAGGTCGAGCAGGTCAGCCCGGCCGCGCCCATGTCCTGAATGCCCACGATCGCGCCGGTCTGCATCGCCTCCAGGCATGCCTCCAGCAGCAGCTTCTCCATGAACGGATCGCCGACCTGCACATTCGGCCGTTTCTGTTCCGACCCTTCCTTGAACTCCTCGCTGGCCATCGTTGCGCCGTGAATGCCGTCGCGGCCGGTTTTGGCGCCGACGTAGATCACCGGATTGCCCGCGCCGCTGGCCTTGCCGTAAAAGATTTCGTCCTTGCGCACCAGGCCCAGCGCGAAGGCGTTCACCAGCGGGTTGCCGCTATAGCAGCTTTCGAATTTCGTTTCGCCGCCCAGATTGGGCACGCCGAAGCAGTTGCCGTAACCGGCCACGCCGCTGACCACGCCCTCGACAATGGCGTGATTCTTGCGCACCAACTCGGCTTCCGCGCCCTCGCCTTCGCGCACCGGCCCAAAGCGCAGGGAGTCCATCACGGCCAGCGGACGCGCGCCCATGGTGAAGATGTCGCGCAGAATGCCGCCCACGCCGGTGGTCGCGCCCTGATAGGGCTCGATGTAGCTGGGGTGGTTGTGGCTCTCGATCTTGAAGGCGCAGGCCCAGCCGTCGCCCACGTCGATGATGCCGGCGTTCTCGCCCGGTCCCTGCACCACGCGGTCGCTTTGGGTCGGCAGCCGCTTCAGATGCACGCGGCTCGACTTGTACGAGCAATGCTCGCTCCACATCACGCTGTAAATGCCCAGCTCGGTGAGCGAGGGCGCGCGGCCCAGGGCGGCAAGAATGCGGTCGTACTCTTCCGCGGTGATCCCGTGCTGCGCAAGCAGCTCCGGGGTGACGGCGACAGGATCGGGAACGGCAACAGAATGGGCGTTGGTCATCGCTGCCTTCATTCTCGCATGGCGATTGACCGGAGAGAACCGCAATTGCGCAGGCTCAGCGCGAGTATGTTCCAGCGGGCGGCACTTTTCCCGGTTTTGCGCCTGATTTTTGCAAGATGGAGTCCTTTTCGCGCCGGTAAACGGCAAAGACCGCGCCCTTTCCAAACCGCATCGCGCCGCAATTTCCCATGGGATTGTCTTGCGATGGGCGTCGCACGCTGGATTCTCGTCTGCGGCTGCGATATACTGAGAGACGTTGCACATACGCCGATTTTCTTGAGAAACAGGAGCGGGTCACGATGCCCAAACGCACATTTCAGCCCAACCGCCGCAGCCGCTTGAAGAAGCACGGTTTTCGTTCGCGCATGAAGACCAAGTCCGGAGCCGCCGTGCTCAGCCGCCGTCGCGCGGCAGGTCGCAAGCGCGTCGCGGTCAGCGCGGGCTTCCGCGACTAGCCGCGGCTTGGGCCTGCTTCCGGCGCGCGCACGAGGCACCGCCCGGTGACGCGGCGCGCCGTCCCAGTAAAGCGGTATTTCCCCGAGTCTTCCGCATGAACTCTCCATCCAGACGTGCTCAACGCCAGTCCATGGCGGGGGCGCGTCTGCGCAAACACGCCGACTATCAGCGCGCCTACGCGGCCAGCCGCAAGCGGCAATCCGCGTCCATGAGCTGGTTTCTGGCTCCGCAATCGCCCGCCAAGGCCGGCGGCGAGCCACCCGACGGCCCGCGCGTCGGTCTCACGGTGGGCAAGGTGATCGGCAAGGCCGTCGAGCGCAACCGCATCAAGCGTCGGATGCGCGAGGCGCTGCGCCGTCACATCGCCCTGTTGCCTGCGGGTTTCGACCTGATCTTCCACCCCCGGCGCGCGGTGCTCACCCTCGGTTTTGCGCAACTGGAGGCCGAGGTCGAGCGCATTCTCGCGCAGGCTCGCGCCGACGCCGCGCGCTGGGCTGAACTGCCGGCGGTCGTGCCGCGCAGGCCAACCTGCGCGCCGAGGGCCGCTGCGCCGGGAGCCGCCGCGCGATGATGACGCGCCTTCTGCTGGCGTTGCTCGCCGTCTATCGCCGCTGGCTCTCGCCGGCGCTGCACGCAATCAGTCCCGGCCGGTGCAA
>JAJYFB010000190.1 GCA_021785495.1 Acidobacteriota bacterium | reverse complement strand
TCGCGGCCCAACTTGAGAATGGCGCGCACCTCGGCGCTGGAAAGGTCGGCGATGGAGCACAGGTCCTCGCCGGCCAGCCGCGCGGCGGCGGCCAGGACGTCGGGATCCTTTTGCACGGGAACGGAGGCCTCCGGGTGTTCAATTACGGTTCTGCTAGCCATGGATCTGTCCTCCTTGGGATGGGGCCGCGGCGTGCGCGCCGGCGTGCGCGGTGAAGATTTCGTCGAGCGCCTGGATGGCGGTATCCACATGCGCGCGCTCCAGAATGTAAGGCGGCAGGAAACGGAGCACCGTGTCGCTGGTGCAATTGATGAGGATGCGGCGCTTGAGCATCTCCGCGACGGCGAGCTTGGCCAGTTCGGCGGAATCGAGCTCGGCGGCGACCATCAGACCCTTGCCGCGCACGTCGAGAATCGAATCGTGGCGCCTGGCGAGGGCGCGCAACTGCGCCTGGAAGTAATCGCCGACTTCGGTTGCGTGCGCGAGCAGACCCTCTTTCTCGATGGTGTCGATGACGGCGATGGCTACGGCGCAGGCCAGCGGGCCTCCGCCGAAGGTGGTGCCGTGCATGCCGGCGTGGAGCGCGCGCGCAACCTCTTCAGTACAGAGGACGGCGCCCATGGGGATGCCGCCGGCGAGCGGCTTGGCCAGGGTGGTGATGTCGGGATCAATGCCGTAGTGCTGGTAGGCGCACCACTTGCCGGTGCGGCCCATGCCGGCTTGAATTTCGTCTACGATGAGCAGCGCGCCGGTGGAGCTGGCGAGAGAGCGCGCCTCGGCGAAGAACTCCTGGGTGAGCGGGCGCACACCGCCTTCGCCCTGGATAGCTTCCACAAGAATTGCGCAGACGTCGTTGGAGAACTTGGCGCGCAGGTCGGCGACGTCGTTGAAGCGGACAAACTCGACGCCGGGAACGACGGGAGCGAAAGGCTCGCGGTACTTTTCCTTGTAGGTAGTGGACATGGCGCCGAAGGTGCGGCCGTGAAAACTCTGCTCCAGCGCCAGGAACTTGGTGCCGATGTTGGCGCCCTCGCTGCGCTTGACGCCGGCATAGGCGCGCGCCAGCTTCAACGCGCCCTCCCAGGCTTCAGTGCCGGTATTGGCGAAGAAGGCGCGGTCGAGGCCGGTGCGCTCGGTGAGGCGCAGAGCAAGCTCCGCCTGGCCCTCGTGGTAGTAGAGGTTCGAGATGTGGATGAGCGCGCGGCTCTGGCGGGCGATGGCTTCCACAATGGCGGGATGGCCGTAGCCGAGCGCATTAACGCCAATGCCGCTGAGCAGGTCGAGATAGCGCTCGTCCTGTTCGTCGATCAGGTAGACGCCTTCGCCGCCGGTGAAGAGGATGGGGTTGCGGTCGTAGGTGGAAAGCAGCAGCCGTGCTTCCGCAGCGCGAATCTGTTCGAGTTTGGTCAATTCCATTTCTCCTCAGGCCACCATCACTTCAGTGCCTTGGGCTACGCGGGAGCTGCACAGGTCAGGCAAACAAGAGGCAGCTTCGGCGGGCAAAATTCGTACGCGTTTGACGCCGTTCAACAGAGCCTCGCGGCAGGCGCTCAGCTTGGGCAACATGCCGCCGGAGATGACGGCGCTTTTGGCCATCTCGGCGATCTGGTCGATGCTGAGCCATCGCAGCACCTCGCCGTTTGCATCCTTGACGCCGGGCACGTCGGTCAGGAACACAAGCGCGTCGGCGCGGCAGGCGATGGCGCAGGCCGCGGCCATCTCGTCGGCGTTGATGTTGTAGTACTCGCCGTCGAAGCCGAGGGCCATGGAGGAGAACACGGGCACGCCGTTCAACTGCCAGATGGCCTCGATCCAGCGCGGATCGCTGGAGGCAATCTCGCCTACGTAGCCGAGGTCGTGCGCCATGCGCTTTTTGCGCGCGCGAAAGATCAGCCCGTCGCCGCCGGAGAGCCCGACGGCCGGCTGGCCGAGCGCGCCGAGAGCGGCCACCAGGCCTTTGTTTACCTTGCCGGCAAATACCATCAGCGCCACGTCGCGGGTTTCCGCGTCGGTGACGCGGAGTCCTTCAATGAACTGGCTCTGCTTGCCCAGCGCCTTGAGGGTGCGCGTCAACTGCACGCCGCCGCCGTGGACGACGGCCACCTGATTGCCGTCGCGGACAAGGTCGGCGATGGCGCGCGTACAGGCTTCCAGCAGCGACGGCGTCTCAAGGCCCGCTCCGCCCAATTTGACCACGAACCTCATTCACGGCCCTCCGCGGCGAACTTCATTCAAGACCCTCCGATTCGGGCCAGCCCATCATCACGTTGAGATTTTGCACGGCCTGCGAGGACGCGCCCTTGAGCAAGTTATCGAGGCAACTGACGATGACGGCGCGGCGTCCGCCGGCGTCGAGATGAAAGCCGATGTCGGCATAGCTGGTTCTTGCCACGTATTGAATTTGCGGCAGAGCCTTGTCGTAGAGCCGCACCAGCGGGCTGCCGGCAAAGAACTCGTGGTAGACGCGCGCCACGCTTTCTCTGGTCTGCGGCTCTTTGAAGCGCAGGTAGATGGTGGCCAGAATGCCGCGCGGAATGGGCAGCAGGTGCGGCGTAAAGACGATATCGGCGGCGGCGACGCCAATCTGCTCGAGCAGCTCGCCGGTGTGGCGATGGGTGAAGGCGCCGTAGGCCGAAAGGTTATCGGCCGCGTACATAAAATGCGTCTTGGCGGTGGGTGCTTTGCCCGCGCCGCTCACTCCGCTCTTGGCGTCGGCGACGATGCCGTGGCTCAGATCGACGAGGCCCGCCGCCACCAGCGGCTTGACGGCCAGGATGACGCAGGTTGAGTAGCAGCCGGGGTTGGCGATGAGGCGCGCGCCGGCAATCCGGGCGCGATGCAGCTCGGGCATGCCGTAGACGGCCTGCGCCTGGATGGCGGCGGCCTGTTCGGAGCCCTCGTCGTCGAAGGCGTATACGGCGCGGTTGGCCGCATCGGTCAGCCGCCAGGCGCCGCTCAGATCGATGACGCGCAACCCGCGCGCCAAGGCCTCGGGAACCCACTGGCGCGACTGCTCGTGAGGGGTGGCGAGAAAGAGAACATCGACGCCGCGCCGGGCAAGCAATTCCCACGAGAACGGCTCCTGCATGAGCTGGCCGCTGCCGTTGCCGCCGGCCAGATGGGGATGAATCTCGATCAGGGGGACGCCGCCGCGGGCGAGGTCTTTCTGATCGACGCGCCCGGCGAAGACCGGAGGCTTGCCGTGCAAGCGGGGATGGCGCAGCAGCAGCCTGGCAAGCTCCGCGCCCGCATAGCCGGTAACACCCACAACCGCCGTTTGTATCGAATCGCTCATGATTGCAGCATTTTCCTCAGCCGGGCTTCCACTTCGCCTGCCCGGCGCACGTCGGGGCAGATTACAAGAACGGTGTCATCGCCCGCGACCGTGCCGACCACCTCCGGCCACGCCTCGCGGTCCAGAGCCGTAGCCACCGGCTGGGCCCCGCCCATCACCGTGCCCACGACCACCTGATTCATGGCCTGGCGCACGCGCAGGCCGAAACTCTCTATCATCTCCGCGGCGGAAGGCGGACTGTCGTCCTCGACCGCGGCGGCGGCGCCGTTTCCGCTGCCGTTCGGCAGCGAGTATCCCCCAGGGCCTTTGAACAGGCGCAGTTCGTGAATATCGCG
>JAJYFB010000189.1 GCA_021785495.1 Acidobacteriota bacterium | reverse complement strand
CTGACCGGGCAGGTGAATGGCGCGGTCGAAGAGATTGCGCAGCAGGAGGCGAGCCAGCACACGCTCACCGAGCGCGGCTACGAGTTGGACCGCGAGGGCCAGGAGGCGCAGACGCGCAGCAATACTGCGGCTGTCGAACTGGAACGGGCCGCGGCGCGCGAGCGCAGCAACACGGAGCGCGTGGGCGATCTGGAGACGCGGATTGCAGCATCCGCCGCGGAACTCGAACAGACGCGAACGCAACTGGCGGGTATTGAAGAGGAGCGCGCGCAACAGAAGAGCTTTCTTGAAACCGCAGCCGGTGAGGCGCACGAGTTTCATGCCAAAGTGGAGGCGCGGCAGCACGAGGCGCGTGCAGCAGCCGAGGAGGTTTTCAAGGCTGAGCGCGATCTCGAAGCCGAACGCCGCCACGCCATGCACCTGATCACGCTCTCCGCCAACGCACGCAACTACATTGCGCAGGGCGAAGAAAGTTTGGCCGCACTCGATCGCGAAGCCGAGCGGCTCAACGGCGAAATGGGCCAGGCGCGCAACGAACAGGAGAACCTGGGCGTGCAGATTGCCGAGTCGCGGCTGCGCCATGAGTCGGCGGACGCGACCGTGAGGCGGCTGGAGCAGGAGATTGCCGCGCTGCGCGAGACGGTCGCCGCCAAACGCAGCGAAGAAAGCGCGCGCCGCGCCGAGGCCAACCGACTGCGCGGCGAACAGGCCGCCGTCGCCGGGCGACGGGATTCGCTCCAGGCACTGATTCGCAACCACGGCTACGCCACCGACTCTGTACGCCGATTGCTGAAACCGGGAGCCCTCGGGCCGTCGGTTGCGCCGGTGGGCACGCTTGCCGACTTCCTCGAAGTCAGCGGCGAGTATGAAGGCGTGGTGGACGAGTTCCTGCGCGAAGAGCTGAACTACGTCGTGGTGGAGAGCTGGGACGCGGCCGAAGAGGGCGTGCGCGTGCTCAAGACCAGCGATGGCCGGGCAACGTTTCTGATCCATTCCGATGCGCAGGGAGAGCTCTTCGCCTCCGACGAAATACAGGTAAACGAGCCTGGCGCCATCCCGCTGCGCGATGCCGTCAAAGTGCTGAACGGCCTTGGGCGCTCGCTCGAAAGAGTGCTGCCCAAACTGCGCCACGGCTATCTCACTGAAAATGCCGTCGAAGCGCAGAGGCTGGCGCTGCGTTACGGGCACGCATATTTTCTGACCCCGGACGGCGAGTGCTTCCACCGCTCGACGGTAACGGGCGGCAAGCCGGCCAGCGAGGGTCCTCTGGCGCTGAAGCGCGAGCTGCGCGAGACAGAGAACCGGCTGGCAAAACTCGAAGCCAACCTCAATCGGGCGCAGCAGGAGGCCGAGGCGCTCAGCCGCGAGATCGAGGAGACGACGGCGCAACTCGAAGCCCGCGGCGAGGAGCGGCGGCAAAGCACCAGCGAAACAGCCACACTGGCTGCGGCGCTCAGGCAGATGGAGACCGAGGAGCAGCGCATCGAGCGGCGCTTGCAGGAGTGGCAGTCGCAGGCAGCGCGCAACAAGGAAGCGCACGAGGTCAAGCTCCGGGCGGTCGCCGAAAAGCGCGAAGAAGCAGCGCGGCTCGAAAATGAGCACAGCCAGGCGGACAGCGGCCTGAACACGAGGTTGGCGGAACTGGAAACGCTGCGGCTCAAGCGCGAAGCCGTGCAACAGGAGGCCGCGCAGATGACGGCCGAGCTGGCCGGTCTCGAAGAACGGCGGCGCGGCGCTGAAGCGGCCTTCCAGCGCATCGACCGGCTCTTTGGCGATCTTACCCGTCGGGTGCAGTCGATTGAACAGCAGCGGATCGCGGCGGAGAAGGAACGCGAGCAGCGCATCCAGGAAAACATAGCATTGGTCGCGCGCCAGAAGGATCTGACCGAGATTCGCGCGGAAGCGCTGGCCCGGTCGCAGGCGGTCGCCGAACAGGCGCAGGCACTGCGCGCGCAACTGGCCGAAATGGAGACGCAACTCAAGACCGGGCGGGCGGCGCTCGATCAGTTGCGCGAATCTCGCGCCGGACTTTCGAGCGAGTTGGCCAAGCTGCGCTCCGACCTCGAGTATCTCGAGGCAAGCTGCCTGGCCGAGGTCAACGTAGAGGCGCAGGTGTTGCGCGCCGATGAGGAAATTGTGCGGCTCGCAGGCGAAGAGCTCACCGCCGAAGAAGAAACCTGCCGCGGGCTCAAACAGCGGTTGGAACAGATGGGCCCGGTCAACATGATGGCGCTCGACGAGTACAAGGAAACCGCGGAACGCCACGAGTTCCTTCAGACGCAGCGCCAGGACCTGATCGAATCGATTGAGAACACGCAGGAGACCATCAAGGAGATCGAGCAGATCTCGCGCACCCGATTCGACGAGGCGTTTACGCAGATCAACGAGAACTTCGGCAAAGTCTTTGCGCAGCTCTTCCGCGGCGGTCAGGCCTTCCTGCGCGTAACCGACGCGGAGAACCAGGACGAGAGCGGCCTCGACATCGTGGTGTCGCCTCCGGGCAAAAAGCTGCAAAACGTGCTGCTGCTCTCAGGCGGCGAGAAGGCGCTCACCGCGCTGGCTCTGCTGGTGGGCATCTTCCAGTTCCGGCCCAGTCCCTTCTGCGTGCTCGACGAAGTCGATGCGCCACTGGATGAAACCAACGTGGGCCGCTTCGCCGACCTGATCGGCTCGCTCAGCCGCGACACGCAGTTCCTGATCGTCACGCACTCCAAGCGCATGATGCAGGCCGCCGATATGATCTATGGCGTCACCATGCAGGAGCCGGGCGTGTCGAAGGTTGTCAGTGTGCGGCTGGGGCAGCGGGAGCAGCGGCGGGCCACGGCATAGGACGTGAGTTGCGGGTCAAGCGATTCGGCTGTGCAAAGCGCAAGCTTGAGTGCAGATTCGTTTCGCAGCTAAGAGTCACGCGTCACGGACCACGGACCACGGACCACGATTGACGGAGCCAAGCGTGCCGGGCAAACTCGAACTGATCGTTGGACCGATGCGGAGCAACAAAACCGCAGAACTGCTGCGCCGCATCGAGACGCGCCGCGAATATGCCCGGCAATACGTGATGCTGCTCAAACCGAGCGCCGACACCAAGGCCGCCGCCGGCCTGGTCGAGAGCCGCAATCGCAACGGCTGCGGAAAGATGGAGGCGGTCGAGTTCCCTTCCCACGATCCCTGGCCGGTGCTGCCCGTCATTGCAGAGACGGAGCAGCGCATCGGCAAGCGCGTCGAGTGCGTCGCCATCGACGAAGGCCAGTTCGTCCATGACCTGTTCCTTTTCACCAAGCGGCTGCTCGATTCCGGCCACGACGTGATGGTCTCCGGCCTGGAACTCGACTTTCGCGGGATGCCTTTCGGCGAAATGCTCGATCTCTCCTGGCTGGTGCGTACGTATGCGGGCAACCTGACGGAACTGGTGGCCTACTGCAGTTGCGGGGCCAAGGCGCTCTATCCGCAGCGGCTGATCGACAGCAAACCGGCTCACTACTCAAGCTCGGTTATCATGGCCGGCGACAACTACGAACCACGCTGCGAGCGGCATTTCGTGCTGCCCGGACGGCCGCATTAGCGAATCAGCAAATCGGCAAGCCCGCGACCTGCGTGTCATCCGGCAGTTGCGCCCTCATCCCGCCTACGCAAGCTGAAAGCTGAAGAT
>JAJYFB010000050.1 GCA_021785495.1 Acidobacteriota bacterium | reverse complement strand
TCGGCGTGGACGCTTGGTCAGCGTTGCGCCTCGTTTCTGCCTTCTTAATGGCTCGCTGGGGAACACCCCTTCCATTCATCCCCCTGTCCGAATTTCCGAAACCGGCTCAGTGGATGCCGGTCACGGCAGGATCGAGACGCGCTCGGCCACGGTTTCCACCGAGATCGCTTGGCTTCAGCAACAGCACCAATGGCCCGGCTTGCAAGCGGTTGGCAAAGTGGTCCGGGTGCGCGAAACTGCCGAAAAGACAACGACGGAGACCGCCTATTATCTGCTCAGCAAGCCGCTGACGCCCGAACGGTTGAACAAGGTGGCGCGCCAGCACTGGGGCGTGGAAAACAGCCTGCACTGGCGCTTGGATGTGGTGATGAACGAAGATCAGGACCGAACAAGGATGGGCCACGGCCCGGAGAATCTTGCCGTACTGCGTCACATGGCCATCAACGCCATGCAAAAAGAAGGCTCAAATGGCTCCTTGCGCGGAAAGTTCAAACGCGCCGGATGGGATGACGACTTCCTATTCAGACTTCTGGAGATGTTTTGAAATGCGATTGCCCTGGGACGGATGCGCTCAAGGCGCGTTTTGCCGACCCAATCGATTAAAGTTGCAAAGAGGGGCGGCGCGTTTTTGCCGGATCCGTCTGCTGGTCAAGACCGATTGTTCGTTTCCGTTCTGCGCAGGTTCAAAAACCTCTCCGGCCGGATGACATGGATATGAACCTTTCTGAAAGACCGCAAGCCGGCCGCAATCTGGCTGTGGACACGATGCGGCTGATCGCGATCTTCTGTGTGATCTGTCTCCATACCGAGCCCTTCAATCCCGATCACCTGGGATACGGATGGCGCGGATGGCAAATTCTGTATGTCTACATCACGACCGCCTGCCGCTTCGCCGTTCCCTTTTTCTTCAGCATCTCCGGCTACTACTGGGGCAGGAAGATTCGCGGCGGGCAGAATCCAGCGGCCGTATCGCTCGCCATGTTCCAGCGGATCGGGATGGTCTTTGCCGTCTGGTCGGCGTTTTTCCTGGGCATCGACGGCCTTAAACCCGTGGTCGCCCGCCTTTTCCCGTGGTTTCCCGGCGCACAATCCTTCGCGGCTTCATCCTTGGCGCAGCCGCCGCTGCAACTGCTCTTCGAAGGCACCGCGCATCATCTGTGGTTTCTTCCCGCCCTGCTGTGCGCTCTTGCCGTCTGCTGGTTTTTTGTCGCCTTTCGCCAGGATCGCCTTCTTCTGCCCGCCGGCATCGCGCTTTTCGTTCTGGCGGTTCTGGGCCGCGCCTATGCGCAAACCGCCATCGGCTTTTCGCCGCGGTTCTTCGGCGCTCCCTTCGACCCGCGCGACGGGCCGTTTTTCAGCACGCTCTTTTTCGCAACCGGCTATCTGCTTTCCGCGCATCCGCCCCGGCCGCAATGGCGCCGCTGGGGAATGTTTCTGCTGGCCGCGGGCTTTATTCTGCATCGCACGGAAATTGTGCTGATTCATGCGCTGTTTCATGCGCCCCCGGTCCGGGTGATCCATCAGGACTTTGTCTTTGGAACCTACGCGATGGGCCTGGGCGCAACGATGCTCGCCCTGGCTGCGCCTTCCTGGCTGAGCCGGCCCACGCTGGCGCGATGGGGCCGATGCACGCTCGGCATCTATTGCATCCACCCGCTCTTCGTCCACCAGCAGATTCTGTGCCGTCTGCACTCGACCGTCGCCGAGGTGCTTTATCCGGCGGCCGTGCTGCTGCTTTCCCTGCTCGCGGTCTGGCCGCTTTCGCGCCTGCGCTGGACGCGCCCTTTGGTGCTGTAGCTTTTGCGGCGCTGCCGGCGCATCTCGATCGCGGCGGCAGCGCGGAATCTCCACCGCTCCCGACCACGGCTCAACGGCCCTGCGCCGAAGCCCGGCCGCCTGGAGTATGCTTTCCTCAGAGGAAGTCCTTTTGGCAAACGTTCGTTTCTTGGCTGGAATGCTGTTGGCTGGGCTGACCGTGGGATGCAAGGCGCAAACGGCCCCGCCCGCAGCGCCCGATCCTGCGCTCAATCGCCGCATCGAGGTGCTGGTGCGCTCGCAGTACGATGTTGCGCCGGATGTCGATGTGGCCATCGGCGCGCGGAAATCGAGCCAGTTTACCGGCTACGAGACGCTGCCCATCACGCTCTCCAGCCATGGCAAATCGACCGAGGTCGACTTTCTCATCTCCGACGATGACAAAAAGCTCGTCCATCTGGACACGCTCGATCTGACGAAGGACCCGGCCGATGCGATTCCGATCGCCGGCCGTCCCATCCGCGGCAATGCGCAGGCCAAGGTCACGGTGGTCAACTTCGACGACCTCGAATGCCCCTTCTGCGGCCGGATGCACGAAGAACTCTTTCCGCTCACCATGGCGCACTACAAAGACATGGTGCGGTTCGTCTATAAGGACGATCCGCTCGTGGAGATGCACCCCTGGGCCATGCACGCCGCCGTGGACGCAAACTGTCTGGCCGCGCAGAACGGAGCGGTTTACTGGAGCTACGTGGATTACGTGCACGGCCACGGCGAGGAGGTCAGCGGCCCGGATCGCGTCCTGACGAAGAGCTTTGACGCCCTTGACCGCATCGCACGCCAGGAGGCGGCGCTCAACAAACTCAATCTGGCCACGCTCGACGCCTGCATCGCCAAACAGGACCAGACGGCGATCAACGATTCCATGAAACTGGCCGCGTCCTTGCACGTGGATGGAACGCCAACGCTGTTTGTCAACGGGGAGCGGGTCGGTGGCGGCGCCGTTCCCGCCCGCGAACTCTGGCTGGTCATCGACCGCGCACTGCGAGCCGCTGGCGAGGCGCCTCCGCCGCTTGCGCCGCCAGCGCCGCCAGCGCCGCCAGCGCAGCCAGCGCCGTCGGCCGCAAAGAACGCCACGGGCAACCCCGGCCCGTGAAAAATGGGCTACCCTTGGGCCGGTTGCGGGGTTTATTCTTGATTGCCGGAGCCATGGAAGGCTCCACAGGAGAAGTCAGCTTGCAAGTCTTATCTCGTTGTTTCGTGCGCTCTCATGCCGCCGCTCTGCTTCTGGCGGGCGGCTTTCTGCTTCTTCCTCTGGCGGCGTGCCACCGTTCGCCCTCGGCCGATGTCGTCGCCACGGTCAACGGCAAGGAGATCCAGCGGGCCGATCTGGAGCGCAACTACCGCATCCAGCTCGGCGATAACCCGCAGAAGCCCTCCTCGCAGGAGGCCAACATTCTGCGCCTCAACGTGCTGCAAAAGATGATTCAGGACGAGATCATGCAGCAGCAGGCGGCCAAGCTGAACCTGACCGCCAGCGACGAGGACGTGAACGCCAAGCTGACCGAGATCAAGGCGCCGTACACCGACGACCAGTTCAACAGCCTGCTCAAGCAGCGCAACATGTCGCTCGACGATCTCAAGCGCGACATTCGCCGCCAGTTGACCGAAACCAAGCTCATCAACAAGGAGATCGAGTCGAAGATCGACATCGCCGATGGGCAGATTTCGGCCTTTTACCAGGCGCACAAGGCCGACTTCGACCTGATCGAGCCGCAGTACCACTTGGCGCAGATCGTGGTGACGACCATGCCCACGCCGGCCACCGGCAGCCAGCCCGGCAAGCCGGGCGGCGAGGCCGAGGCGAAGCAGCGCATCGAGGCGGCGCATTCGCAACTGGTGAGCGGCGTGGACTTCGCCGCGGTCGCGGCCAGCGTCTCCGAGGATCCGAATACGGCCTCCAACGGCGGCGACATGGGCTTTGTGCGCGAGTCGCAGATCAAATCCGACCCCGCCGCCTTCGAGGCGATCGGCAAGCTCAAACCGGGCCAGTTCACCGATCCGATCCCCGTCTACGACGCGACGCACAAGATCGCCTACTTCGCCATCTACAGGCTGCTCTCGAGCGAACCGGCCGGCCAGCGCGAGCTGAACGACCCGCGCGTCCAGCAGGCCATTCATCAGACGCTGCACGACAGCCAGAAGCAGCTGCTGCAAACCGCGTATCTCGAAACGCTGCGCGACAATGCCCGCGTACGCAACTACCTGGCGGAAGAGATTTTGAAGCAGGGCGCGCAGTAAGCGCGGCCCGGGGCCAGTTTCAGCGTTGTAATCGGGCCAGCGCTGTTTTGCTGGCCGTCGCTGACACCCCACGGGAGGTCTTTGTCCGTGGGAGGGACGAGGCCAGCCGCCGTCTCCCGCAGAGGCGGGCGCGTGGCGGCTTTCCGTTTCCTCCTGAAATTCCATCGCTCCGCCGTAAACCGGTTTCCAGCGCCGCCAACCGCTCCTGGGCCGGAGCGGCGATCCTCGATCATCGCAATGGAAGCGGACTCACTGCTCCGGCGCAATCAGATACTGCTCCAGCTTGCCGTCGGGATAGGTGTACGTGGTCAGTTCCAGCCGGCGGCCGGGATAGACAATTTCGAAGGCGCGGAAGGTCATGCCGCCGCGCAGCTCGGAGGCGGTCTGGCGCAACGAGAGCGGTTCGCCGAGCGGGGCCAGGCTCGACGCGTAGTCCGCAACGGCCTCGGGTGTAAAGTAGTCGTTCAGGTTCGGCGCAAGGAGCGAGCGGTCGATGCGGCCCTGCTGCAGCGCGCGATAGATTGAAAGCGCCTGTTCTTCGGGCGCGGTAAGCGGGAAACCGGCGACAAGCGGAGCGGCGAGATGGGCGATTGTGCCAGCCGCGCCCACGGCGTCCTGATTGGTGAGCACGGCCACGGCCGCGCCCTCGTCGATCAGCACCACGTTGTCCGAGACAAAACCGGAGACCTCGCCCGAGTGCTCGATCGAGCGATGGCCTTCGCGCTCCCGCACCTCGACGCCGAGACCGTAATGCGTGCCTTTGCCGTTCTTCAGATTCACCTCGGTGAACATTTCCTTATAGCTTTTGGGCGAAAGCAGCGATTGGGCCATCAGGCTTTCATCCCACAGCGCCAGGTCGTGCGGCGTCATGGCCAGTTCGCCGGCGGCGAACATCCAGCCCGCGCCCTCCGTGGGTGCGACGCGCAGGGGGCCGAGTGCGTGCCGGTAGTAGCCAATGGCGTCGGCCTGCGTTAACTGCCTCTGGTCGGAGTTCCACGCCGAGGTCATCGCCAGCGGCCGGAAGATACGGGCGCGGAGAAACTGCCAGTAGTTCTCGCCGGAGACGATCTCGACGACGCGGCCGGCGATCACGTAGTTCGTATTCGAGTACTGCCACTGGGTTCCGGGTTCAAAGTCGAGCGGCTTTTTAGCCCATGTGTCGAGAATCTCGTCGACGGTTGCCGGCCGCATCATGATCGTCATCACGTAGTCTTCCGGCCAGTAGTCCTGGTAGCCGGAGGTGTGCGAAAGAATCTCGCGAAGGGTTACCTCATTGCCGCGCGTCAGGCCGGGAATGTACTTGCCGACCGGGTCGTCGAGCGAGAGTTTGCCCTCCTGCTGCAGGAGCAGGATCGCCGCCGCCGTGAACTGTTTGGAGATGGAGCCGATCGAGTAGCGCATCGCGGGCGTGGCCGGAATGGCCGGCGACGATCCCACGGCGAGGCGCGCGCTGCCGTAGGCGTGCGTATAGACCAGCTTGCCGCGCTGGACGATGGCGACCGAGGCCGACGGAACGCCGGTGGCCGCAAGCACCTGTGCGGCGATGCGATCCACCTGTGCGCGCAGCGCAGGATCGATGGTATCCACCGTCTGAGCCGGAGCGGCCAAGGCCGAGGCAAGCATCGCGGCAGCCGCAAGAAGAAACGGACCCAGTGTGGAACCAAGGCGGAAACGAGAGCGGGACATGGACGTGGCGATCCTCTGCCAACAGAATAGCCCGCAGGGCAGGGGTACGCGCATGGCGCAACGGCCGGACGCCGGGCGAATTTGCCTGCTGCGGACCGGACTAGTGTGGATCGGCCCGCAGCGGATCACGGCGCGGCGGTTTGTCCAGACGCCTTGCTCAAAAGCGAGAGGCGCCCGGCCGTCCGGACAAGGCCGCCAACTTCGCTATTCCACCCCGAGCACTTTCACGAGGACGCGCTTTTTGCGCTGGCCGTCGAACTCGGCGTAAAAAACGCGCTGCCAAGTGCCGAGATCGAGCCGGCCGTTGGTGACCGGTAGCGTGGTTTCGTGGTGCAGGAGCAGCGACTTCAGGTGCGCGTCGCCGTTGTCTTCGCCGGTCTGGTGGTGCTTGTAATCGGGCCGCGCGGGAGCGAGCGCCTCCAGCCACTTGCCGATGTCCTCGATCAACCCGCTCTCGTGGTCGTTCACGTAAACGGCCGCCGTGATGTGCATGGGCGAGACAAAGCAGAGGCCGTCGCGCACGCCGCTGCGGCCGACAATCTCCTCGATTTTGTCGGTGATGTGAACCATCTCGCGGCGTTTGCGGGTTTCAAAAATCAGGTATTCCGTGTGACTGACGGCAAGGCTCATTGTGACCGGTCCTGGTTGGGATGCGATCAGTATGCTCCAGATGCGAACGATGTGACAATGCGCCCCGTCCGCAGGTGCGATTTGGTGCTGGCGCGCCGCCTCCTTTACACTGAGCTGTCGCGGATTTGCGGGTTCGTCACCGGCCCGCGAAAATTTACCGCGAGATTTTCGCATCCCAATTTCATGCAGACCATCCAATCCGTAGCAGGACAAAACGAGCAGCACCCGGACGTGGCCCTGGTCGAAAAGGTGCGCGGCGGGGATCTCTTGGCCTACGACACGCTGGTCCGCAAGTACGAGCGGCAGGTCTTCCGCATCTCGCAGCACATCGTGCAGAACCGCGAAGACGCCGAAGACGTGATGCAAGACGCGTTTCTGAAAGCCTACGAGAAGCTCGATCAATTTCAGGGGAACTCGAAGTTCTACACATGGCTGGTGCGAATCGCGGTCAACGAGAGTTTGATGCGGCTGCGCAAGCGGCGCGCGGGCAGGATGGTCTCGATCGACGAGGATATCGAGACCGAAGAAGGCAGTATGCCCCGGGACTTTGCCGACTGGGCGCCGAACCCCGAGCAAAATTACAACCAGTCCGAACTGGCCAGCATTTTGAAGGAAACGATTCAGGCGCTCTCCGAGGGATTTCGCCTCGTCTTTGTGCTGCGCGACGTCGAGGGGCTTTCGACCGAAGAGACGGCGCAAGCGCTGGGCCTGAGCGTGCCTGCCGTCAAGTCGCGCCTTCTGCGGGCGCGGCTGCAGTTGCGCGATCGCTTGACCCGCTACTTCAAGAAAAAGACTCCGGCCGCAGCGCAACCCGCCCTGGCGCCGCGGGGAGACGGGGCTGAGGCATGAAATGTTCCGAATTTCTCGTCATGCTCGACGAGGTGATTGACGAATCGATCGCCGCCGAGACGCGCGCCGAGATTGAAACCCATCTGCGAAAATGCGGCCACTGCGAGGTGGTTCTCGACACCACGCGCAAGACCATCGAGATCTACCGCTGCCACGAGATCTACGAACTGCCGATCGACGTGAGCCTGCGCCTGCACGACGCAATCATGGAGCGCTGCAAAAAGGCTCAGTGACGGCCGAAACCCACGCCGTTTTTCCCCAGGGCCAGCTACATCTGCCGGGCGCGTTCGATGGCGCGCAAAACGGCTTGGGCCTTGTGGATCGATTCCTGGTATTCGAGCTCGGCGACGGAGTCGGCGACGATGCCTGCGCCGGCCTGGATGTAGCCTTTGCCGCCGATGGCGAGCATCGAACGGATGGCGATGCAAGAGTCGAGATTGCCCGAGAAGTCGGCGTAGAGAACCGCGCCGCCATAGGGGCCGCGGCGGACAGGCTCCAGCTCTTCGATAATTTCCATGGCGCGCACCTTGGGCGCGCCGGAGAGCGTGCCGGCAGGGAAGCAGGCGCGCAGCGCATCGACGGCCGTCAGCTCGGGCCGTAGCCGGCCTTCGATGGAGCTGACGATGTGCATGACGTGCGAGTACCGCTCGACGAACATCAGCTTGTCGACCTTGACGCTGCCATAGCGGCTGACGCGGCCGACATCGTTGCGGCCCAGATCGACGAGCATCACGTGTTCGGCGCGCTCCTTTTCGTCGTGCATCATTTCTTCGGCCAGCGCGTTGTCTTCGGCCTCGGTGGCGCCGCGCGGCCGCGTGCCGGCAATGGGCCGGTACTCGACTTTGCCCTGGTGAACGCGGACCAGCAGTTCGGGCGATGAGCCGGCAATCTCGATGGTTTTCGATCCTTTGGAGGAAGAGCGCGCCGCGGCCCCCAGCGCCCCGTTGGGATCGAAGCGCAGAAAGAACATGTACGGGCTGGGATTGACGGCGCGCAGGGCGCGATAGATTTGGAAGCTGTCCACGCCGGGCTCGACGTCGAATCGCTGCGAAGGCACCACCTGAAAGATGTCGCCGGCGCGGATGTACTCCTTGGCGCGCTCGACGGCGGCGAGAAACTGGCTTTTGGGCGTGCGGTGGCGCACCTTGAGCTTGCCGGTCGGGACGTTTTTCGCCAGCTTGCGGACGGGCAGCGGCAGATTGAGCTGCTTTTCCAGCCGGTCCAGGCGCTTGAGGGCGCGCGCGTAGGCGGCCGTGGCGCTGCCGCGCGTAACGTCGGCCGTCGCCACCAGCCAGATCTCTTTGCGCACATGGTCGAAGGCCAGCACCTCATCGAAGAAGAGCAGGCAGGCGTCGGGAATGTCGAGTTCGTCCTTGGCGCGCTCCGGCAGACGCTCGATCTGCCGCACGGCGTCGTAGGCAAAGAAGCCCACGGCTCCGGCGGTAAATGGCGGCAGTTCGGCGAGCCGGGCCGGTTTGTGGCCGCTGAGCGCCTCGCGCAGGACGGCGAAGATGTCGCCCTCGATGCGTCGGGTCTTGCGGCCCTCGGTGAGGACAATCTCGCGCCCGCGCGCGACGATGCGCTTGAACGGAGTAAAGCCGATGAAAGTGTAACGGCCCACCTGCTCGCCGCGCTCGACCGATTCCAGCAGAAAGCACTCGCGCGCGGGCCAGGCCGCACGCAAAAAGGCCGAGACCGGCGTTTCAAGGTCAGCCACGAGCCTGCGGCAGACGGGAACGAGGGTGTGCGTCCGGGCCAGAGCCAGGAACTCCTTGCGCGCGGGTTGGGCAGTGCGTGATGAGGCGCTCACAGCTCAAGTGTAACCGTTGGCGCAATCGGGGGAGGCGCAAATGGGCAATGAACGCTCCGGGGAAACAGGTGCTGCACAAGGCAGGTGGCCTCGATAAGTACGAAGGCCACCTGCCCACCTGCCTGGTAGATCGCTTCGGCGAGAAGATCGGCGGCTTGCTGTGGGATCGCTTCACCGTGCACTACACTCCCAAGCACGGCGGTTGGTTGAATCAGGCGGAGATCGAGATCAGTTTGTTCTCCCGTCAATGCTTGGGCCAGCGCCGCATTCCTGCTCTGAGCGATCTACAGCGGGAAGCCAGGGCCTGGAACCGAAAGATGAACCGCAACCGCGTCATCATCAATGGGCAGTTCACGTGCAGAAAAGCGCGTGAGAAGTTCGGCGACAAGAGGAACACCT
This sequence comes from Acidobacteriota bacterium, assembly GCA_021785495.1. Classification (GTDB taxonomy): domain Bacteria; phylum Acidobacteriota; class Terriglobia; order Terriglobales; family Acidobacteriaceae; genus Telmatobacter. Next base: position 8,553 of record JAJYFB010000050.1, on the reverse strand, counting down.
TTATGCTGTCAGAGACCTAGCCGGTGGAACTGTTCTTCAAGTGGATCAAGCAGCATCGACCCCGCACACGACTGTCAGCCGCCAGAATTAACAAAATATTCGCGAAAGATTCTCGCCGGTCTGCCGAAATATCCTCGTAGTAAGAGTCCGCCTGCTTCAAATGTCTTAGTCTGTCACTTGCTTATTTTTTCTCATGCCGTTCTCATGTGGAGGCCGCTTGTCTACTCTTCTGCGCAATGGGGTCTTTCGGACGCTGATCTTTGTTCAGATTTTTGTCGCAGTCACCACACTTGCATTCTTGCATTCCCTCTCTGTCTCGGTGCTGCAGATCCTCGAGTCTCTCCAGCTTCTCCTTCTCTTTGGCGTCGCTTTCTATGTCACCTGGCTCCAGCGCGCCATGCGCGCTCAGGTTGCCACCCGCGAAGAGACTGAGAGAGAACTTCGCCGCGAGCGCAACACTCTAGAAAAGCGTGTCGATGAGCGCACCGCCGAGTTGCGCGCCGAAGTCTCCGAACGCCGTCGAGCCGAACAGCAGAACCGCGACCGCAATCGTATCCTCGAAATGCTTGTCCGCGACGAGGCGACGCCCATCATCCTCCACGCCGTCGCAGAGGCCGTCTCCCACTACAGCACCTCGCTCGCCTGCGCCCTGCATCTGCTCCAGGGCGACACACTCATCCTCGCGGCCCAGTCCGCTCTGCCTTCTACGCTGGCCGGCAGACTCCAGCAAATCGCCATCCAAAACATGGACGCCCCCGAATCTATTGCCCTCGCCACAAAAGCCGTGCACACCATGGACGACTTGCGCGAAGCTCACAAGCCATGGACCGAGCTCCTGCGCGCCAACGGCGCCCAATCCGTCTGGACGTCGCCGATCTCTGCCGGCGATTGCTGCCTCGGTACGATCAGCGTCTACAGTTTGCTCCTCCATCCCCCGGGCGAATCCGACCTCGAGTTTCTGCAGACGACGTGTCAGCTCGCCGCACTCATCCTCGATCACCATCGCATGAACGAGGAACTCATTCACCGCGCCTACCACGATCCACTCACCGGCCTCGGTAACCGCAGGCTCGGCAAGAAGGGCCTCGAAAGCGCCATTCAGCGCGCTCAGCGCGACTCCCGCGGCGTCGGAGTACTTTGGATCGACCTCGACAAGTTCAAGCAGATCAATGACACATACGGCCATCCCGCCGGCGATTTTGTCTTGCGCGAGATGGCCCACCGCATCACCGCACGTATGCGCGCCAGCGACATCGTCGCGCGCATGGGCGGCGATGAGTTCATGGTCATCGTTGAGCGCATGGAGAACCGCGGCGATGCCGAACATGTCGCCCGCGAACTGCTCACCCTCCTGGCTCAACCCGTTCACATGGCTGAAACTCAGTTCAGCGTCACCGCCAGCATCGGCATCTCCGTCTATCCCGAAGATGGCGACTCCGCCGAAATCCTCGAACAGCGCGCCGACCTCGCCATGTATGAAGCCAAATTCGCCGGCCTCGGGTCCAGAACCTTCAGCACCGATCTCATTGAAGAGCACGCAAAGCGCAAGTTCCTCGAAGCCGCCATGCGGCGCGGTCTTGAAGACGGCGCCTACTCGCTCGTCTATCAGCCGCAATGCCTCCCCACCGGCAAACTGGTCGCCCTCGAAGCGCTCTTGCGCTTTCAACATCCTCAGCTTGGCAGCATCCCTCCCTCTCACTTCATTCCCATCCTTGAAGAGACGCAGCTTATTCTGCCCGTCGGCCGCTGGGTTCTTCAGCAAGTCTGCCGCCAACTCAAAATCTGGCAGAATGCCGGCTGTGAAGTCGTTCCCGTGGCCGTCAACATCTCGTCCATTCAGTTCGCTGGCGGAGACTTCTCCAACGAAGTCTCCGCGATTCTCTCCGAAGCCGGTCTCGATTCATCGTTGCTCGAGCTAGAACTTACCGAGAGCCTGGTCATGCACGACTTCTCTGAAACTTCACGCCAGATGCAGAAGCTCAAGGACCTCGGCGTGCGCATCGCTATCGACGACTTCGGCACCGGCTATTCGTCGTTAAGCTATCTGCACCGTTTGCCGATCGACGCTCTCAAGATCGATCGCTCCTTTGTCGAGATGATCACCGAACCTGAAGGCACCCGTCCCATTGTCGACGCCGTCATCTCCATGGCCCATACCCTCGGGTTGCGCGTCGTCGGCGAAGGCGTGGAAACCCTAGGACAAATGGAAGCCCTGTGCCGCGGCGGATGCGACACACTCCAGGGCTATCTCTTCTCCAAGCCCGTCCCTGCCGACCAGGCGCTCCAGCTCTTGCGCCATCGCCAGCTTATGCGCCCGCTGCCTCAACTATCTGAAGGCGGCAGTCTGAGCATCTCGGTGTGTCCTGCCAGGGTAATAGCATGAATCACTGCCGCCTTACCAACTTGGCAGTGTGGCAGGGATGTCCATCGACGATCAGAAAGATTTTGCGCCTCATGCCCGTAAGGAGTCGCTGGAGAAACGCGCGAAAGACCTTGGCGTTCACGCCGCCCGTGACGGTCATGAAGCGAAAGCCGCCTTTTCTCTTTCATCAGCCTGAACTGGCGCGGCAAGCCGTTACCCAATTTCGAAACCGTCGTCAATCTCATCGGCGGCGCCCGCACGCGCAGCGGTCTTAAAGTCCGAGCCGTTCTGGATACCAATCAGTACGAGACGGGTGTAGCAACGCCGGATGAAGAAATCGACAGGCTGCGGCTCAAAAGGCACAAGATCCATCCCGACTGGAACTATACGCTGTTGCCTCGAACTGCATGAGTCTCCAGATCATAATTGTACATATTATTGTTTCGCAGAGCCTTAAGCCATTTCTCAATGTCCAAAGCCTTCATCTCGACAACCAGCACATCGTCCCAGCGAGGGAGCAAATGCTTGTTGATGATCAGGCCCTCCGTATACCTCGTTGTGGAGACTTCCCACCGGCGGTGGAAATCGAAAAGGCCGATTTCCACATTCCCTCGGCCCGGCGGTCGTCAATTCTGTATCCCTACCGAAAAGCAAAAGCAAAAGCAAAAAGGAGCCTTCTCCAAGCACGCCTCTACCGCAATCCTTCCGCCTCATCTTTCGATTGGAAAAGACTGGCCGACTCCGCCCTGCGTTACTCCCCTTCCTGCCCGGCAAAGGGCCACTGGCGCAGGCGACGGGCGCGCACGAGATAGAGCAGCGTTCCCGATCCGGCGATGCCGGCGGCGACGGCCAGTTCCTTCAGAGCATGGGCGCGGGAGACGAGCAGAAACCCGAAACCGGCAATCGCCAGAATCGGCGGCAGCGGATAAAGCGGCATCTTGAACGGACGCTCCAGAACGGGCCTGCGCATGCGCAGCACGATGACGCCGGCCTGCTGCAGTAGAAATTGCAGAAGGATGCGCGTAACAACCAGCAGCTTGATGACCTCGGCAAGCGGAAAGAAGCAGAAGAACGCGCCCGCAAGGCCAAGCGCCACCAGCGCGCGATGGGGAATGCCGTGCTTTGGATGAAGCACGGCCAGGAAGTCAAAGTAGTTGCCGTCGCGTGCGGCGGCGTAGGGCACGCGCGAGTAGCCCAGTTGCAGCGAGAAGATGCTGGCGAAGGCCGTCCAGACGATCAACGCGGCCAGAACGTAGCCTGCCCAGCGGCCGAAGGCCGACTGCGCGATCTCGGCCACAAGCTGGCCAGAAAAATTTGCCGGCTGAGCGGCGTGCGTCGCAACCGCGTGCAGCGCAGGCAGCACGGCGAGGTCCATTGCCAGATAGAGCGCGGCGACGATCGCAATCGACAGCAGAATGGCGCGGGGAACGGTACGCTCCGGCCGCCGCGTCTCGGCGGCGAGAAAACAAACGTTGTAATAGCCCCAGTAGCAATAGGTGGCGAGCAGTGTCGCCTGGGCAAGGCCGTTCCATGCGCCGAAAGAGCCCAGCGCGGCGACGGGCGACGGCCCAGGCGGCATCCGCCAGCCACCTGTCGCCGCGGCGTGCGCAAATCCTGATGCGAGGACGCCGGCCAGCGCCGCGAGCACGCCGGCAAAGAGCACCCAGGCCAGACGCGCCACCGAACCGACATTGCGATAGAGCAGCGCGGTGACAAGCAAACAGGCCGCCGCCGCGACGAAGTTGGTATCGTGAAGCGCGGGCAGAGCGGCGATGGGTGCGCCGCCGAGCGCGGGCAAAAAGACGGTGAGAAAGCCGGCCAGCCCGATCGCGCCCGAGGCGATCGACAACGGCGCCGTAAAGCCAACCTGCCAGACAAAGAGAAAGCTGAGCCAGTTGCCGACGCCTTTCGGACCGTAAATCTCGCGAAGATAAGCGTAGGAGCCGCCGGCGCGCGGAAAGGCCGCGCCCAGTTCAGCCCAAACCAGGCCATCAGCCATGGCGATGACCGCGCCCAGCGCCCACGCCCAGATCGAGAGACGCAGTCCGGCGGCGGTGATCACCAGCGGCAGCGTGAGAAAAGGGCCGACGCCGATCATCTCCAGCAGGTTGAACAACACGGCCGAACGCAGGCCAATGCCGCGCCGCAGCGCGCCAACTGCCGGAGCGTGTCCATTGGCGGAGATCGAGGAGTTCGACGCGGAAGAAAGCATGCAAGCGGCCGTACTTCCGATTATCGATCCTTCCCGGAGGATTTGCCGCGCACCCCGATTCTTTTCCGCGAAAGGCGCGAAAATGGTGGGCGCAGAAACCGTTTTTCAATACGGAATCGGTAGAGCTCCTTGCAAAATTCATCGCTGCCTCACGTTTTTGAAAGGGCACGACTTCAGTCGTGCCAATCAAGCCAACAAAATCCGAGTGGCTTTAGCCACGGAGGGACGGCGGCATCGCGACATTCCCGAATTTTGCAAGTGCCTCGGTATTGCAACGCGGTTTCGGGCGTTGACGGCGGGGCGCGAGGTCGTGGAGACTGGGTCAGCCGTACACGTGTGCATCGGGAGCGGATGCGTTGAGCGGAAAAGACGGAAACCGGCGGGAAGGAACTGCGCGGGCCAACGTGCGCTGCGCAGAGCAACCGGCGGCGCGCCCGCCGTCGATCAAGGACATCGCGCGGCTGGCGCAGGTGACGCACCCGACGGTTTCGCGCGCGCTGCGCAACAGCCCCCTGGTCAGCGCGGAGACGGCGGCGCGGATTCGCCACATTGCCGAAGAACTGGGCTATCACGCCAGCGCCCTGGCGCGAGGGCTGGCGACACGGCAAACGCAAACGGTGGGACTGCTGATGGAGGCCGGCAATCCGTTCGCCGGCGAGGTGGCACGCGGCGTCGCCGAGGCCGCCGGTGAACGCGGTTATGCGCTGCTTCTCGTCCATGCGCAGGAAGACGCGGAACGCGCGCATCGTGCAATCGAAGAGATGGTTGCGCGGCGCGTGGATGGCATCGTCGTCGCATCGCCGCGCGCCCGCGACCTGCCGCTGCTCGAAGCCATGCGGATTCCTCTCGTGCTTGTGGACAGCGATGCGCCCGGCAAAGCCGCTCCTGCGGTGATGATCGCCAACCGGGAGGCCATGCGCGCCGTCGCGCAGCACCTGATCGGGCTGGGCCACCGGCGCATCGCCTACCTGGGCGACCGCAACGGCCTCCGAGCCGAAGCCGCGCGACTGGCCGGCTACAAGTCGGCGCTGGGGCGGGCGGGAATCGGCCTGGCGCCGGAGCGGATCGTCGCCTGCGATGGCAGCCCCGAAGCGGCCATGGAGACCATGCACGAGTTGCTGCGGCTCAACCGGCCGCCCACGGCCGTCTGCTGCGCAAGCGACCTTGTCGCACTGGGCGCGATGCAGGCCATGCGCACGCGCCGCCTGCGCGTACCCAACGATCTTTCGGTGACGGGATTTGGCGATCTGTTCTTTGCCGCCTGGCTGACGCCGCCGCTGACGACGGTGCGGCAGCCGGCGCGGCAGATGGGTGCGTTGGCGATGGAAAATCTCTGCCGGCTGCTTGCGGGCGATCCTCTGCCGGCGCAGACCTGCCTCGACGCGGAACTGATTCTGCGCGGCTCGACCGCCAGAGCGCCGAAGCAGGAGAGCGATTTTGCGGAATGAGACACGAAACGATGCAGGCGCGCGAAAACCGGGCGCAACTCGCTGCGCGGGATCGGGGGCAAGCGGCAACCGGCGTGGTCGCGCGCAACCGGCGCGCCCGCTCAGCGCCCGAAGAACATGGCCATGCCGACGGCGATCATGGCCACGGCGAAGATGCGCCGCAGCAAAAGCTCGGGAATCGCCTGCGCCCAGTCAGCGCCAAAGTACGAGCCCACAACAAAGCCCAGAGCCAGCAGCGCGGCCACGCGAATGTCGGCGTTGCCCTTGCGGTAGTACTCCCAGAAAGCCAGCAGGCCCACCGGCGCCAAAAGCGCCCCCAGCGAGGTTCCCTGCGCGCGATGCTGATCCATGTGTACCAGCCAGATCAGCGCCGGTACGAACAGGATGCCGCCGCCGATCCCGACCACGCCGGAAAACAAGCCGACCACGACGCCAATCAGCAAAATGACCCAAGCCATGCACGCTCCTCAAAACTGCCCGCAGCGCGAACGCTCCGTATTTCCAGCCTATCGCACAAGCGGAAGGGATTGCGCGCGGACGATCTCCGTGCAGGGCAAACGCATTTGGATTTCGCATGGCCGCCCGGAACAGTTTGGAAAGGGCACGGCTGAAGCCGTGCCCTTTCCAAACAAAATCATCCCGCAAGCTGCAATGCGTTTGCCCTGTCTCCGTGCGGCGATCGTTGCACGTGCAAGGCCATCCGCCAAAGACGCGCCTGCGTGTATGCTGTGTGGCAAGCCGGATTTGTACCGGTTGCGGAGGACAAACGCATGGAATTTTTTCGGGAATTTCCGCCCCAGGCAGGCCAGATTGTCCTGGTGCTCTTCTTGTCGTTTCTGATCGGGCTGGAGCGCGAGGAACACAAAGCGGCTGGAAATGGCTATGGCTTTGGCGGCGTGCGCACCTTTCCGCTGATCGGGCTGATTGGCTATGCGCTGGCCGTGGTCAGTGGCCCGCAACTGCTGCCGCTGACCGTGGGCTTTGTGGCCGTCAGCGGTTTTTTGTGGCTTTCGTATTGGCATAAGCTCACGCAGGCCGCCATGGCCGGGGCCACGACGGAAGTCTCCGGGATGGCGACCTTCCTGGTGGGCGCGCTGGTTTGCTACGGTCATTTGTGGACGGCGACGGCGCTGTGTGTGGCCAGTCTTCTGCTGCTCGATCTGAAAACGGCGCTCGAAAACCTGGCCCAGCGGATCGACGCCTGGGAGATTCGCACCTTCGCCAAGTTTCTGTTTCTGAGCGCGGTGGTTCTGCCCATCCTGCCCAACCAGCCATTCGGCGTCTTCCGCATCAATCCCTTCAAAACCTGGCTGGTGGTGGTGGCCATCAGCGCCATCTCTTACGCAAGCTATGTTTTGCAGAAGCTCACCAAAGGGCAGGGCGGCATCGTGCTGACGGCGCTGCTGGGCGGCGCGTACTCTTCGACGGCGACCACCGTGGCGCTGGCGCGGCAGAGCAAAAGCGAGGAGCAGCCGCACCTGTTTTCCGGCGGCATCCTGATGGCATGCGGCGTCATGTACCTGCGCCTGCTGATTCTGGTGACGCTCTTCAGCCGGCCACTGGCAATCCTGCTTTGGCCGCCGTTTCTCGTTCTGGCCGCAGGAGCCGCGGTCGCCGGCTGGCTGTGGACCCGACGCTGCGACCGGAAGACGCCGGCCCTTGCCAGCGCAACGGGAGCTAAAAACCCTCTGGAATTGACGGCGGCGCTGCTCTTCGGTCTGCTTTTTCTCGTGATTCTGGTGGCGACGCAACTGGTGATTCACTCCTTTGGCAACAATGGCGTCTATACGCTGGCCGCCCTGGTGGGCGTGAGCGACATTAACCCCTTTGTGCTGAGCATGACGCAGGCCGCCGGAACGCTGACGCCGGTGCAGGTGGCCGCGGCTGGCATCACCATTGCGGCCGCCAGCAACAACGTCGTGAATGGCCTCTACGCCTTCAGCCTCGGCAGCCGGAAGACCGGCGCGTACAGCCTGGCGCTGCTGGTAGCGTTGGCTGCTGCCGGTCTTGCCTCGCTGCTCTGGGTGCTGCGGTAGCCGGCCGAGGCCGGGCCTAGCGCCAGACGTAGACCCCGCCGACCATCGTGTACGGCACGTAGTAGGGAGCGGGATAGGCGTAATAGGCCGGCCCGTAGCCGTAACCAGCTCCGTAGCCGTAGGGCGAAGCATACGGCTGGCGGCGATAGAGACGCGGGCCGCCGGGATACAGTCCCTGGGCCAGTCTGGCTGCCTCCTGCGGACTGACCGGCTGCACCGTCAGGGGCGCCGTCAGGTGGAAGCTGACCAGCGCTTCAGCCGGAATCCACGCGGGAGGGCCGGAGGTCGCCGCGCCCGCGGCCGTGCCTGCGGCGATTCCCGCTCCCGCGCCGATGGCGCAGCCCGCACCCCGGCCGATCGCACAGCCCAGGATGGTGCCGAAGAGGCCGCCGGTCACGGCGCTGCCCACGGTCCGGCCGGCTTTATTCGGGGCTTTGACCCGGAACGGATCGGTCTGAAGCGTGTAATTGTGTCCGCCCAGGTCGAGCGAGAGAT
>JAJYFB010000049.1 GCA_021785495.1 Acidobacteriota bacterium | reverse complement strand
TCTGCTGATGGACAGTTTGTGCTCGGGCTTGATCATCGCCTTCCACCCCGTCACGCAACGACCGCGTGTCGGGGACCATCTGGGTCGCGGAGCGGCGAGTCTCGGTGATCGAGAGCGGCGCGCTGGGGGTGATTGTCAGAGCTGTGCTCATGCGGCACCCCCTGTCTTCGCGGCCAACTCGGATTGCTTTTCGTAGCGGCGCAGTTTGTGCTCGGCCAGGTCGCGCTGCTGTTCGAGGAGTTCGCGCTCAAGCTGTGGGATTTCCTTCCAGAGTTCAGCGACGCGCCGCTCGCAGCAAGCGATCTCCTCGTCGAGGCCAGCAATGTCCTCGCGCAGCCAATCGGGCTGGCGCTGGTAAGCCGGGTGGCTCAGAGCGCCGAAGACGGCGTCGACCATCTGAGTGGCGTTCACGGTGCGGGGATCGGTGGCAAAGATTGGGTCGAGTCCCATCAGCGCACCTCCGCAGTGAGAACCTGCAGCTTCGCAAGCCCGTTTCTGAGGTCGTAGTTCACGGTGCGGGTGGAGACGCCAAGCCGCTGCGCGATCACGCGTATGGGCAGCAGCTTTCCGCTTCCGGGACGATAGGGTTTGGGTCCACGCTTAGCCAAGGAGCGCCGCCTTCCTCACCGCATCGACAGTGGCGTAGTAGTGGGCGACCGGGCAGAATTTATGGTGGTTGGCGGGAATCTCGGGGTCGGGGGTGATGGTTCCGCAGAGACACTCGGTAAGGGAACCGCCCGAGTTGATGCCAAGGTATCTGGCCAGGGCGTGGCCGGCGTAGATCAACTCGATGATCGAGCTTGCCGGTTCCGGCCGGAAGGCCTTTTCCTCATGGGAAGGGAGGGTTGATGTAGACATGTGCACCTCGCACAGCGCGTGGGTACGCGCAGACAAGAGCCGGGTGGCTCAGGTGCCGGGCGACTGGCGAAAACTGCTCGCCGGGGCCTAGCTGTTGTGCTGAGGTTGTCTTGGATGCCCTACAGGATGGGTGAAACTGAGGTTATGGTGCGCCCGGAGAGATTCGAACTCCCGACCTACTGATTCGTAGTCAGTCGCTCTATCCAGCTGAGCTACGGGCGCACTTGGGCGGCGTTCTGGAGGAAGCCGCCAGGGATCAACCTCAATCAGAGTATCAAGATTGCGGCTGCGATGCAACGCGCGTGATTTATGCGGCGGGAACGGCGGCCTCGGCTGGCGGAAGGGACTCGACCGCAGGCGGCAACTCCTCAATCTCCAGACCGGCCTCACGCACCAGACGCGCGACGGTGGCGGCGTTCAGGCGCGTGGCGTCGAAGTCGACGCACAGCGTGTGCATGGCGCGGTCGAAGCTCAGGCTGCGCATGCCGTAGACATCGCGCGCGCGGGCCAGCGCCAAGGCCACGGTTTCGGTGGGCTCGGCGGCATAGCGAAAGACAATCTCGACGGAGGTCATACGAAAAGCATACCAGCGAAAGGAGCCGGCGCGGCGGATGCGCTTAGAGTCCCTTCAGACCGTTCACAATCTCGGGACTGGTCCAGTCCTGCGTGCCGACAAATTTGCGGCGGATATGGCCTGTGCGGTCGATGAGGTAGGTTTCCGGCCACATGTCCGTGTGATAGAGCCGGGGGATGGATTCACTGGGGTTGCGCACGGTGAGGAAGTCGATGTGATGCCGGGCGATGAAGCGCGTATAGGCCGCCGGGTCGTCGTCGACGCTGACGGCAAGGATGACCAGGTTTGGCTGTTCATGGTGCAGCGCGAGCAGTGAGGGCATCTCCGCGACGCAGGGCATGCACCAAGTGGCCCAGAAGTTCAGCAGCACCACCTGGCCGCGATAGCTGGCCAGGTGGACGGTGGTTGCGCCATCGGAGACGGTGAAGTCCGGGGCGACTTCGCCCATCTGCGCCGGATGCGAGCCGCGATTGCAGGCCGCCGCCAGCGCGAGCGGCGCGAGAAGGAGCCACGAGAGGAAACGAGGAAACCGCACATCCTTATAATACGGAGCGAAGGGGCAGGAAGAAAACGGGCACGGGCCTGCACGCGCTCCGCCCAAGCGGCGGAACGGACAAGGCCGGGGGGACCGGCTCTGGATCGACACGATGAAAAACGCGAAGAGGACACCCATGGAAACAGGCGGCTGGAAGCCCGTGCTGGGACTGGCCGAGGCGGACGACACGGCTGAACCGCCCGTGGACTGGCGCGCGTGGGCGGCAAAGACGGCTCCGGGGACGGTCTTCGACCAGCCGGAGCCAGCCGAACTGATCGAACTGACGGTGATTGTGCCGGCACGCAACGAGGAGGATTGCCTGGGCGAGTGCCTTGCCTCGCTTGTCGTCCAGTCGGAGACGATCTTTCAACTTGGCAAGGACTGGGAGCTGATCGTCGTCGACGACCGCTCGACGGACCGGACGGCCGAGATTGCCCGCAGTTTTCCGGGCGTCACGGTGGTCGAGGCCGCCAAGCTCGAAGCGGGCTGGACGGGCAAGGCCAACGCCCTCTGGACGGCAGCGCGACGGGCGCGCTCGCGGTGGCTGCTCTTTACCGACGCGGATACGATCCACGAACCGGGCAGTCTGCGCCACGCGATGCACGAGGCCGAGCGGAACCGGGTGGGCCTGTTGAGCTACTCGCCGCGGCAGATCGTGCGCGGTCTGGTGCAGCGCTCGCTTATGCCGCTGGTTTTTTGCGAACTGGCGCTGGCCTACCCGCCCGCCAAGGTCTCCGATCCGGCGCAGCGAATCGCCGCGGCCAATGGGCAATTTTTACTAGTGGAGCGTGAGGCCTATCGCCGGCTCGGCGGACACGCCAGCGTGGCGGATCGGGTTCTGGAAGATGTGGAACTGGCGATCCTGGCCAAGCAGCGCAAGGTCGGCCTGCGTTTTCGCTACGCCGACGACGCCGTCTCGACACGCATGTATCGCAGCACGGCGGCGATGGCCGAGGGCTGGACGAAGAATCTCAAGCTGCTCTTCAACAATGCGCTGACGCTGGCCGTCTTCCGCGCCGTGGACTTTTTCCTTTTCTTCGGCCTGCCGGTGCTGGCGATCGGACTGTGGAACGCGCGCCTGGGGGTGCACAGCCTGGAATGGCTGGGCGCGGGATGGCTGCTGATTCTACTCTGGCTGCGCACGGTCTTGCGGTTTTATGCGCGCGTGGCCAAGTCGAACTTTGCGCTTCCCGATTGCGCGCTGGCGCCGTTGGGTCTGCCGCTGTTTGTGGCGCTGCTCTATCGAAGCTGGTTTCAACACCGTGTGTTGAAGCGCGTGCGGTGGAAGGGACGCGAGTACAGAGACTAGCCGGAGCAAGCCCCCCCTGCTCGCACGATTGCGAAGCGGCCCGGAACGCGGCTTGACGCTTTCGCAATGCGGTGACGACAACCGCGCTACTCGAGCATTTGCAGGTCAAGAGGCTCGATCAACATGCAATCCATGGCGCGAATCTCCGCAAGGGCGTGCTGCAATGCGGAGTTTTTGCAGGGCTCGACGGTGACGACAAAAGGCAATGCGTCGGCTGGGTAGCCGGCCTTCTGCACGATGGCGCGAATGTTGATCTGTTCGCGGGCGAGCGCCGCGGTGATGGCGGCGACGATGCCCGGACGGTCCTTGACGACAAAACGAATGTAATGCGGCGCCTCGAACTCGGCGCTGACATGCGCGGGAGCCGAAGGAATCTCGACACGGCGCGAGCCGTGGGCGAGAGCGAGCAGGTCGCTGACCACGGCCACCGCCGTGGGATGGCCGCCTGCGCCACGGCCGGAGAAGACCACATCGCCGCCGTAATGGCCACTGGCGACGACCATGTTTTCCGTGCCCTGCGACCAGGCCAGCGGCGAGCGCAGGGCGACGAGCATGGGGCCGACGGCGGCGGCCAAATGCCCCTCGCGCCGCTCGGCGCGCGCAATCTGGCGGATGGTGCAGCCGAGGTCGCGCGCGTAGCTGAAATCGACGGCCGTGATGGCGGTGATGGGCCGGGGCGCGATCTCTTCGGGATCGATCTGCACGCGCAAGGCAAGGCGCATGAGGATGGCCAGCTTGGCGCGGGCGTCGAATCCGCCCACGTCCTCGGTGGGATCGGCCTCGGCGTAACCTTTGGCCTGCGCCTCGGCCAGCACCGGCGCATACTCCTGCCCGGCCTCCATTTTGCTGAGGATGAAATTGCAGGTGCCGTTGAGAATGCCCTCCATGCGCTCGATGCGGTCGCCGGCCAGGCCCTGTTCGAGGCCGGGAATGACGGGAATGCCGCCCGCCACGGCCGCGCCGTACTTGAGATGGCCGCCCCTGGCCGCGGCCAGCCGCTCCAGATCGACACCGCGAAAGGCGATGAGCTTTTTATTGGCCGTCACCACGCTCTTGCCGGCTTCGAGGGCGCGCTCGACCCAGCTTCCGGCCGGATCGAGGCCGCCCACGAGTTCGACGATGACATCGACATCGGCGGCCAGCACCGCATCGGCGTCTTCGCTCCAGACCACGCTCGGAGACGTCCAGTCGACGCGCTTGCGGGCCACGCCACGATTGAAGATGTGCGTCAGCTCCAGCCCTTCGGGATGGGATTCGGCGAGAATGCGCGCCACCGAACGGCCCACCGTGCCAAAGCCAAACAGGGCGATGCGCAATGCGGTGCGCGTGACGCCAGCGGAGGCGGGAGCGGGAGACGATGCGGAGCGGTACGCTTCAGGCAAGGGGCGTTCCTCGATTCAAAGTGTGCGGAAAATCCTGCGATAGCTCGATGATAAACGAAGGCTGGGAGCGGGCCACGCGACAAGGGACGATGTTTCAGCCGTCCGGTTGGACTCGCCATGGAATAGGCCGTTGCGAAAGCAGATGGCCTTCACGGCCGGGGCCAACGCGCTTCGACGGTGGTGGCGATGCCGCCGCGGGGACGGAACTCGCCCTTGACAACGGCCCAGACCGGATCGCAGGCCTTCACGATGTCTTCGAGAACCTGGTTGACGATGTTTTCCTGAAAGATGCCGAGATTGCGATAGCAAAAGAGATATTCTTTGAGCGACTTGAGTTCGAGGCAGTGCTCGCGCGGCATGTAGCGAATGGTGAGAACGCCAAAGTCGGGCAGGCCGGTCTTCGGACAAACGGAGGTCAACTCCGGGTCGTCGATCTGAATTTCGTAGCCGGGAAACTGGTTCTGCCAGGTCTCGATGGGCGGAAAGTTGAAGTCGAGACCGGCTTTGGCGTGCGCATCGGTGTAGCGGGGAGCGGTCATGCCACCATTGTAGCGGGCTGCAGGACGGCAAGGAAGCAAACGACGATGGCTCTGGTGAGCGGGTGCTCGGTGCAAGCCGGTGCAAGGTTTTCCATGGCGGTGCGATGCCGCAAGTTCTGTGCATGGGACGGGGGCAAATCGCATTCGAAAACGATCATCATGCAAGATGCGCCAATTCGAGCACAAAAAGAGCAAAATCAAGGTAAATATCAGCATAAATAGCTGATTCATCGAAAGAATTCGCTTTGAATGTGCGGGAGAAAGGTGACGCTCATCACAGCAGCCTGGCTCGCCAAGGCGCAGAATAACGCGGGCTTGATGGAGCGGACCACGTTTCCGAAAGGGTGGGGTGCGGGCCGTCCGGCCGCCGAGTGCGGCGGGAGATAAGAGCGCAATGAGCGAGGACAAGAAGCAGGAGCGGGGCATTCTGAAGATCGACGAGGAGGAGTGCAAGGGCTGCGGCCTGTGCATGGAGGCCTGCCCGCCGAAGGTGATTGCCATGGGTGAGCGGTTGAATCGCTATGGCTATCGCACGGCGGCCTACGCCGGAGCCGGCTGCACCGGCTGCGGCATCTGCTTCCTGGCCTGCCCGGAGCCGGGCGCGATCACCGTGCTGCGCCTGGTGAAGCCCGGCGGCGCGTCCGCAGCTACAGCCCCGGAGGGAGCGACTGCATGCGCAAGCAACTGATGAAAGGCAACGAGGCGATCGTCAAGAGCGCCATTCTGGCCGGTTGTCGCGCCTTTTATGGCTATCCCATCACGCCGGCCAGCGAGATCGCCGAATCGGCCGCCGAATTCATGCCGAAGACCGGCGGCGTCTACGTCCAGGCCGAGAGCGAGGTGGCGGCGATCAACATGCTCTACGGCGCGGCTTCGGCCGGGGTGCGCGCCATGACGGCGTCGAGCGGGCCGGGGATCAGCCTGATGCAGGAGGGGATCAGCTACATGGCCGGCGCCGAGTTGCCTTGCGTGATCGCCGACATCACGCGCGGCGGACCGGGCCTGGGCAACCTGGGCAGCGAGCAGAGCGATTACCACCAGGTGGTCAAGGGCGGCGGCCATGGCAGCTATCGCACCCTCGTGCTGGCGCCCAATTCCGTGCAGGAGATGGCCGATCTGACCGCGCTGGCCTTCGATCTGGCCGATCGCTACAGGAACCCGGTCGTGTTGATGGCCGACGGCTTCATCGGCCAGATGATGGAGCCGGTGGGCTTTGCGCAGACGGCCACGCCGCCGCAACTGCCCGCCTGGGCCGTGGCGGGAACGGCGGCCTCGCGCGGCAATCTCATCACCTCGCTCTATATCGACTTCGACGCGATGGAAAAGCACTCGCTGGCCCTCGAAGCCAAGTACAAACAGGCCGAACAGCGCGAAGCCCGCGCCGAGGAATGGATGACGGCTGACGCGGAGATTGTGCTGGTGGGCTACGGCATCGTGAGCCGGATTCTGAAGGCCGTCGCCGCCGAGACGCGCGCCGCCGGTCTCAAGGTGGGCGTGCTGCGGCCCATCACGCTCTATCCCTTCCCCAGGGCGCAGTTTGCGCGGCTGGCTGCGCGTGCGCGGCTTTTTGTCGATGTGGAGATGAGCCATGGCCAGATGATCGAGGATGTCAAACTGGCCATCGATTGCGCGCGTCCTGTCGAGTTTTTGAGCCGCGTGGGCGGGAACGTGCCGACGCATGAGGACGTGTTGCGGTTTGTCCATGAACTGGCGCGTCGCGAAGGGCTCGCGCCGGGCCGGCCGGCGTGCGGGCCGGAAGCCGCCGCCAGGCAACGATGCGAAGAGGAGCAGATGGCCCATGTCTAGTCCAGTCGTTGCCGAATACGCCGTCGCGCGCGGCAAAGCGAAGTCCTTTTACGATCGCTACGAGCGCAAGAGCGAATTGCAGCACCAGACGCACTTTTGCGCCGGCTGCGGCCACGGGACCATTCATAAAATGCTGGCCGCGGCCATCGACGAGCTGGGCGTGCAGGACCGCACGATTCTGGTCGGGCCGGTGGGCTGCGGCGTCTTCACGTATTACTACTTCGATGTGGGCAACGTGCAGGCCGCGCATGGGCGCGCGCCGGCCGTGGCCACAGCCATCTGCCGCAGCCGGCCCGGCAGCGTGATCATCAGCTACCAGGGCGACGGCGATCTATCGGCCATCGGTTCGGCGGAAATTCTGCATGCGGCCAATCGCGGCGAAAACATCGCCGTCCTCTTCGTCAACAACGCTATTTACAGCATGACCGGCGGCCAGGCCGCGCCCACAACGCTGCTGGGGCAGAAAAGCACGACCACGCCTCTGGGCCGCAACGCCGCCACCGAGGGCTATCCGCTGCACGTCAGCGAACTGCTGGCCACGCTCGAAGCGCCGGTCTACATCGAGCGCGTCGGACTGGGCGACAACAAGCAGATTGCGCAGGCGGCACGCGCCATCCGGCGCGCCGTTGAAAACCAGTCGAGGGGTCTGGGCTTCAGCCTCGTCGAGGTGCTTTCGCCCTGCCCGACGATCTGGAAGATGTCGCCGGTCGAAGCGCAGCACTGGGTGCGCGAGACGATGGAGAAGACCTTTCCGCTGGGCGTCTTCTGCGACCGGACGAAAGAACGGCTCGCCGCGCCCGCAATGCAATCTGCGCCTGTGCCTGCGCCCGCGCTCGACGAGTTGCCGCGCATTCTGGGCGTGGCCGATGCCGATCTGCCGGAGGGCCACGCGCAGGCGATCGCCGGCGGACAAATCGTCGATCTGCAGGTGCGCATTGCGGGCTTTGGCGGGCAGGGCGTGCTGCTGCTCGGCGAGGTGCTGGCCGAAGCCGGCCTCGATGCGGGTCTGGAAGTCTCGTGGCTGCCTTCCTACGGGCCGGAGATGCGCTCGGGAACCTCGAACTGCCACGTGCGCCTGGCGCGCGAGGCCATCGATTCGCCGCTGGTCTCGGCGCCGAATGTGCTGGTGGCCATGAACGAGCCCTCGCTGCGCAAGTTCGACCAGAGCGTGCGCCCAGGCGGATGGGTGATCTATAACGGCGAGGAGTTTCCGGCCGACTGCCGGCGTGAGGGCGTGCATGTGCTCGCGCTTCCGTTTACCGAACTGGCCAACGGGATGGGCGACAAGCGCGCGGCCAACATGGTGATGATGGGCGCGGTGCTGGAGATTGCCGGCGTTTTGCCCGATGCCAGCGTCGCCGCGGCCTTGCGTCACCTGGTTCGCAATCCGCGCTGGGTCGAGCTGGACGAGCGCGCGATGGCGCGGGGCAGGGATCTGTTTCAGCAGGCATTCGCCGCGACGCCGCCCCGTTCGAGCCAAATCAGAGGGACCGTGTCCGAACCGTGAGGATGCAAAGCCGTCGATCTCTGTCTCCTGATCCCTGTTTCGTTTGGGGGTGGGAAAGCCAGCAGGTGGAGCAAAGCGTTTTTCCTTTTTCGCACGCTCCATGGCCGCCCTCGCATGAAGTTTTGCGCCAGAACCGCGGCCAGAGCCGTTGGAGACGCGATTCACATCCGCTGTGGTTTGCGCTGGCTCGCCATCCAGCGTGCATGGACTGTGGCGCTCCTGCTGCTTCCGGTTCACAAAGTGAGACTGGCTGCGCAGAAATGGTCCATCGCGGGCGGGAATTCCGCCCAACTCGATCGCCAAAATCGTCGCAAGCTGGTAGTTTGATGGAGGAAGGTACCTCGCGCACATGGCTTCCAGTCCGTATTTTTCCTTGGCGGTTTTATTCATCGCGGCGCTGGGCTTCGGGTTGGCTCCGCTGGGCCTGGCTTGGCTTTGGGCCAGAATGTTTTCGCCGCCCAAGCCCAACGCAACCAAGAATGCCATCTACGAATGCGGCCTGGTTTCAAAGGGCGACGCCTGGGTGCAATTTCGCTCGGGCTACTACTTGTACGCCATCATCTTCCTGATCTTCGACGTGGAAGCCGTCTTCCTGCTGCCTTTCGCGGTGGCATTTTCCGGATTGAGCGGAGCGGCCTGCGCGGCGATGCTCATTTTTGTTTTGCTGTTGATCGAAGGCCTCGCCTGGGCCTGGGCCAAAGGCATTTTAACGTGGGCGTGAAAGCAGTTGTCGGTGATCAGTTGTCAGTTATCAGTGATCAGTTGTCAGCAGGTTTTTGCTGGAAGTCCGTCTGGAATGAGGTTGGCCGAGGGATGATCGAGCGAGGGGCGGAACCGGTCAAGCATTGCGCCAAGGGCAGGCAAGGCATTTGCGGCCCACACGGAATGACTGATCACTGACAACTGACAACTGACAACTGTCACTGACAACTGTTGTGGAGCAACGCATGGACGAACATCTCAAGATCGAACTTGGCAAGCAGGGCATTGTCGTCACGACCCTTCAGGAACTGTACAACTGGGGTCGGCGCAATTCGATCTGGCCGATGCAGTTCGGTCTGGCCTGCTGCGCCATCGAGATGATCGCCACCACGATGGCCCGCTTTGACATGGCTCGCTTCGGCGCCGAGGTCTTTCGCCCCTCGCCGCGCCAGGCCGATCTGATGATCATCTCCGGCACCGTCACCAAAAAGATGGCCCCGCAGGTGGTGCGCCTCTATAACCAGATGGCCGAGCCGCGCTATGTGATCGCCATGGGCGCCTGCGCCATCTCCGGCGGGCCGTTCAAGCAGGGCTACAACGTGCTCAAGGGCATTGACCGTTACATCCCCGTCGATGTGCATATTCCCGGCTGTCCGCCGCGGCCCGAGGCGCTGCTGGAAGCCTTCATGGCGCTGCAAAAGAAGATCGACGCGCAGCCGTTGACCGGCGCGGGGCGTCCGCGTTTTCTCGATTCCGAAGCCCGAGGCGAGTTTCCGATCCCCGTGCCCGGCGAGCACGATCTGGAGCCCGCATCGAATCGCGGCGTTTGGCCGGTGGAGATCGAAACAGGGACCAAGGGACCAAGGGACTGAGGGACTAAGAGACCAAGGGACCGAGGGACTAGGGACCGAAAGGCCGAAGACGTACGCGGGGAAGCTAGGAGTTGGAAACGGATGTTGAAGACAGTCGAAGAGATCAAGGCGGCGATTGAGGCGGCGATACCCGGCGCGGGTGTTGAGTTTGTGCCCAATCCCGGTCCGGCCGCGGAACACTCTCTTCTGCTTCGGCCGGAGAGCGCCGTCGCGGTGGCGAAGTTTCTGCGCGACGACGCGGAGCTGGCCTTCGACTATCTCTCGAATGTCACCGGCGTCGATTGGCCGGACAAGGAAATCGTCGAAAAGGTCAAGGCGATGCGCATCACCACGAAGACTGTCGACGGCGTCGAGCAGCAGGTCGAGGAGACCGTCGAAGAGACACGCAAGCGCATCGAGCCCGGCTGTCTGGAGGCGGTTTATCATCTCTACTCGGTGGCGAAAAAGCACGGGCCGCTGGTGATCCGCATGAGAACGGAAAATCGTACGGATCGCGTAACGCTGCCTTCGCTGACGCCCATCTGGCGCGGGGCCGAGTTCCAGGAGCGCGAGGTCTTCGACCTCTACGGCATTGTCTTCGCGGGCCATCCCGATCTGCGGCGCATCTTGATGTGGGAGGAGTTCAAGGACCATCCCATGCGCAAGGATTTCGTCGAGCCGGACGATTACGAGTACGAGCCCACGGCCCACGATCATGTGCTCAAGCGGGCCCAAGCGCATCCTGCGGCGGTTGTCGCCTCGGGCAGCCAGAGATGGAGAGACGAAGGAATCCGATGAGCAGCGGTGTGCAAACCAAACCGGAACAACTGGAAGGCTGGAACCGCCCGCCGGTGATCGCGCCCGAGGGCGAAGGCGAGTTGCTGGAAGTCGCCATGGGACCGCACCATCCCTCGACGCACGGCGTCTTTCGCATGGATGTGACGCTGGACGGCGAGCGCGTGATCGGCCTCAAGCCGGTCTTCGGCTATCTGCACCGCAACCACGAAAAGATCGCCGAGCAGACCAGCTATCTGGCCTCGATGCCGTACACGGACCGGCTGGATTACTTCTGCTCGCTGACGAACAACTGGGCCTACGCGCTGGCAGTGGAAAAGCTGGCCGGCCTGGATGCGCCCGAGCGCGCGCAGTATATCCGCGTGATCCTGGCCGAGCTGACGCGCATTCAGAACCATGCCTCGGCGGTCGGATTTCTGCTGCAAGACATGGGCGCCAGCGGCACGCCGCTGATGTACGCCTTTCGCGAACGGGAAAAGATTCTCGATCTCTTCGAGCAACTGACGGGCGCGCGCATGATGTGCAATTTCATGCGTTTTGGCGGCTGCCGCGTGGATGCGACAGCAGGCTGGCTCGACGGAGCGCGCAAGATGGTGGCCGGCCTGCCGAACTTTGTCGACGAGTTCGAGGCGCTGCTCTCGACCAATGAAATTTTGATGGCGCGCACGCAAGGGGTGGGCGTTCTGAAGCCGGATCTGGCCGTGAACACCGGCGTCTCCGGGCCGATGTTGCGCGCCAGCGGCGTGGACTATGACCTGCGCAAGGTCGATCATTACGGCATTTACGACCGCTTCCAATTTCGCGTCCCGCTCGGCGAGCACGGCGACATCTACGACCGCTACATGGTGCGCGTGCTCGAAATGCGCGAGTCGATCCGCATCCTCGAACAGGCGCTCAAGGACGTTCCCGCCGGTCCGGTCATGGACCCGAAGGCCAAAAGCCGCGGTTTTCGCCCCAAGCCCGGCGAGGCCTATGGGCGCATCGAAGCGCCCAAAGGGGAGTTGGGCTTTTACCTGATCAGCGACGGCACGCCCAATCCCTATCGCTATCGCGTGCGGCCGCCGAGCCTGATCAACCTGACGATTCTCGAAGACATGTGCCTGGGCCACGATGTCGCCGACGTGGTGCTGATCTTCGGCAGTGTGGACATTGTGCTGGGGGAAGTGGATCGGTAGTTTTTTGTAGGGACTAGGGACGGCTTCTGGAGGATGTGTTGCTCGGCGAGGGAATCCTGAAAGGAATGGCGGAGACGGCGAAGAATTTCTTCGGCAGCTATGTCTCCAAAGAACGGCTGACGACGGTCGAGTACCCCGAGGAGCGGGTGCCCGCGGCCGAAAACGCGCGCGCCTTCCCGTTTCTTGTCTACGACGGCCCGGATTGGCAGGCCGGCCTGCGCTGCGTCTCCTGCCAGATCTGCGAGAAAGAGTGCCCGCCCAAGTGCATCCTGATCGAGAAGAGCAAGGACAAGAAGCCGGACTACGTGGGCAAGCCGCAGTTTTATCCGGTGCGCTTCGACATCGATCTTTCCGTCTGCATGAGCTGCCAGATCTGCGTCGAGGTCTGTCCCTTCGACGCCATTAAAATGAATACCGAATTCGCGCTGGCCACGGACGATCGGTTTGGTGGACTGCTGTTTTCGCGGGAGAAGCTCGCGAAGTCGAATGAGTACTATCATTCGATCCATCCCACGGAAGCCGCCGAAGTGGACGCCCGCCTGGCCGAGGAGAAGGCCAAGGTGGAAGCCAAGGCCAAGGCTGCCGCCGAAGCGGCCGCCGCAAAAGCCGCGGTATCGGCGTCCCCGGCCGAAGGAGGGAATTAATTCATGGTTTCGACCTCCTTTTTTACCGCGCTCGACCGGATCTTCTTTCTTTTGCGTGACTGGCTTGTCGGCTTTTTGCCCGTGGCGTTGCGCCCTGCCGCCGGCGTGCTGCTCGGCGTGATCGCCATTGTCGCGGTCTTTCCAGGGTTCTTCGCGCTGACCACGGTCTTCGAGCGCAAGGGGTTGGGCCGGATGCAGAACCGCCTTGGGCCCAACCGCGTCGGCCCCTTCGGCTTCTTTCAGCCCGTCGCTGACGGCATCAAGGCGCTGACCAAGGAAGACGTGGTTCCCTATCGCTCCGACCGGATCGTTCATTTTCTGGCCCCGCTGGTGCTGGTGGTGACGGTCTTCCTCGGCTTCGCCGTGCTGCCCATGGGCCGCAACATGGTGCTGGCCGATATGGACGCCGGGCTGTTGTTCTTCTTCGCGATGGGAGCGGCTACGGAGCTTTCCATCTTCATGGCGGGCTGGTCCAGTCACAACAAGTACTCGCTGCTGGGCGCCATGCGCGGCATTGCTCAGATGATCAGCTATGAAGTGGTGCTGCTGCTTTCCGCAGTTTCGGTGGTGATGATCGGCGGCTCGCTCTCGCTCTCGAAGATCGTCGAGGCGCAGAACAGCTATAGCGGCGTCTTTCCCCACTGGTACATCTTCACGCCCTGGGGCTTTGCCGGCTTTGTCGTCTTCGCCATCGCCGCCACGGCCGAGACCAACCGCTCGCCCTTCGATCTGCCCGAGGGCGAATCGGAGCTGGTCGCCGGCTATCACACGGAATACTCCGGCTTCAAGTTCGCGCTCTTCTTTCTCGGCGAGTATCTCGCCATGTTTTCCATCTCCGGCCTGGGTACGACGCTGTTTCTGGGGGGGTGGTCTGCGCCGCTCTCGTTTTTCGACTTTGTTCCTTCCTGGATTTGGTTTTTCGGCAAGGTGATGCTGTCGATCTTCGTCTTTATCTGGATGCGCGGCACGCTGCCCCGCCTGCGCCAGGATCAATTGATGAACTTTGCCTGGAAATTCGTTTTGCCCTTCACGCTGCTCAATCTCTTCGTCACTGCGCTGTGGCGCTTCCTGGGCGAGGGCTGGCTGCGCTGGGCGGTCTGCTCGGCGATCCTCGTCGCGGCCTGGGCGCTGATGGGCCGCGTGGGCATGCGCCGGAAGCATTTCGGCCCCAGGAGTTATCGCTATGCCGAGTAGGAGCGATTCATGAGTCCGATCTTTTACATCCTCGCGGCGGTCACTCTGGGCGGCGGACTGGCGGCCGTGCTGCTCAGGCAACTGGTTCATGCGGCGCTGGCCGCGACGGTGGCTTTTGCCGGCTTGGCGCTGCTTTATCTCCAGTTGGACGCGCAATTCGTCGGTTTTGCGCAGGTGCTGGTGTACATCGGCGCCGTCGCCATTTTGATCGTCTTCGCGATTCTGCTTACGCGCGGCTCGGAAGTGCCCAAGGACGGCGTCTTCAGCCGCACGTGGGCGGTGGGGCTGGTCGTCGCGGCCGCCGTCTTCGCCGTGCTGGGATGGGCGGTGCTGGCCAGCCTGCGCGCTTTGCCGCTGGCGGAGGCTGCTCCCGCCGCGACCGTGCATGAGATCGGCGTGGCGCTGGTGGGCCGCTACGTGCTGCCGCTTGAGATTGTCGGCCTGCTGCTGACGGCGGCCACCGTCGGCGCGGTCATCGTTGCCCTGCACGAGAAAGAGAGGCCGAAACAGTGACCACCCCTCTGGCCGGTTATCTGCTGGTTGCGGCGCTGCTTTTCGCCATCGGGCTGGCGGGCGCTCTGGTGCGCCGGAACGCGATTCTGGTGCTGATCGGCATCGAGCTGATGCTGAACGCCGCCAATCTGAACCTGATCGCTTTCTGGCGCTACGGACCGCATCCCGAACGGCTCACCGGAATGATGTTTGCGATCTTCTCGATCGCCGTCGCCGCGGCCGAAGCAGCCGTGGGCCTGGGTTTGGTCATCGCGATCCATCGCCACACGAACACAACCGATCTCGACAAGATGAACAGGATGAAGGGGTGAAGGCGTGATTCAGGCATCCATAGCATTCACTCCGCAAAGCGCGACCTCGGCGATCGCGGGCCTTCTGTGGCTGATTCCCGCGCTGCCGATCGTGGCCGCGGGCGCGATTGCGCTGCTCAAGCAGCCGCGTCGCAAGCTGGCCGCGGGACTCGCCATCGGTTCGCTCTCGATCTCGCTTCTGCTCTCTCTGGCCGCGTTTGCGCATGTCGTCGCCGGCTGGGCGCAGGGCGCGACGGTGCGCGAGTTCGTCAACTTCACGTGGATGCGCTTCGGCGTGACGCCGGTCGATCTGGGCTGGCTTCTCGATCCGCTGGCCGCCGTCATGCTGGTGATGGTCAGCTTCGTCGGCCTGCTGATCTTCATCTACACGGTGGGCTACATGGCCCATGACGAGAACTTCACGCGCTTCTTCTGCTTTCTCGCGCTCTTTGCCGGGGCGATGCTGGGCGTGATCGTCGCAAACAGCCTGCTGCTGCTGTTCATGTGCTGGGAGATTGTCGGCCTCACCTCGTACCTGCTGATCGGCTTCTGGTTTCATAAGCCCTCGGCGGCGGCGGCGGCGAAAAAGGCCTTCATCACGACGCGCGTGGGCGATGTCTTCTTCCTGCTCGGCATCGTCTGGCTGTTCTCGCAGACCGGAACGCTGCTCTTTTATAACCATGGGATGGGCGCGCTGGAGCCGCTGGCGCTCTCGGTACTGCTGACGCAACATGCGGCCCTGGGGCTTTCGGCGGCTGGCGCCATCGGACTGCTGATCTTTGCCGGAGCCGCGGGCAAGAGCGGCCAGCTTCCGTTGCACGTCTGGCTGCCGGACGCGATGGAAGGCCCCACTCCGGTCTCAGCGCTGATTCACGCAGCCACCATGGTCGCCGCCGGCGTCTACCTGATCGCCCGCGTTTATCCGCTGATGGCCGCGGGCGCTCCGCTGATGCCGTCTGGCGCGGAAGCAGTCGGCGCAACGACGGCGCTCACGGTGGTCGCCTGGGTGGGCGCGGCGACGGCGGTCTTCGCCGCGCTGATCGCCGTCGCGCAGAACGACATCAAGCGCATTCTAGCCTACTCGACCGTCTCGCAGTTGGGCTACATGATGGCTGGCCTCGGCCTGGGCGGCGTCGCCGTCGGCATGTTTCACCTGATCACGCACGCCTTCTTCAAGTCACTGCTCTTCCTGGGCGCGGGCTCGGTGATTCACGGCTGCCACGAGGAGCAGGATGTGCGCCGCATGGGCGGCCTCAAGGCCGACATGCCGCTGACCTTCGTCACCTATGCTGTCGGCATGTTGGCGCTGTGCGGATTCCCGATCTTCTTCTCCGGCTTCTGGTCGAAAGACGGCATCCTCGAAGCCGCGCACGGCTGGAGTCTTTCGCAGGGACCGTTCTATCTGCTGGTCTTCGGCGCGGTGCTCACCGCATTTTACATGACGCGGCAGGTTTGTTACGTTTTCTTCGGCCACTGGCGCGGCCACGGGCACGCACACGAGAGCCCGCGAGTCATGACGCTGCCCTTGGCGATTCTGGCCTTCTTCGCCATGGCGCTGGGCGTGATCGGCACGCCAGCCTGGCCGTGGTTTCACGCCTTTCTCGAAAACCGCGCGGCGCACTTCGACCTGCACGGTTTCGCCGAACCCGGACTGGGCCTGCTGATGCTCACCTCGTCGCTGGTTGTCTTCCTCGGACTCAGCCTCGGCTGGGCGCTCTACGGCAACAAGTCGCCTGCGCCGGATGCGCCCGATGCACTCGAAAAAGCCGCGCCGTGGCTCTGGAGGCCTCTGCGCGACCGCCTCTACTTCGACGAAATTTACGGCGCAACCGTGATCGCCTTCTACGCCGGCTGGGCGCGCGTGGCCGACTGGCTCGACCGGCGCATCTGGGGCGGTCTGGTCGCCCTGGTCGCGTGGCTCTTCGGCCTGGGAGCGCGCCTCAATCGCTTCCTCGATACGCAATGGGTCGATGGCGTCTTCGACAAAACCTGCGAGGAGTTTGCCTCGGGCGGCGGCTTGCTGGCGCGCATCGAGAGCGGCCGCGTGCAGAACTATTTGCGCATTCTAGCCGCGGCCGTGGTCGCGCTTGCCGCAATTCTTCTCTGGAGCAGCCGGCCATGAACACTGGAACGACCGGATTTCCCATCTTGACGCTCCTCACCGTGCTGCCCCTGGTGGGCGCGGCGATGGCGCTCTTTTCCGGGCGGCACGCGCGCCTGGTGGCGCTCACGACCGGACTCGTCAGCCTGGTGGTCTCGCTTTTCATCTGGACCCGCCTGCCCGCCGACGGCTCGATCGGCCTGGTGGAGGTACATGCCTGGGCGCCTTCGCTGGGCATTGAATACCACCTCGGCGTGGACGGCCTGGGCGCGCTGATGCTTGTGCTCTCGGCCATCGTCACGCTGATGGCCATCGACGCCGCGCATCGCGTGCATCACCTGCCGGGACTCTTCTTCGGCCTGGTGCTTCTGCTCGAAGCCGGACTTTTCGGCTCCTTCACCGCGCTCAACTTCTTCCACTGGTTTTTATTCTGGGAGCTGAGCCTGATTCCCGCCTTCTTCCTCATCAAATTGTGGGGCGGGCCGAAGCGCGGACCGGCGGCGACGCAGTTTTTCGTTTATACGATGGCCGGATCGGTCGCGCTGCTGATCTCCTTTCTCGCCATCTTCCTTTGCACGGGCACGATGGATTTCCCGATGCTGACGGCCTGGGCCGCATCGGGCGAGCTGACGCACTTCGTCACGCTTCGCCTGGGTCCGGTCATGCCCTGGCTGGCCATTGGCGTGCTCGCCGGCTTTGCCGTCAAAGTGCCGATGATGCCCTTTCACACCTGGCTGCCAGCCGCCTATGCCGAAGCGCCTTCGCCGGTGACGATGCTGCTGACCGGCGCGATGTCGAAGATGGGCGTCTACGGCCTGTTGCGCATTGCGTTGCCGATCTTCGGCGCGCAGATTGCCGCCATGCGCACGCCGCTGCTGGCGCTGGCCACGCTCACCGTCGTCATGGGCGCATGGGCCGCCGCCGCGCAGACCGATCTCAAGCGCATCTTCGCTTACTCCTCGGTCAATCACCTGGGCTACTGTCTGCTGGCCATCTTCGCGTTGGCCGTGCCCGCCTCGGGCGCGGCCACGCTCGCCAGCCAGTCCGCTGCGCTCAATGGCGTCGTCCTGCAGATGTTCAACCACGGTCTGACCGCCGCCGCGCTCTTCTGGTTCGTGGCCATGATGCAATTTCGCTCGGGCGGTTTGCGTGGGCTGAACGACTTCGGCGGCCTGCGCAAGCCCGCTCCGGTCTTCGCCGGTTTGATGGGCATCGCCCTCTTCAGCTCGCTCGGCCTGCCCGGCCTGAACGGCTTTACCGGCGAATTCCTCATCTTCCGCGGTGTTTTTTCCTTGTCTTGGGTGAGCGCCACGGTGTCTGTGCTGGGCTTGCTCGTCACGGCCGTCGTGATCCTCACCGTGATTCAAAAGGTCTTTGCCGGGCCGACACCCGAACGCTGGGCAGAGTTCGCCG
>JAJYFB010000048.1 GCA_021785495.1 Acidobacteriota bacterium | reverse complement strand
GGCCCGACGCGCGCCCGCAGGAAGTGCTCAACGAAATTTACGATCTTTTCATCGACCTCGACGCCGACGAGTCGCAGCTCGACTTCCCGGTGCTTTACGCCGTGGCCAAGGCGGGCACGGCGACCGTCGATCCGGCCACGCCCGGCACGGACCTGCAGCCGCTCTTCGAGGCCATCGTCAACACGGTTCCGGCCGCAACCGGCGATGAGTCCGCCGCGCTGCAAGTGCTGGTCACCAATCTCGACTACTCCGATTACTTCGGCCGCATCGCCATCTGCCGCGTTTTTCAGGGCGCGCTCCATGTGGGCGACGAGGTCAATATCTCGCGCCGCGACGGTTCGCTCACCAAAACGAAGATCACCAAGCTGTTCACCTTCTCCGGCCTCAAGCGCACGGAGATTGAAGCCACGACCATGGGCGACATCGTGGCCGTGGCCGGCGTCGAAGGCATCACCATCGGCGAGACCATCACCAGCGTCGAAAATCCCGCGCCGCTGCCGCTGATCGTCATCGACGAGCCGACCATCGCCATCCAGTTCAACGTGAACAACTCGCCCTTCGCCGGCCGCGAGGGCCAGTACGTCACCAGCCGCAATCTGCGCGAACGGCTCGAGAAAGAGCTGCTCACCAACGTTTCCATCCGCGTCGAAGAGACCGGATCGCCCGATGCGTTCAAAGTTCTCGGACGCGGCGAGCTGCAACTCGCCATTCTCATCGAGATGATGCGCCGCGAGGGCTACGAGCTGATGGCCGGACGGCCGGAGATCGTTACGCGCCTGGTCGACGGCGTGCGCATGGAGCCGGTCGAGCACCTGACCATCGACATCCCCGAGCAGTACACCGGCGTGGTGATCGAAAAGCTCGGCCCGCGCAAGGGCGAGATGACGAAGATGCACAATCACGGCTCGGGCCGCGTACGCCTGGAATTTCGCGTGCCCAGCCGCGGCCTGATTGGTCTGCGCTCGGAGATGCTCACCGAAACGCGCGGGACCATCGTGATGAACGCGCTCTTCGACGGCTACATTCCCTACCAGGGCGAGATTCCGCAGCGGCCCACGGGCGCGCTGATCGCCGACCGCCCCGGCGTCACCACCACCTATGCGCTTTACGGCCTGCAGGAGCGCGGCGTGCTCTTCCTGGACGCGGGCGTGGAAGTCTACGAGGGCATGATCGTCGGCGAGCACTCGCGCGACAACGATCTGGACGTGAACGCCGTGCGCGAAAAGAAGTTGACGAACATGCGCGCCTCAAGCGCCGATGACGCGCTACGCCTTGCGCCGTGCCGGGCGCTGAATCTCGAACAGGCCATCGAATTTATCGCCGACGACGAGTTCGTCGAGGTCACGCCCAAATCGCTGCGCCTGCGCAAAAAGATTTTGCAGCAGAACAGGCGTCCCAAGCGGTGGGAAAAAGCTGCAATCGCCGGTAGCGAGTAGCCCAACGTTTGCAACGGGACGGCTTTCGTGACTGCTGAAAAGCCTCGGGAGAGCCGCCGATTGGAAGGGGCGCAGCTTTGACCGCGCTGGGATTGATCCTGCAAGAAAGAAATACCATCGGGCTTCCATCCTTTTGGCGTTTTTGCGGAAAGAATGAGAAAGCACGACGTCATGCTTTCTTGCCGGATCAAAAAACCAATCGACCAACGGAACTTCGGCCCCTGATGGCTGTTTTGGGCGTATTTCGCCGCAATTTCGGCGTTTTCCGCAACCTCTCAAGTCGCAGCCTTTCGTAAGGCGTGCCTTCGCCGGCCACGATCGCCTGCCGTGTTTTTTGACGCTGGGTCCATGCGCCGGCACTGTCCGCAATTCACAGCACGCGCGCCAGCCACTGACCGGTGTGCGAATGCGGATGAGCGGCGATGGCTTCGGGCGGGCCTTCGGCGACGATCTGGCCGCCGGCCTCGCCCCCCTCGGGGCCGAGGTCGATCACCCAGTCGGCGCTCTTGATCACGTCCAGATTGTGCTCGATGACGATCAGCGAGCCGCCGCCGCCGATCAGCTTGTGGAAGGCGGTGAGCAGCTTCGAGACATCGTCAAAGTGCAGTCCGGTGGTCGGCTCGTCGAGGATGTAGAGCACGCGGCTGGCCTGCGACGGCTTGGCCGTGGCGTTGGCCGCGCGCACGGAAGCCAGATGCGCGGCCAGCTTGACGCGCTGCGCCTCGCCACCGGAGAGCGTCGTCGCCGACTGGCCCAGCCGCAGATAGCCCAGGCCGATCTCGTCGAGCACGGCGAGTTTTTCGAGGAGCTTGGCGTGGCCGGCGAAGAAACGCAGCGCCTCTTTAACCGTCATTTGCAGCACGTCGTGAATGTTCTTGCCTTTGTACTCGACTTCGAGCACCCGCTGCTGGTAGCGCGTGCCGTTGCAGTCCTCGCATGGCAGTTCGATGTCGGCCAGAAACTGCATCTCGACGGTCACCGTGCCGTCGCCCTCGCAGGTGTTGCAGCGGCCGCCGGGCACGTTGAAGGAGAAATGCCCGGGCGTCAGCGAGCGGCGTCGCGCCTCGGGCTGCGCGGCAAAGAGTTCGCGCACGAGATCGAAGCCCTTGATATACGTGATCGGATTCGAGCGCGGCGTGCGCCCGATCGGCGTCTGGTCGACGAGCACCACGTCGTTCAACCGCTCGGCGCCGCTCAACGAGGCGAACAGGCTGGAGGGATCGCCGCCCTCGCTGCGGCCCAGCGCGCGCTCGACCGCGCGATAGAGCACCTGGTGCACGAGCGTGGATTTGCCCGAACCGGAGACGCCCGTCACCGCGACGAGCAGGCCGAGCGGAATCGTCACATCGATCCCGCGCAGGTTGTTGGCGCGCGCGCCCTTGAGCGCCAGCCGCTCGCGGCCCGGTTCACGCCGCCGCGCGGGCGCGGGGATGGCGATCTTTCCGCTCAGATAGCGGCCCGTGAGCGAAGCAGGATTGGCCTCGATTTCGGCGAGCACGCCCTCGGCCAGAAGCTGGCCGCCAAACTCGCCCGCGCCGGGGCCGAGATCGAGCAGGTGATCGGCCGCGCGCAGAATCTCGGCGTCGTGCTCGACGACAAGAATCGTGTTGCCCAGGTCGCGCAGATCCTCAAGGATACGAATCAGCCGCGCCGTGTCGCGCGTGTGCAGACCGATCGACGGCTCGTCGAGCACATAGAGCGCGCCCACCAGCCGCGAGCCGAGCGAGGTGGCCAGTTGGATGCGCTGCGCCTCGCCGCCGCTCAGCGTGGAGGCCAGCCGGTCGAGCGTCAGGTACTCCAGGCCTACGGCGACCAGAAAACTCAGCCGCTGGCGCACCTCCACAAGGATCGGCCCGGCAATCTCCTCGTGCATGGGCGAGAGCGTGAGCGCGTCGAAGAACTCTTTCGCTTGCGCCACGGTGAGCGCCGTCGCCTGGCAGATGTTTTTCTCGTCCGTCGCGCCGCCCAGGCGCACCGCCCGCGCCTCGGCCCGCAGCCGCTGGCCGCGGCAACCGGGACACTCGGCATAGCCGCGATACTTGGCGAGCAGCACACGCACATGCACTTTGTATTTTTTGCGCTCCAGTTGCGCAAAAAAGCCCATCACGCCGGAAAAATCGCCCTGGCCGCGCAGCACAATCTCGCGCGATTGCGCGGTCAGCTCGCGCCACGGCACGTCCATATGAATCTGGAACTCGGCCGCGCGTTTGCGCAGTTCGGTGAACCACGGCCGATACTTCGGCCGGTTCCAGGGATCGATCGCGCCCTCGGCGAGTGTCCGCTTGGGGTCGGGAATCACCAGATTCAGGTCGTAATCCACCGTGTTGCCAAAGCCCTGGCAGCGCGGGCAGGCGCCAAAGGGATTGTTGAAGCTGAACAGGCGCGGATCGGGCTCGCGTCCCGGCCGACGGCACTCTGCGCACTCGTAGGCTCCGGAAAAACGCAGGCGTCGGCGTGCGGCTGCTTCGTCGCGGGGAGCTTCTTCAAAGACGACCTCGCCCGCCTCGCGATAGGCCGTCTCCACGGCGTCCACAATCCGCGAGCGATTTTCGGCGCTCACGGCGATGCGGTCCAAAAGGACGAAGACCGGAGCTGACAGATCGAGATCGATGAGCGACTCGGGCGTGGAGAACTCGAAGATCTTTCCCTGCTGCCAGAGGCGGCTGAAGCCGCTCGCGCGCAGGTCGGCGAGGCGCGCTTTCATCGCTTCGAGATGCGGCGAGCCGACGGTCTTTGCGGCGGCTTTGCTCTTGACCGTCTTTTTCGCGGCCCGGCCGGCCGGCTTCTCTGGCTGCGCCTCGGGCTCTGCGGGCGCGGCCGCGCGCATCGCGGGAAAAAGCACGTTCAGCCGCACGCCTTCGCCGAGCGCGAGAATCGCCGCGGCGGCCTCGTCCACCGAATCGCGCTTCACCAGGCCGTCGCAATGAATGCAGTGCACCGCGCCGCAGCGCGCGTAGAGCAGCCGCAGGTAGTCGTAAATCTCGGTCGCCGTCGCCACCGTCGAGCGCGGATTGCGCGTGGTGTTTTTCTGCTTGATGGCGATGGCCGGGGCGAGGCCGTCGATCTCGTCGGCGTCGGGCTTTTCGATTCGCTCCAGAAACTGCCGCGCGTAGGCCGAGAGCGACTCGACATAACGCCGCTGCCCCTCGGCGTAGATGGTGTCGAAGGCCAGCGAGCTCTTGCCCGATCCCGAAACGCCGCTGACCACCGTCAGCTTGCCATGCGGAATCTCGCAGGAGAGGTTCTTCAGATTGTGTGTCCGCGCGCCGCGGATGACAATGGCATCGTTCAAAGGGAAGACACCGGCAACTGCGGGCCACATTCCTGTCTGCGCTCTGCGCGTCTCATGGCTCGCTGGCTTCGATTATACGGCGCAGCGTGAGGCCGCTTGCCGAGCATACGCATTCGATCAGGGCGATCGCATGAATCGCTTTTTGTTTGCATTCAGGGATCGCCGCACCCCTCTGGGGCGCGAATCTTTTCTTGGCCGTCCCAGGGTTCCGCTTCGCTCCACCCTGGGCTATTTTCGTCTGTCCCTCCGGGACGCAGCCGGCGGACGGATCAAAAACGGAACCGATTGCGTGCTCTGGCTTCGTTCATGCGCCGGCCCTGTGCATTCGATTGCAATCCAGTCAAAGAGGCCGGGGCTGCATATACTGACAGCATGAGCGCAACGGCGGTCTGCGGATGGGCTCTTGAAAACGCCGCGCGGCGGCGCGGGGCGCTTTGTATCGCCGGCCTCGACGAGGTGGGCCGCGGGCCAATCTTCGGACCGGTGGTGGCTGCGGCAGTCGTCCTTCCCACAGGCTTTCGGCTTGATGGCCTGCGCGATTCAAAAAAACTGACGGAACGGCAGCGCAACGACTTCGAGGCGGAGATTCGCGCCCGCGCCGCGGCGTGGGCCATCGCCAGCGTGGACGCGGAGACGATTGATCAGATCAACATCCGGCAGGCTTCGCTGCTGGCCATGCGCAGGGCGGTTGCGCAACTGGCCGTTGCGCCGGATTCTTTGCTGATCGACGGTTGCGACACCATCGACTGGCCGTGCGCGCAGCAGGCCGTAGTCAAGGGCGATGCGCGCAGCCTTTCGATCGCCGCGGCCAGCGTGCTGGCGAAGGTGCATCGCGACCGGCAGATGGTTGCGCTCGACGCCGTCTATCCGGGCTACGGCCTGGCGCGGCACAAGGGCTACGGCACGCCGCAGCATCTGGAGGCGCTCAGGCGGCTGGGGCCGACGCCGCTGCACCGCAAGAGCTTTGCGCCGGTGGCGCAGCGGCTTTTTCGGATCCGGCAAGAAGCGGATGCGTGATTCCGTGCGTGTCAGCGGAGACCAGTGCGTGATTGGGCCGTGGCGCCCAGAGCCGCGACCGTCTACTGGAAATCCTCTGGCCGGGGATACGACTGCGGTCCGTGCATCGCGATGCGCCGTACCGATGAGACCACGCGCGCGCCCGGTTACAGCCGCTGCGGGCGGAGCTTCCGACCTGCGCCCGCGCCTGTCGAGGAGGCTTTGCCTGCTGGTCCGAACGGATAGCCGCTTTTCCGCCCAGGTCGCCCATCGCGCATGTACCATCGAATCATGCCGCTGGTCGAGGTGGATTCGGTTTCGAAAAGCTATCCGCGCCGCACGGGGCTGCGCGCAACGGAACAGATGGTCGTCGAAAATGTTTCGTTTGCCATCGAGCCCGGCGAGACGCTGGGCCTGGTGGGCGAATCGGGCTGCGGCAAGACGACGTTGGCGCGGATGATCCTCGGCCTGACGCAGCCGGGCGCAGGCGCGGTGCGCGTGGCAGGCGTTGATCTGGCGCGCACCTCGGCGGCAGAGATGCGCCGGCTGCGCCGCCAGATGCAGCCCGTTTTTCAGGATCCCTCTGCGGCGCTCAATCCGCGCATGAAGGTGTTCGACTTGGTGACCGAGCCGTGGCTGATCCACCGCGATTGGAGCCACGCCCAGCCGGCGACTGCCGGACGCGGCAAGAACGCGCTGCGCGCCGAGGCTGGCCGGCTGCTGCGCCAGATCGGGCTCGACGAGTCGGCTCTCGATCGCTATCCACATGAATTTTCGGGCGGGCAGCGGCAGCGGATCAACATAGCGCGCGCGCTGGCCCTGCGGCCGTCCTTTCTGGTTTTGGACGAGCCTGTATCGGCGCTGGACGTGAGCGTTGGTGCGCAGATTGTCAACCTGCTGCGCGCGCTGCAGCACGCGCACGGTCTGACCTATCTGTTTATTTCGCACTCCATGCCGCTGGTGCGTTACCTGAGCACGCGCATCGCCGTGATGCGGCGCGGCCGGCTGGTAGAGACGGGTGAGGCACGGGAGCTTTGCGCACATCCCCGCGCAGCGTACACGCGGCAACTGTTGGCGGCCACGCCCGAGCTGCCGGTGGCCTAACTCTCCTTCACCGCGCCGTTATTTTCCTTGGCCGGTGGCTGCGATGCCGTCTTGCGGCCCTTCGGTTGCTCCATGCCCTGGGCGATCTGGGCCAGGCGCAGGTGCT
Organism: Acidobacteriota bacterium; assembly: GCA_021785495.1. GTDB lineage: Bacteria > Acidobacteriota > Terriglobia > Terriglobales > Acidobacteriaceae > Telmatobacter. Next base: position 11,296 of record JAJYFB010000048.1, on the reverse strand, counting down.
TCTCCATCAGATTGTGCGCCTCCTGCGGTTTGTGGGCGCGAATGGCGCGGTAGAGCTCGCGATGCATCTCCGCCGATTCGCGCAGGTCGATGGATTGTTCGACGGTTTTGCGCCGTGTGTCGTAAAGCGCTGAGGTGATGGTTTCAATGATGGCGGCCAGAATGGGATTGCCCGAGGCCTGCGCCACAATGCGGTGAAAGGCCAGATCGTGAATCAGGTAGTCGGTCGGGCGCTCGAAGGCGGCGAACATCTCGGCCACCTCTTCGGCAAGCGCAGCGTGGTGCTCGTCCTTGCTGCGTTCGGCTGCCAGCGCGGCCACGTGGCTTTCGAGGATGATGCGCGCCTCGAACATCTGCCAGGACTGGAAGCCGTGCAGCGAACTCATCAGGCTCAGCGAAGTCTTGCCGAATTCGGGCGGGCCATCGGCGACAAAGGTGCCCACGCCGTGGCGAATTTTCATCACGCCCATCGCCGCCAGATAGCCAATGCCGGTGCGCAGGCTGGCGCGGCTGATTTTGAGGGATTGGGCGAACTCGCGCTCTGGCGGGATTTTGTCACCGGGTTGTAAAGTCCCGTTTTCGATCAGGGAGCGAATGTGGTTCACCACCTGCATGGCACGAAGGGAGGACTGTTCATCTTCTTTTATCGACGGCATACGATCCGCTTTCTACGCGCAGAGGGAAAATCGCTTCCTTAGCGAGAGTATCACCGCGGAGTGGCTTCAGTCCTGAAAATGAAAGAGGGGTTGCAGGCAAATCCGCGGTGAAGCCAGCGAGAATTCGGGTGTATACTGTGGTCTGACCTCACCGGCCAGGCGTCCGGCCGGTGAAAGCCCCTGCGAGGGAGAAGATTTCATGCTGCTTCACGAAGACCGCCTGTTTCCTTCCGAACCAAACGCCCGGAAGATCGCTCGTTCTCTTTACGCCGGCGTGCGCACGTTGCCGATCATCAGCCCGCACGGCCATACGCAGGCGTCGTGGTTTGCAGAAAACCAACCCTTTCCCGATCCGGCCACGCTCTTCGTGCAGCCGGATCACTACGTCTTTCGCATGCTCTATAGCCAGGGCGTCTCGCTGGACGATCTGGAGATCGGCGCGCCGGTGGTGAAGAATCCGCGCAAGGTGTGGAGGATCTTCGCCAGCAACTATCATCTGTTTCGCGGCACGCCGTCGCGGCTTTGGCTGGACTTCGCCTTTCAGGAACTTTTCGGCATCGAGGAGCGGCTTTCGGCAAAGAATGCCGATGCCTGCTTTGATGTTATCGACGCCAAGCTGAAGACGCCGGAGTTTCTGCCGCGGGCGCTCTTTGAGCGCTCCAATCTCGAAGTGCTCTCCACGACCGAGTCGCCGCTGGACGCGCTCAAGGACCATCAGGCCCTTCGCGATTCCGGCTGGAAGGCGCGCATCGTTCCGGCCTTCCGTCCCGACCCGGTTGTCGATGCCGAGTTCAAGGGATTTGCCGAGGGCATCGCCGAACTGGGCCGACAGACCGGCGAAGATACGCTGATCTGGAAGGGCTATCTGAACGCCCTGCGCAAGGCGCGCCTGCGTTTCAAGGCGCTGGGCTGCACCTCGACCGATCACGGCCATCTGACGGCCGAGACGGCCGATCTTGCCGAGGACGAGGCCGCAAAACTTTACGGCAACATTCTCTCCGGCAAAGCCAACTCCGCCGAGATTGTGCTCTTTCAGGCGCAGATGCTCACCGAGAATGCGCGCATGAGCCTGGAAGACGGCCTGGTGATGCAGATTCATCCCGGAGCCACGCGCAATCACAACCAGTTTGTCTATGAGCGCTACGGACGCGACAAGGGCTGCGACATTCCGCGCCCGACCAACTACGTGGACGCGCTGCGGCCGCTGCTCAATCGCTTTGGCAACGAGAAGAATCTCACGATCATTCTGTTCACGCTCGACGAGACGGCGTATAGCCGCGAGTTGGCGCCGCTGGCCGGCCACTACCCGGCGCTGCGCCTGGGCCCGGCGTGGTGGTTCCACGACAGCCCCGAAGGCATGATGCGCTACCGCGAGCAGGTGACGGAGACGGCCGGCTTCTATAACACGGTGGGATTCAACGACGATACGCGCGCGTTTCTTTCGATTCCGGCGCGTCACGACGTGGCCCGCCGCATCGATTGCGCGTTTCTTGCCCGGCTGGTGGCCGAGCATCGCCTGGAAGAGGACGAGGCCCACGAGTTGGCGCATGAGCTGACGTACGGGCTGGTCAAGAAGGCGTACAAGTTGTAAGACAGTTATCAGTTGTCAGTTATCAGTTGTCAGTTATCAGTTGTCAGTTATCAGTTGTCAGTTGTCAGTTGTCAGTTCGGTCTGTGCGGGTTCAAGTTCGCGGCGCTTCGCTCAGACCATAAGTCAATGATGCTGCGAGCGAGAAGCAGCAGTTCGACGATCGATCTGCAATCGTGAACTGTCTGCTGGATGCGCTGAGCCAAGAAAGAGAGTTTCGCATGAGCCTCTATTGTTCCGTCGGCAGTGTTGACACCGATCTCTCCATGCAGCAGCTCAAGGCGTTGCTTGGAGAAAGTCTGAACCGGATCGGCGCGCGCAGTCAGGTTTTGATTGTGCCGCCCGACCAGAGCCGCGAGCACTCGCGCGCGGGCGAGCTGACCCGCTTTGCCTGGGAGCACTACGGCGACAAGCTGAAGGCGGTGCTGCCGGCCCTGGGCACGCACACGCCCATGCGCCCCGATCAGATCGCGCACATGTTCGGCGAGATGCCGCAGGAGCTTTTCCATGCGCACAACTGGCGCACGGACGTCGTCACGCTGGGCGAGCTGCCGGCCAGCTTCATCGAGGAGCAGTCCGAGGGCAAGCTCAGTTACACGTGGCCGGCGCAGGTCAACAAAATGATCGCGCACGGTGGCTACGATCTGATCCTCTCGATTGGCCAGGTGGTGCCGCATGAAGTGATCGGCATGGCCAACCACTCGAAGAACATTCTCGTGGGCACGGGCGGCAGCGAGGGCATCAACCGCAGCCACTATCTGGGCGCGGTCTACGGCATGGAACGGATCATGGGCCGCGCCATCAATCCGGTGCGCAACGTGCTCAACCGCGCCTGCGACGAATTCCTGGACGAGTTGCCGATTGTTTATGTGCAGACGGTGGTGGGACGCCGCGCGGACGGCAGCCTGGCCGTGCGCGGTCTTTATATTGGCGACGATCTCGAATGCTTCCTGAAGGCTTCGGAGCTGAGCCTGAAGGTGAACTTCGAGATGCTCGACCGGCCGATCCAGAAGGCCGTGGTCTATCTCGAACCGAGCGAGTATCACTCGACGTGGATCGGCAACAAGTCCATCTATCGCACGCGCATGGCGCTGGCCGACGAGGGCGAGCTGATCGTGCTCGCGCCGGGCGTGCATGAGTTCGGCGAGGACAAGGGCATCGACGCGATGATCCGCAAGTATGGCTATCGCGGCACGCCGGCCACGCTCAAGGCGGTCCAGGAAAACGCCGATCTGGCCGCCAATCTGAGCGCGGCGGCGCACCTCATCCACGGCTCGTCCGAAGGCCGCTTCAAGATTACCTGGTGCCCGGCCGGGTTGAGCCGCGAAGAGGTCGAGAGCGTGGGTTTTGCGTACGGCGAGTACGCGGCGATGGCGAAAAAGTACGATCCGGCCAAACTGGCGCTCGGCTGGAACCATGTTGGCGGCGAGGAGATCTTCTTTATCCCCAATCCCGCCCTGGGCCTGTGGGCGCATCAGAGCCGCTTCGAAAGTTAGAAGCGAGCGGAGTCAGCGGAGTGAGCGCAATTTGGCTGGGAATGAGAGCGGGCCGGCGGCGAGAGCCGCATCATGGCAGGTTGGATTTCAACAGAACAGGATGGTTATGACCAATCAAGGATTGAAGCTGAACAAGTACTCGCTGGGCACGGGCGACCGGTTCGCACACCAGGCGAAGGCGCAATTGCAGGCCTGCGTGAAGGCGCTTGCCGAGGGCATCGAAGTTGTGCCTGTCTGGAACAAGTCCAACCGCGAGCACAGCATCATCGGCTCGGCGCCGGACAGTGCGCGGGCGGCGGCCGAGGCGGCCGTGAAGGCGCTGGGCTGGAAGCTCCCGTACTTTTGCGATGCCGACCACATTACGGGCGCGACCGTCGAGCGGTTCCTTGCGCCGTGCGACTTTTTCACCTACGACGTGGCCGATTTCATCGGCCAGCCCGCGCCGGCCGAAGAGGTCGAAAGCTTCGTGAAGCGCCATTCGGAGCTGGTGGGCAAGATTGAAATGCCCGGCGTTGACGGCATCCTGACGATTACGCCGGAGCTGCTGCGGCAGACGGCCGGAAAATTTCTGAGCGCAGTCAAAAAAGCCGGTGAAGTCTATCGCATCGTCCTTGCCGCCAAGGGCGCGGGCAACTTCATCCCCGAAGTTTCGATGGACGAGACCGATCGCGCGCAGACGCCGGTCGAACTGCTGATCATTCTGGCCGCCATCGCCGACGAGGGCATTCCGGCGCAGACCATCGCGCCCAAGTTCAGCGGCCGCTTCAACAAGGGCGTGGATTACGTGGGCGACGCGGCGCAGTTCGAGCGCGAGATGGCCCTCGACGTGGCCGCGATCGCTTATGCGGTGAAGCAGTATGGACTGCCGGAAAACCTCAAACTCAGCGTTCACTCCGGCAGCGACAAATTTTCGATCTACCCGGCGATTCACGCCACGATGAAGCGCTTCGACGTGGGCGTGCATCTGAAGACTGCGGGGACCACCTGGCTCGAAGAGCTGATCGGCCTGGCCGAGGCGGGAGGCGAGGGGCTGGCGCTGGCCAAGGACGTGTACGCCGAGGCGCTGGCGCACATGGACGAGCTGTGCGCGCCCTACGCGACGGTGATCGACATCGATCCGAAGAAGCTGCCCACGGCCGAGGCCGTGCGCGGGTGGAGTTCCGAGCAGTACACCTCCGCGCTGCGGCATGTCGAGGCCGCCCCGGCGTACAATTCAAGCCTGCGGCAGTTGCTGCACGTCGGCTTCAAGGTGGCCGCGAAGATGGGGGCTCGCTATCTGGAGCTGCTCGAAGCCGACGAGCCGGTCATCGCCAGAAACGTCACCGAAAATCTGTATGCGCGTCACATCGCGCCGGTGTTTCTGGGCCGCAGCCTCTGAAGAACCGCCCGCCGCGCACCGCGAAGAGACAGCCGTTCGCGGCGGGATGCATGCTTTGAAGTCTTTTGGCCGTATGGAGGGGCCTGTTCCCACGGCCTTCGGCGCTTTCGCCGGTTCGTACGCTTTTTGTACCTTCCTGCGCCGGTTTCCCCTCAGAATTCGATAAGAAACCGGCTTTTCGCGATAGGCTTTTTACTGGAAGCGGTTCGCGGAACGTTTCCCCGGAACTTTCCCCATGGAGATCGCATGAATCCTCAACTCTTCAGTCTGGAAGGCAAGGTCGCGGTGGTCACCGGAGGCACGTCGGGCATCGGCCTGGCGTTGAGCCTTGGTTTGGCCGAGGCCGGCGCCGATGTGGTCGCATCGGCGCGGCGTCTGCAACAGGTCGATGCAACAGCCAGCGAAATTGAAGCGCGCGGACGCAGGACGCTGCGCATCGCCTCGGACGTGGCCGACCGGGCCTCGCTGGAAACGCTGCACACCGCAGTGCTTGAGAGCTTCGGCAAGATTGATATTCTGGTCAACTGCGCCGGCATGATCAAGCGCGTGCCTACGATCGAACTGACCGAAGCCGAGTGGAGCAACATTCTGAACGTCAACTTGACCGGGACTCTGCGCGCCTGCCAGGTCTTCGGGCGCTCGATGCTCGAACGCAGCTACGGGCGCATTGTCAATATCGCTTCGCTGAACAGCTTTGTGGCGCTCAGTGAGGTGGCGGCCTACGCGGCCAGCAAGGCGGGCGTGGCTTCGCTGACGCGCTCGCTGGCCGTCGAGTGGTCGAAGCAGGGCGTTACGGTCAATGCCGTCGCGCCCGGCGTCTTCCGCACGGATCTCAACGCCGAGCTGCTCGACGCAACACCGCGCGGGCAGGAATTGCTGATGCGCACGCCCATGGCGCGCTTCGGCGAGACGCACGAACTGGTCGGCGCCGTCATCTACCTTGTCTCCGACAGCGCTTCATTCGTCACCGGCCAGATTCTGGCGGTGGACGGAGGGTTCCTGGCGAGCGGGGTGAATCAATAAGGCAGGGACGAGGGACTAGGGACTAAGGACGAGGGACTGAGGGGCCGGGTTCTTTGCGAACCCGGCCCCTCGTGTCTCTGCATGATTACTTGAACATCACCTTTGCGCCGGCCATTTTCAGGATGGCGTCGCCCTTTTCGGCGGTGATTTTTACGTTTTTGCCGATCACGTTGGCGTAGCCGATCGAGAGCCCGGTCTTGCCGCTGAGCGTGACATTCTTCAGGACCAGATTGTCCACCGGCGACTCGGGCAGGCCGACGATGGCTCCGGCCATTGCGCCGCCTGTCGCGGTCACGTTCTTCAGCACGATGTCGTGGAAGTGCGGCGTCAACCGCGTGACCGGCGCGGGTTGGACGCCGCCGGCCGGCGGCATGATCCGCGGATAGTACTCGCTGATCACCAGCGGGTTCTTCACATCTTTCATCTCGATGTCGAGGAAGACGATGTTGCTGACGTCGTTGCCGCGGTCGCGATTGGCCTTGACGCGGATGCCGTTGTCGGTGCCGTCGAAGTGAATGCGCTCGGCGACGATGTCGTGCGCGCCTCCGGCGATCTCGCTGCCGATCGACAGGCCGTGCCCGTGCAGGAAGGTGCAGTCGGTGATGGTGATGTCATGGCTTGGCAGGTCGCCGCCGGGCGAGTTGATGGCGCCGGATTTGATGGCGATGTCGTCGTCGCCCACGTCGGCCAGCACGTGGTCGATCACCACGTGCGAGGACGAAAAGGGATCGATGGCGTCGGTGTTCGGCGAGTGCGCGGGGGCCAGCACGCGCACATTGCGGATGATCACATCGTCCGAGTAATAGGGCACCACCTGCCACATGGGCGAGTTCTGGATGGTCACGCCCTCGATGCGCACGTGCTTGCAGTGGTCGAAGACCACCAGGCGCGGCCGGGTGTGCGGATTGCCCATCACGCCCGCATCGTGAACGGCGCGGGCCATCTTCCACCAGCCTGCGCCGTTGCCGTCGATGACGCCTTCGCCCGTAATGGCCACGTTCTCGGCGTTGGTGGCGCTGACCAGCGATTGCAGGCCGGGCTCGCGGAACTCGGTCTTGGCGGGATAATCGGCCGGATCGGGCGAGCCGAAGAGCGTCGCGCCTTTGTCGAGGTCGAGCGTGAGGTTGCTTTTGAGCACGATGGGCGCGCTCAGGTAGGTGCCCGCCGTCAGATGCACCGTGCCTCCGCCCTTGGCCGCGCAGACGTCGATCGCCTTCTGAATTGCGGCCGTGTCTTTGGCGACGCCGTCGCCCTTGGCGCCGAAGTCGCGGGGATTGCAGGTTGCGGCCGCGTGAAGCGCGCCGCAGGAAGCCGCGGCCAAGGCCAGCGCGCACAGGCGCGCAGTGCATGTGCGGAAAATTTCAGGTTGATTCACGGAGTTGCCTCTTGAGAGATGGAATGGTCTTCCGCAATCATCATACGCCGGTTGGCGGCAGTGGTCATACCACGGGGCGGAAATAATTCCAGAGCCATCGGCGGCAATCCGCCGGGGAGTTGCCTTGCGGCGGAGCTTCGATTCCGGCCATGGCGCGGGGACTGGTGCGGCCAGCAGAGAAAAATTGCGGCTGGAGCCGCGGACCCGGAGGGCAAAATCCACAGCCACGGGCGAAGAAGGAAGTGACTTGGAGGGCAAGCAGGCTGTAAGCTCGGTTTAGGTCGAATACGCGGAGGTTGAGCGGTCCTCAGGGAGTTGCCGGGCAGGAGCGCGGAAAGTCGCGTGGCGGGCGCAAGGAAGGGCGCGCTGTGTTTCAGGAACGCACACTGCCAGGAACCGGAGATTTCAGCCGATAAGAACCATGGGACAATCCGTTTGCCGCCAAAAATCGTTTGCGGCCGTTCTTGGCTTGGCCGCATGCTATGCAGCGTGAAGTTCTTTCAAGAAGGGGCAGGATAGTCGGGGCAAAGACGATGAATAAAATCATCCTGGCGGATTCGCAGGCGATCTTCCGGGCCGGAACGGCAAAAGTGCTGGCCATGGACGAGGATATGCGCATCATCGCGCAATGCGCCGACATCGAACGCATGTTCCATGCCATCACGACCTTTCCAGGGTCGATCGTGCTGCTTGCCGCTTCCCTGCAACCGGACTTTACGCGGCTGATCCTGCTGCTGGAGAGCACGGGCAGCCGCGGCATTGCTGTCATTGAAAACCACGAGAACGCAACGCACTATCTGCAGATGGGATTCCGCGGCGTGGTCTTCCGCAACGTAAGCGGGACGGCGCTGGTGGAGTGCGTGCGGCGCGTGGCTTCCGGCGACATTTCCATGCCCACGCACGCGGTGCAGATCGAGTCGCCCGAGGACGACCTGGTGGGTGCGCGCGTGCGCGACCGGCTGACGCCCAAGGAGATGCGCATCGTCGCCCTGATCGTGCAGGGCTGCAAGAATCGCGAGATCGCGCAGCGTCTCAAGACGACCGAGCAGGTCATCAAGAACTACCTGCGTTCGATCTACGACAAAACGGGCGTGGGCGACCGGCTGGAACTGGCCCTGTTCACCATTCATCACCGCGTGCTGGCCAAGGCCGCCGCCGAGGCCGGCCACAAGATGGAGGCGGAGGCGCGCGACGCGCAGGAGGCGGCTGTTTAAAGCCGTGGTTTCTGCTCAAGCCGCGCTTCGGTGTCAGCCGAGTTTTTCCGCGACGCTTTTGGCCTGCGTGAAGAGGGAAAGGTAGTCCGGTCCGCCGGCCTTCGAGTCGGTTCCGCTCATGTTGAAACCGCCGAAGGGATGCGCGCCGACCATCGCACCCGTGCATTTGCGATTGATGTAGAGGTTGCCGACGTGGAAGGCGCTGCGCGCGGCGGCTTTTTTTGCCGGGTCGCTGGTGTAGACGGCTCCGGTCAGGCCGTACTCCGTGTTATTGGCCACGCGCAGACCTTCCTCGAAGCTCTCCACCTTGATCAGCGCCAGCACGGGGCCGAAGATCTCTTCCTGCGCGACCACGGCGTGAGGCGGAACATCGGCCAGAACCGTCGGTTCGATGAAATAACCGCCGGCATCGTTGGCGGGCGCGTGGCCTCCGGCGATCAGCCGGCCTTCCGCCTTGCCGATCTCGATGTAGCGCAGAATCGAATCGCGCGCGGCCTGGTTGACGACCGGGCCGAGGCTGTCGTTCTCCGCCGGATCGCCCACGGTGAGCGCGGCCACGCGCTGGCGCAGCTTTTCGACGAAGGCGTCGTAGACGGGCGCCTCGACAATGGCGCGCGAGCAGGCCGAGCACTTTTGCCCGCTGAAGCCGAAGGCCGATGCGGCGACGCCGGCGGCGGCCGCGTCCAGATCGGCGTCGGCTGCGACGAGGATCGAGTCCTTGCCGCCCATTTCAAGAATGGTGCGCTTGATCCAGATCTGGCCCGGCTGCGTGTGCGCGGCGCGCAGGTGAATCTCCAGGCCGACGGGCCGGGAGCCGGTGAAAGCGACGAAGCGCGTCTTCGGGTGCTCCACCAGAGCGTTGCCGAAGGACTCACCGGAGCCAGGGCAGAAATTGACCACCCCAGCCGGCATACCCGCTTCTTCAAGAACCGCGAAGAAGCGCGCGGCCACGGTAGGCGCGTCGCTCGATGGCTTCAGGATTACCGTGTTTCCGGTGACGATGGCGGCCGCCGTCATGCCGGCCAGGATGGCCAGCGGAAAGTTCCACGGGGGAATCACCGCGCCCACGCCGAGAGGAATGTAGAGCAGTTCGTTGCGCTCGCCGGGATACTGAATCGGCGTGACGGCCTGGGCCAGTCGCAACGCCTCACGGGCATAGAACTCCAGAAAGTCGATGGTTTCGCCCACGTCGGCGTCGGCCTCGGCCCAGTTCTTGCCCACCTCGAAGGTGAGCCAGGCCATGAACTCGAATTTGCGCTGACGCAGGATGCTGGCCGCATTCAGCAGCAAGGAGACGCGCTCTTCGACCGGGGTTTGGCTCCAGGACGCGAAGGCGTCGAGCGCGGCCGAGATCGCCGCCTCGACGTGCGTGGCGTCGGCCTTGGCGTGAAGGCCCACGATCTGCGCCGGCCGGGCTGGATTGACGGAGCGAATCTGCGCGGCCGTTTTGAGCCGTTTGCCGCCGAGGACGAGCGCATACTCGCGGCCGAGCTGCGCTGCTACTTGGTCGAGGGCCGCGCGCATGGCGCGCGCATGTTCCGGGGCGGTGAAGTCGGTGAATGGCTCATTCGCGAACACGCCCGGCGGCGCAAGAGACTCAATCGAGGAAGATGCACTGGCGATGGCCATAGGCAAATAGTGTACGGCAATTTGCAGGAGGGCGGAATTTTTCTACGGTTTGCAAACGGCCTACCGTCCCCGTTTGCGGAAAAGTATTTTCAACTCGCGCCGCCAGTGTTCGGTGAGGCCCAGCAATTCCCACTCGACCTCGGGCGAAAGGTAGCGCAGCACGGGCTCATTGGCTGGATGGACGCGCAAGGCCGGCGCGGCGAGGATCAGTCGCGGCGGCAGCGGGGAGATCTCCGCGCCGGGAAAATAGCCGCTGCGCGTGAAGGCCGAAACCGGCGCGGCGGAGCCGGCTGCTGGCTGTCGCTCGGCGTTGAGCGCGCGCACGCGCATCCAGTAGTCGAGGGCCTGGAGCGGCAGGTGCAGATCTTCGTTGGCCTTGAGTTCGAGAACAGCCAGACGGCCGTTGCGATCAATGGTGAGCAGGTCCATCAGGCCGTGATCGCCCGCGCCAAACGCGGGAACCTGGCTATAGACGAGGTCGCCGCGCAGACCGGGAAGAAGCTCAGGCAGCGCCTGACGCAGACGCGATTCGAGCCATCGCTCCGGCGTCATGCGGAAGAGCGGGTCGGTACGCAGGCCGTCGGCATGGCGGCTGAGGAAGAGCTGCCGCAGCAGATCGCGGCAGCGTTCCTTGTTCTCATCGGTGAGCGGCGTCGAACCTGTCCCTGCGCCGAAGGTGACCTCCTCTTCGTGCGCAAAGGAGTTAGCTTCTGCGCCGTCGCGCACTGAGCCAAATTCGAGCCCGTGCAGCAGCAGGCCAACCTCGGTGGCCGAGCGCGGACGAATCTCGACACGCTCGCGTGCAGCCTCGGGAACCAGCGCCAGAATTCGTTCGATGCCGGCCCGGCATCGCTCCAGCGCGGACGCGGGCGAAAAGGCGTGAATCAGCCGCGATTCGAGGTTGCCTAGGTCGCGAAAGTCGATGGGCTCCAGTTCTT
>JAJYFB010000188.1 GCA_021785495.1 Acidobacteriota bacterium | reverse complement strand
GGAGCGCGCCAAAAGAACTTCCCGTAGCGGTAGTACCCCGGGCCCAGCCGCTCGTCGAACCTGGCCCCCGCTTCCGCATCGCCGCCCGCGGCGCGCGCCGCGCCCGCCACAAGTTCCGCATCCAGCAGCCGCCAGCCGAGATGCGCCGCCAGATCGTGTGCGAATTCTCCGCCGTGCGAGCCGTACTCGCGCTCCACCGTGACCACCTTGACCGGACCGTGCGCCATGCCCCTGCCCCTCCCCTGCGCTGGAGCATACATCGGCTGGCCAAGCGCTGAAAATAGCCCCGTCCCACAAAGAGCGCCATTGATGGCAGGCACGGTGAATCATGCTCAACTCCATGATCTTCTCTGCCGCCTGGTGATGGGCTTTGTCTATCCGCAAAAGTGCTGCCAGCCGCGTTCGAGCAGCGGCTGCGCGTCCTGCGCCCTCCGCAGCAGGATCCGCGGCCGGTCCTTGCGCGGGCGCACGATGCGGCCGATGCGCGTGATGGCGACGCCGTGGAGGCTCCGCGGCAGGCGCGCTTGAGCCGGGGCGGTAAACAGCAGTTCATAGTCTTCGCCGCCGTGCAGCGCCTGGTCCAGGCTCGCGCCGGCATGGACCGGCAGCGCATCGGCATCGACCTCGGCGGCGACGCCGGACTCTTCGCACAGGTGGGCGAGGTCGGTCGAGAGCCCGTCGCTCAGGTCGATGGCGGCTGTGGCCAGCCCGCGACGCGCCAGCCACTGCCCCTGCGCGAGGCGCGGCTGCGGGGCGAGGTGCGGCGCAAGCAATTGCTCCAGCCGGGCGGGAATGCGTGGCGGCGCGGATGCAGCCGCACCGGTCTTCGTCGCGCGAGTCACCGCTCTTGCTTCAGCCCATTGCGCCAGCCGGACAAGGGCTGCGGCCGCGCCGCCCAGCGCGCCGGTGACGTACAGCAGGTCGCCGGGTTGCGCGCCGGAGCGCAGCAGCGCACAGTTTTTTCGCACCGCTCCTGTCAGCACGATGTCGGCGACGGCCACGGGCGATTCGGCCAGATCGCCGCCCGCCAGCGGCACGCGATGCGCGTTTGCCAGCGCGAAAAATCCATCCAGAAACCGTTCCGCCCAGGTTTTTTTTCGGTTCGCGACGACTTTTCGCGGAAAATTCTTCTGCGTCTGAACGAGAGGGCGAGGCAGGCCGAGAGATAAAAAGGCCGCCACGGGCCGCGCGCCCATCGCCGCCAGATCGCTCAGTCCGCGCGCCAGCGTGCGTGCGCCGATCGACTCCGGCGGGTGCCAATCGAGCCGGAAATGCCGGCCGTCGATGGCCAGATCGGTCGTCACGGCCAGCTCTTCGTCCGCGCCGATGCCGAGCAGCGCGCAGTCGTCGCCAATGCCGAGCCGCACGCCGCCCCGCGTCTGTTTGCGCGCAATCGTTCCCTTTTGCGCCGCACGCAGCGCGCCTGTCGCGCGTGCGCGAATTCCGGCCAGAATCGCCCGTTCGCCCCTCTGTTTTTCGCCACCGTGCATACCTTGAGCATAGCTCTCTGGCCGCGGGTTCCGCGTGCCGGCCGCTGCTTCTGCGCACGGGTGATTGCCCCTCGTGGCGCAGGCGTGTTCCAATGGTTTTGATCGACGCGCGCCATCTTCCAACTGCGTGATCGCTTGCAAAGACCGATGAACGACACAGACCGGCAAGACGCCAATGAATCGACTGCCGGAAGCGGAGCCGCCAGTTCCGGCGGCCCGCTTCCCGTCTCCACCTTCGAGGTGGTGCCGTACGGGCCCGTTGCCAACGAGCAGGAGTTGTACTCGTACCGCGCCACCATGCCGCAGCCAGCCGCGCCAGAGAAGCAAGCCGCTCGCCAGCGGTCGCAAACTTCCGTTGGAGTTTTTCCCTTGCTGGGCATGGTTGCGCTGATTGCGCTGCTGGGCGCTGCCGCATACTTTTTCCTGCGTCCGCAGGTTTCGGTTCGATACATGGACATGGGCAACCAGCGTTTCGATGCCGCCGGTGTGAGCGGCCATCTGATCGTGCGCTGGCGGTCGAGCGGCCTTTATCGGTGGAAGGGCTCTTACCAGTTGTATCTCGATCCCGCCGGACCCGATCACGCGGCCAGTTTCGCGGCCATGGCGGCCGATCCTCTGCAGCGCCTCTCCATCGATCTCCGCCTGCTGGACGCCGACGGGCTGGCGGTCTGCGAAAAGCAGATTCTTTTGCCGGCCGCCGGTTCATGGGCGGCGGAAGAACCGGGCGCGGCCGCCCTGTCCCGGTCACAAACCTCTGAAACCGGAGACGCGGTGAAAACAATTGCGGGCGAAAGCGGCCGGATTGCGGAAATCGATCTGAGCGGTTCGCTGCCGTGTTCGTTGAAGACCTACGACACCATCAAAAGCTGGGGCATTTCGGCGGATTTTTCCCCAGCCGGCGCGGAGGACGCACGATCGCAGCAGGAGAAGGGCCTCGACACCAGGAACCACGCAGCCCAACGGAGTTCCTCGGCGCGCACGACCCCGCTCACGGCCCCCATCGAGGGCGACGACATGATCGTGGGCGACAATCCCTCGCATGGCACGATCGAAACCAGTGGAGGACATATTTTCTTCCTGGGCGCGGCCGGAATGCGCAACCGCACGGCGGCCTGGCAGGTCTTTCCTTCGCCCATTCATTTTCGCTGCGACAAGAATGGCGCTTGTTCGCTGACGCGCCCCGGCGCGCCCGACGTGCTGCGGGCGCGACTGCTGCAATAGGTTCGGCGTGGCGAAGCGGCGATACGCCATTTCACCTTTGTCCGCAAACGCAGGCGGGGCAACGGCCGGTGGACGCGCCGCGACGCAGGTTCCCAACCGGGTCTGCGCGGCAAACGCGGAAGCCAACGGTGGAAATCCACGGAAAGGCCGCGCCAAAGCTTGCACCGCGGCTGGTGCTGTGATAGCTTCCGATTCTATAGAGTCTTCTTTCTCTTCGGGAACCGAGGTAGGCCTGATTGCCGGCGGAAATTCTGCGCGTTCATCCCGACGAACCCCAACCGGACCGGATCGAGTACATCGTCTCCTGCCTGCGCAAGGGCGGTGTGGTCGCTCTGCCCACCGACACGTTTTACGGATTGGCCGTGGACCCGGTCAATCTGCGCGCCGTCGAGCAGATCTATCAGATCAAGACCCGCCAGAAGCACAAGCCGCTTTCGCTGCTCATCGCCAGCGTGGCGCAGGCGTATGAACTGGCCCGCGACACCGATCCCTTCGTCGACAAGCTGGCCGATCGCTTCTGGCCGGGCCCCTTGACCCTCATCGTCCGCGCCGGAACCAAGCTGCCGCTGCGTTCGACGGCCAACACCGGCAATGTGGCCTTGCGCGTGCCCGACGCCGCCATTCCCCGCGCCGTCGTCGAGCGCCTGGGGCTGCCCATCACGGCCACCTCAGCCAATTTGCAGGACGCAGCCGAGTGTACGAACGCCGCCAGCGTGCGCGACCAGATCGGCGACCGCCTCCCGCTCATTGTTGACGGTGGCCCCACGGGTCGCGCCCAGCCCACGACCATCGTCGATCTCTCGCTCGGCGGCGATCGCTGGGCGATTCTGCGCGAAGGCGCGATCCCCACTCACGAGATCGTCATGGCCCTGCAACGGTAGAACGCCGTGGAGTCGCAGGACAAACGCATTTGGATTTCGCATTGCCGCCCGGAACAGCTTGGAAAGGGCACGGCTTCAGCCGTGCCGAAACGTGGTGCGGAAAACGGTCCGGCTTGAGCCGCCGAGGGATGCTTTTGGCATGCAGAACCCATCCCGCAGGGCCTAAAGGCCGCAAACA
>JAJYFB010000187.1 GCA_021785495.1 Acidobacteriota bacterium | reverse complement strand
GACCGGTCAAGGAAAATCGCTAAGAAAGGGAGAAGTATGATTCATTTTCTTGTGCATGACAGCAAGGACGATGTCGGCGTCGCGGTGGTCGATATCGAATCCGGGACACAGTGCTCGGGAAAGATCCTGTCCGATAACAAGCCGCTGACCGCTAAGGTGACTGAGCCGATCCCGCTCGGTCATAAATTTGCGCTTCGTGATTTCGCCGTGGGAGATACGGTAACCAAGTACGCCGTCGAGATTGGAAAGGTTGTCAAGCCGATTAAGGCCGGTCAGTTGGTGCATGTTCATAACCTGAAGACGAAAAGGTGGTAGCGAGATGGGACTGAGAAAAATCTATGCATACCGTAGAGAGAATGGGCGCGTTGGCGTTCGCAATCATGTCGTGATCCTTCCGGTCGACGACATTTCGAATGCCGCCTGCGAGGCGGTGGCCAAGAATATCCAGGGCACGCTGGCTCTGCCGCACGCTTACGGCCGGCTGCAATTTGGCGAGGATTTGGAATTGTTCTTCCGCACAATGATCGGAACCGGCAGCAACCCGAACGTTGCCGCCGTCGTCGTCATCGGCATCGAAGCCGGCTGGACGAAGCGCATCGTTGACGGCATCGCCGCCACGGGCAAGCCCGTTTCCGGTTTTTCGATCGAGGGCAATGGCGACATTCGCACCATTGCGGACGCCTCCTACCGCGCCAAGGAGTATGTGCAGTGGGCGACGGAGTTGCAGCGGACCGAGTGCGACTTCAGCGAGCTTTACATCAGCGTGAAGTGCGGCGAGTCAGACACCACGACCGGCCTGGCCAGTTGCCCAACGGTCGGCAACGTCATCGATAAGCATTGTGCCACCAAAGGCACAGCCTCGTTTGGCGAGACCACGGAACTGACGGGGGGCGAGCACATCGTCGCGGCCAAGGCGATCAACGATGCGGTGCGCCAGCAGTTCATGGCTGCATTTGATAACTACCAGCAGTTGGTGATGACCGAGAAGCGCGACGACCTTTCGGAATCGCAGCCGACCAAGGGAAACATCGCCGGCGGGTTGACTACCATCGAAGAAAAGGCCCTGGGCAATATCGAAAAGCTCGGGAAGAAGACGAAATTCGTCGGCTGCCTGAAGCCGGGCGAGATGCCTTCAGGTAAAGGGCTTTGGTTCATGGATACGTCCAGCGCCGCGGCGGAAGCGGTAACGCTGTGGGCTGCTTCCGGGGCCGTGGTGCATCTGTTCCCCACCGGGCAAGGCAACATCATCGGTAATCCCATTGAGCCGGTGATCAAGCTGACGGGCAATCCCAAGACCGCCAAGACCATGAGCGAGCATATCGACGTGGATGTCTCCGGGATTCTGCAGGGCGACATGACCATCGACCAAGGCGGCGAGGCTTTGCTGGACATGATCGCGCGCACGGCCAACGGCCGGCTGACGGCGGCGGAAGCGCTCGGGCACAGGGAATTTGTGCTTACCAAGCTGTACCGTAGCGCATAACCGCGGTCGCAACAACGCACAGCCAAGGATAGGTCATGAGGATGAGATACGCGAAGGAAGAGTTGAAGACGTTGACAGTGCAGTTGTCGCAGGCCGCGGGTTTGACCGCGGACGATGCGCTTCTGTTTGCGGATGCATTGGTCGATGCCGATCTTCATGGTGTCTCAACGCACGGCCTATCCCGGCTGAGTATCTATCTGCGCCGGATGGAACTGGGTCTGATCGACCCCCGGGCTGCGCTGCGGGTGGAGCGCCAGAGGGCCGCAACCGTGGCGCTCGACGCGGCCAACGGCGTCGGCCAGGTGCAGGCGATGAAGGCGCTGGAGATGCTGATTCCGCTGGCAAAGCAGAACGGCATTGCCGCCGCCACCATTCGTAACTCGCAGCACTTCGGCGCGCTTTCCTACTACTGCAATCGCGCGGCAATGCACGGCTGCATATTGCTGGCAACGACTAACTGCGAGCCGGCGATGTCGCCCACGGGAGGGACGGACGCGTTCTTTGGGACCAATCCCATTGCCGCATCTTTTCCGACCGGCAAAGGATTCACGATCAAGATCGATCTTTCAACATCGGCGATTGCGCGCGGTAATATCATCGCGGCCGCAAAGAAGAAGGAGCCGATTCCGTTGGGGTGGGCGCTGGACCCAGACGGCGAGCCGACCACGGATGCGCAAAAAGCATTGCTGGGAACCGTGCTCACCATGGCCGGGCACAAGGGCTACGCTCTCGCAATGATGGTGGAGATGCTGAGCGGAGTGCTGTCGGGCGCTGCTGTCGGATCTGAAATCGGGTCCATGTATAAGAACCTGGACCGGCCGCAAAATGTCGGACATTTCTTCTGCCTGCTCCACATCGATGCATTCATGGACCATGCCGAGTTCATCTGCCGGGTTGACGCAACGATTGAAAGCATCAAGGCGGGCAGAAAGCTGGCGGGAGTGAGCGAGATTCTGGTTCCAGGCGAACGCTCGGCGCGCATGGCGATCGAGAATGACCGGCTGGGAATTCCTATCGGGCCGGAGACCTTGAAAGAACTCGAAGAGTGGTGTGTTCGGCTGAATGTTCCCTTTTTACTTCATCAAGAAGAGAAGCAGGCTGCAATATGATCGATATTCTTATTTCGGAAAACATCTCCGGCGCCGCGGTTGACGCGCTTTGCTCCCGTTTTCAGGTTTCGCGCCAGCCGAACCTGTTCGAGAATCAGGATGCGCTTTTGGAAGCCGCGCAATCGGCGCGCGCGCTGATTGTCCGCAATAAGACGCTGGTGACCGGCGATCTGATGCGGGCGGCGAAACATCTGATCGCCGTCGGCCGGGCGGGAGCAGGGCTCGACAACATCGACGTAAAAAGCGCGAACCAGGCCGGCGTGGTGGTCACTTATACACCGGACCAGAATTCGATCAGCGCGGCGGAATTGACGATGGGATTGATGATTGCGCTGGCGCGCAACATTCCGCAAGCTACGCTGGATACCAGTGGGGGCGGTTGGAATCGCCACCGGTTCATGGGGACGGAGCTTTACGGCAAGACCCTGGGCATTATCGGCGCCGGGAAGATCGGCTATCTGACCGCGGCGCGGGCGCGCGCCTTCGGCATGAAGATCCTCGCTTACGATCCGTTTCTAAGCAGCGACAATATTTTGCTGTGCGAGTTGCGCGCCGAGTTGGTTGAGCTCGATGACCTGCTGGCCCGGGCCGATGTTGTTTCCTGCCATGTGCCTGCTTCGCCGCAGACGAAGGGTTTGATCAACCGCGAGCGCCTGCAGCGCATGAAGCCGACGGCCTACTTCATCAATACCGCGCGCGGGCCGGTGGTTGTGGAAGAGGATATGGTGGATGCGCTCAAGGCGGGAACGCTTGCAGGCGCGGCGCTGGATGTGCGCGCTTCGGAGCCGCCCCAGAGCTGCGAACTGAACAGCATGCCCAACGTGATTCTGACACCGCATATCGCCGCCTTTACCCGCGAGGCGCAGAACCGGGTGACGCGCGCCGTCTGCGACGATATCGCGCGGCTGCTCGAAGGAAAGCCCGCCAAAAGCGCCGCGACCAAATTCAACCTGCCTCACAACAGAGCCTGACGGAGTTCGCTGCGGGTCAGATATTCGCGCGGATCAGGCGATCGCCGCGGTTTCGAATTGCTTGTACCAGGATTGAGCAGCCTTCAGCGCGTTGTTGACGCGCGCGATGTTTTCGCAGCCCGTGGTCTGCAGCCACTGCTCCAGGGCCTTTGGGCCCTGTTGGGCATAGATGGCGATGCCGTCCTGCCACGTGGCGCGCCCGCAGAGAACGCCGTTGAAGCGGCTTCCGCACTCGGCGGCAAACTCCAGCGTGCCGATGAACTCC
>JAJYFB010000047.1 GCA_021785495.1 Acidobacteriota bacterium | reverse complement strand
GGCATCGTGCATAAATAACTGCTTCATTTTGGCGTGATGGTGTAATTCCAGTCACCGTGGAAGGCATGGCGGGTGAGCCGCACAGTGGCCAGTTGGGCATCGGAGACCTTCACGCCCTTGGGATATTTTCTCTCGTCCAGTTCTGCACGCACGGTCAGTCCTTGCGCTGTCGTTGTGGCGGCAATCAGTTGCACGATGGTTCTGAAACTGCGCAGCGGCTTGCCCCGCCAGTTGAGGGTGATAAAGGAAAACAGGCGATGCTCGATCTTATTCCACTTGCTGGTCCCCGGCGGCAGATGGCATACCGTGATGGGGAGGCGCAATTCATCGGCCAGGGCTTGCAGTTCGATCTTCCATAGACGCACGCGATAGCCGTTGCTGCCGCCACCATCGGCGCTGATCAGCAGCCGACTGGCCTTGGGATAGCGCTGGCGTCCCATGGCCGTCCACCAGCGGCGGATCGCCTCGACGGCGAAGCTGGCCGTGTCGTGATCGGTGCCCACACTGACCCAGCCCTTGTTGTCGGCGATGTCGTAGATCCCGTAGGGAACGGCGCGGCCGAGTTTCGGATCGATGAAGTCATGCACATTGACGGCTTCCGGCATCCCCTGAGGGCGCCATTCCCGGCCGTTGTTCTTGTAATTGCCGATCAACTCCTTCTTCTTCGTATCCACGGAGATGACAGGCTGGCTGGCTTTCAAAAACGCCGCCGCTTGATCGTTGAGATATTGAAACTGCGCGTTTCGATCCATGTGCTGGCCGCCTTCGCTGATTTTACGGTTGGCCTGCAGGCTGTAACCCAGGTCGCGCAGGCAATCGGCAATCACATGGGGACACGCGCTGTGCCCCAGCTGGTGCAAGGCCTGGGACAAATGGCGCAGGCTTTTCGAGGTCCAGAGCAGGATCCGCATCGGATCGCCCCGCGTAGCGGGAGCAACCAGCCTTTTGAGATCGGATAACAGAGAGGCATCGGAAACCCGCTTGGCCTTGCGTCCACCGCCGGGTAAGCGGACCCGCTCATTCCCGGCGGGAGGTCTGTTTCCGATCTCCGCCACGCCGCGCGCGATGGTGCTGCGAGCCATCCCGGTGGCTCGCGCCACGGCGCTGACGCCGCCACGACCGTAAGCACGCGCCTCGGCGGCGGCAAACAGCCGCCGGCTCCGTTCATCCAACGCGGGAGACAACTCCCGGAAACGCTGCCGAATCTCCGCCGTAGACCTTGCCACACACAAACGTTATCAGTTGGCAAAGCTTATGTGAAGTACTTATTTATGCACGCTGCCTAAGTTGCGTCGGCCCTGGCATTGCGTCGCGCTTCCGCTCTTGACTGCGCCGGTCCCGGTACACTGAGGATATGCACCCTCCGGTTCGCCTGGTGGCGATGGATATGGACGGCACACTGTTGCCCGCGCTGGCACAAACCCTGAGCGAGCGCACCGGCCGGGCGCTCGTCGCCGCGCAACAGGCGGGCATTACGCTGGCGATTGCCACGGGCCGGCGCCTGGGCTACACCTTGCCACCGGTCGAGGGCCTTGGCCTGCGAGCGGATACGGTGCTGATTACGTCGAATGGAGCAGCCGTCTGCACGCTGGGCGGTGAGACGATCGATCGCTGCCAGATGCCGGCCCGTGTGGCGCGTGGCCTTTGCTGTGTGCTGCGTCCTTTCGGGACGGTCGTCTTCACCTTTGACCGTCCCGGGCGCAGCGAGATGGTGCTCGAAGACCTGAGCCAGGCGCACGGACGCATCACGCTCTGGGTGGAGGCCAACCGCAAGGCGATCGAGGTGGTCAAGCCGCTGGAAGACGCGCTGACCGAAGGCAACGATCCAGTTCAGGGCATGGCGGCAGGAAGCGTCGCGCAGATGCGCGCGGCCGAACAGGCGCTGCAGGCGAGTGCGTGGGCTGCGGCCTGCGCTTGCGTGCGTACAGAGTATCCGGCGCGCGACCTGGCGATTCTCGACCTGCTGCCGCCGGGCATCTCGAAGGGCTGGGCGCTTGAACGGCTGGCCCATCGGTTGGGGGTGGACCGGCGCGAGACCATGGCCATCGGCGACAATTGGAACGATCTGGAGATGCTCTCATGGGCGGGACAAGGGGTTTTGATGGCCAATGCCGTGCCGGAACTGCGCACCATGGCCAGAATGCGCGGATGGAAGCAGGCTCCATCGAGCGAAGAGGACGGCGTCGCTGTGATTCTTGAGTCGATACTCCAAAAAAGGACGGTGGCAAGGGGATGAAGCGCGCGGTCCGAGAGCGCCAGCGCCCCATTGTCGCCGCGGCAGCCTTTCTGGCGTTCCTGGCCCTTGCGCCGCCGTCGCGCGCCGCCGAGCGCGTGACGCTGCGGAACGGCTTTGCGATGCGCTGCGATCGTCATGCGCTGGTGGAGGGAAGGATGCGGCTCTATCTTGGCCCCGGCGGAGACAACTACGTGGAGTTCGCGCCGGGAGAGATTGCAGTCTTCGAGCAGATTCCCGATCCCTCGCCTGCGGCGGCGGCACCGCAGGCCGCGCAACCATCGCCGAAGCTGACGCCGGCCGATCTGCGCCAGATGCTGACCCAGGCGGGCGCCGCACACAATCTGGACGTAGATCTGCTGGCCAGCGTGGTCAAGGCCGAGAGCAACGGCAACCCGCGCGCCGTCAGCCGCACGGGCGCGCGGGGACTGATGCAGTTGATGCCGGCCACGGCCGCCGGCGAAGGCGTGCGCGACAGCTTTGCGCCCGAGCAGAACGTGCGCGGCGGCTCGGCCTATCTCGATGCGCTCCTTGCGCGCTATCGCGACAACCTGGCGCTTGCGCTGGCCGCCTATAACGCCGGGCCGGGGGCCGTCGATCGCTATCACGGCATTCCGCCGTATCGCGAAACGCGCGCCTACGTGGCGCGCGTGATTCACGAATTCAATCGGCGGGTGCGGGCGCGCGCAGCGCAGCGATCGGAACCTCAAGAGCCTTTGGCGGCCCGTTAATCTCAGCGCGATGCTGGCGTGAGAACATGGATGGAACGTTTTGCGCAGAGAGGCGGAGTCCGTTTGAAGCGACGGGAATGGATCGTGGGATTGGTGGGGCTGGCGGTTCTGGCCGGTCTGTTTGTCTACGAGCAGCATGTTCACCCCTTCGACTGGCGGGTCTTCCTGGAGCAATTCGCCAAGGCGCACTGGCGCAATGCCGCCGCCGGCGTGGCGTGCATCTACGTGGGCTACATCCTGCGCGCGGTGCGCTGGGCATGGCTGATGCGGCCCACCAAGCGCGTCTCCTCGCTCTCGCTGCTGGGCACGCAGGTGATGGGCTTTACAGCCGTGGCGCTGATCGGCCGCATCGCCGATCCGGTGCGTCCCTACCTGGTGGCAAAAAAGACGCAGGTTCCCGTCAGCGTGCAGATCGCCGTCTACGTCGTCGAACGGCTCTTTGACGCAGGTTCCATGGCCATCCTCTTTTTTACGGCGATTCTGCTCTCGCCGGCGGGAACCCTGCCGCACCAGGAGGTCTTCAACAAAGTGGCCCAAGGCGGCCTGATCGCGACCATCGCCGGAGGACTGTTTCTGGTCGCCGTGCGGTTGGCCGGCAAAGCCGTGGCCACACTCTGCGAGCGCTCGCTTGCGCCGTTCTCGCGCAAACTGGCGCGCGGTATCGGCGAAAAGATTCTCGCCTTTCACGCCGGGCTCGACACGCTGCGCACGCCAGCCGACTTCGCCGCCGCGCTGGCCATCTCGCTCACGATGTGGTGCCTGATTACGTTTGCCTACGTCGAGGGCGTCTCGGCATTCCTGCCGACCGGGCAGGCAGCCACGAACCTTCTGGGCCGGTGCCTGGCGCTGATGGCCGGCGGCGGCGTGGCCAGCAGTCTGCAACTGCCGGTGATTGGCTGGTTCACGCAGATCGCCGCGCTGCAGGTGATGCTCGGGCCGCTCTTCGGCATGACGGCCGAAACGGCGATGGCCTGCGCGGCAACGCTGCTGGCCATCACCTTCCTGAGCATCGCTCCCATCGGCCTCCTCTGGGCACAATTCGAGCACATCAGCCTGCGCCAGGTGACGAAAGAGAGCGAGAGCGGCACCGACGGCCAGCAACCCGCTGCCGCCGCGAATGAGGCGGTTACACCGTAGCGGCCGGCGTTGCCTCGTTCTCATCTCTGGCCGAATAGCGCATCGTCTCCGGCCCCACAGCGCCTCCGGTCAGAATCATGCTCATCGCCTGCTCCATCGTCAGGTCGGTCTCGACAAGGCGTTCGGCGGGCAGAATCTGCAGAAACGCCGAGGTCGGATTGATGGCGTTGGGAACGAGCACTGCGGCCAGCGGACGGCCGGTCACCTCGTCGGCGAGGGTGCGCGTCAAAAAACCGATGCTCTTCTGGCCGGCGATCGGGAAATCGATCAGCACCACGCGCTGGCTCGATTCCTTTTTGGCCATCATCGAGTCGAGCAGTTGCCGCACCGAGGTGTAAATCTTGGCGACAAAGGGCAGCCGTTCGAGCGCCGATTCGAAGAGACCGAAGAGTTGGCGGCCCACCACCAGCGACGTGACGCGGCCTACCACGTAGAGCACGGCCAGCGTCAGCAGAACGGCCAACGCCGGTTGCAACCAGGGATCGCCAAACCATCCGCGGGGAAAAAGCGCGGCCAGCAGACGCACCACGGGCAATCCCGCTTTGGCCAGCGATTGCAGCACAAAGCTGAAGATCAGGTAGGTGACAAAGAGCGGGCCGATGGTGACAATGCCCGCCAGAATGTTCCGCTGCAGGCTGCGCAGGGTGCGATGGATGGGTTTCTTCACGTCGCTGACCTCGATACAAACCTTCCTTACGAGCATACGACGGCCGGTGCGGTGCGCAAATCGCCGCCAGAGCCGGGGGCATTGCGCAAAGAAAGCGTCTACCGCGCCGCAAGGCAGACGGATCGCCGGCGCTGCTCCGCATGGATGCAACAGGGATGGTTTTCAATCCGGGCCGGAGGCACGGTATATTGAGGACGACAGCCTCTTCGGATTCGGCAAGCGGACAAGGAACCGGCTCATCCGCCGTTCCTGCCCGGTGCGGGTCGGGAGGAGAGAACTCTCTGTTTCCTCTGTATCGAATCGAGAAGAGAGCGGGAAAAGGGCATGAGCGAACGCGACGATATTGAACTGTTCAAGGAGCACGCCGCGGAGATCGAAGCGGCGGCGGCGCGGTTGCGCGCCGTCGGAACGCCGCTGCCGGCAGGAGCCAACCGCCCCGCATCTTCCCGACCGGCCGAGGCCCATCTTCCGCAATCCGCTCCGTTTCGGCCCGAGCGGCCCATGACGCCGGAACGTTCCCATCCACCGGAGCCCCCGGTCCCGTCCGAGCGGCAGATTCCAATGGGTGGACAGGTTTCAATCGTGCGGCCGATTCCAGTCGTAGCAGCCGCCGGGCCGCTCCAGGCCACGCAGCCCGAACCTCTCATTTCCCAGGGACGCCCCATTTTTGCACAACGGCCGGCCGCGCCGGAACGGCCCCTCGTACTGGAACGGGCCGTTCCGGTGGAATCGCCCGTCCGCACGGCTCGCCCTCCCCAGCCGGAACGTCCCGTTCCCGCCGAGCGCGCTGTTTCGCCGGAACGGCCTGGAGCGCATCCTCCCGTTGAGCCGGTTGATTTGCCAGGCGTACAACGGGCGGCAAGCATCTTGCGCACGGTGCTTCCCGTGGTCCAGCGGCTGATGCCGCTCTTCGATCGCAAGGCCGGTCCAGCAGACAAGCCGGCATCGGGCGCACCCACGCAACCTCAGCCGACAAAGCACTTGGCTGCGCGCCTCTCGGCGCCGATTGAAGAAACGCTGGCGGAGTTGCGTTTGCATCAGCACAGTTTCCGCCTCCAGTTGGCCGAGCAGAACGCGTCGATCAAGCGCATCGAAGAGCGCCTGGAAAAGGTGCGCGAGGCCACCGACCGGAATACGCTCGAACAGCAGGAACTGCTCGATGAGTTGAAGTCGCTCGGAAGATACCTGCGCATCACCGCGCTTGTGGCCCTGGTGCTGGCGACCGGCGGTTTTTGCCTGGCGTTGGCCCTGTTTTTGCAGTTGTACAAGCTGCAACTTTAGTGCAAAGCGGTTCCCGTGCAGGGGCGCATCGTGTTCAGTTTCGGGATTTTCCGGTGATCGTTCTCTTTTTCCGGTTTTTTCCTGCCGAACGTTCAAAAAAACTATTGACCCGAACAGAAGTTGGATATACTCTCATTTCTAGCCATCCAGCGAGGGCAGGTTGCGTATTTGCGGCCGGTTGTTTCCATCAGCCTATTTCCTGCATCCAACTGAGTGTAAAGGCTCTGTCGGTGTGCGGGGTGCCTACCGGAGCTTTCTGGAAGCCTGTGCGGGCCTTCGGGACTCTGCGATGCGATCTGCGATCCGATTCGGAATGGTCTCCGTTGCACCACGCGCATTTTCCGCGGGGAAGAGGAACTCCTTGGCCGGAGTGCGCGTCAAATAGAAAGAGGAAAGCGGCATTTGGGGCAGCCCGCCGTCGTATTGGCTCCCCCGGGACAGCGTCAGCGCACACAGTGAGGCTAGGCTGACGCAGCAAGTAGAAAAAGAAGGAGATACGCAATGCGGTCCGATTTGGTTTTTAAGGCTCTTTCTCAGGTGACCAATCGCTACCAGCTCTGTCAACTGGCCAGCAAGGCCACGCGCAAGCTGCACAAGCCCAACACACGGGTTCAGGACACAACCAACGATGTTTTGTGCCGCTTTGAAACGGCCAATCCCAAAGGACAGACGCTGACGGAAGCGCCTGCCCTTCAGCCGGCCGAGCGGCGCCGGGCTGCTTGACCAAGCGCGCGATCGCCTTTTGCACCGGATCGAGCAAAAAACAAGTCAAGCTGGCCTGCGCAGGCCGCAGGTCAGCTTCAGCGTTGTTGACACTCCACTTCAGAATGGAGCCCGGTTTTCCCGGCTGACCGGCGCCCGATGCGCCCCTCTCCGACTGTTCCATCGATTCCTCTGAAGCTTTCCCCCCTACGGATTTCACCCCACCCATCCCGCCCTCTTGCAGGTGAACATGACGATTGCAGAACTCAAAG
Source organism: Acidobacteriota bacterium (assembly GCA_021785495.1). Classification (GTDB taxonomy): domain Bacteria; phylum Acidobacteriota; class Terriglobia; order Terriglobales; family Acidobacteriaceae; genus Telmatobacter. Next base: position 11,808 of record JAJYFB010000047.1, on the reverse strand, counting down.
AAAAAAACATTACCGAACTGAGCCGCATTGCACGCTCCCTTGAGATTCAAGGCACCAGCGGCCTCCGCAAGCAGGATCTGATCTTCAAGATCCTCCAGGCGCAGAGCGAAAAAGAGGGACACATCTTCGCCGATGGCGTCCTCGAAATTCTTCCCGACGGCTACGGCTTCCTCCGCTCGCCCGATTACAACTATCTGCCGGGGCCGGACGACATCTACGTCTCCCCCTCGCAGATTCGCAAGTTCGACCTCAAGACCGGCGACTCGATCAGCGGCAACGTCCGTCCGCCCCACGAAGGCGAGAAATACTTCGCCCTGGTCAAGATCGAGGCCATCAACTTCGAGTCGCCCGAGGAGACGCGCAACAAGATTCTCTTCGACAATCTCACGCCGCTCTATCCGCAGGAGCGCATCAAGATGGAGACGGTGCGCGAGGCCACCAGCGGCCGCGTGATGGATCTGCTCACCCCGGTCGGCAAGGGCCAGCGCGGCCTGATCGTCGCCCCGCCCCGCACGGGCAAGACCATGCTGCTGCAGGCGATCGCCAACTCCATCACCTCGAACCACCCCGAAGTCGTCCTCATCGTTCTGCTGATTGACGAACGCCCCGAGGAAGTCACGGACATGCAGCGCTCGGTCAAGGGCGAGGTCATCAGTTCGACCTTCGACGAGCCGGCCGCCCGTCACGTCCAGGTGGCCGAGATGGTCATCGAAAAGGCCAAGCGCCTGGTCGAACACAAGCGCGACGTGGTCATCCTGCTGGACTCGATCACGCGCCTGGCCCGCGCCTATAACACCATCGTTCCGCCTTCGGGCAAGGTGCTCTCCGGCGGCGTGGACTCGAACGCCCTGCAGCGGCCCAAGCGCTTCTTCGGCGCGGCGCGCAACATCGAGGAGGGCGGTAGCTTGACCATCATCGCCACGGCCCTCGTCGATACCGGCTCGCGCATGGACGAGGTCATCTTCGAGGAGTTCAAGGGCACCGGCAACATGGAGATCATTCTCGACCGCAAGCTCGTCGACAAGCGCGTCTTCCCGGCTATCGACATTCAGCGCTCGGGCACGCGCAAGGAAGAGCTGCTCATCCCGAAGGAGGATTTGCAGCGCGTCTTCATTCTGCGCCGTGTGCTGAATCCGCTTTCACCGGTCGAAGCCATGGAATTGCTGATCAGCCGCCTGGAAAAGGTGCGCAACAACGCCGAATTCCTCGCCAATATGAACCAGTTGTAGCGGCTGACTTGCGGTCCTCGATCCTGCCGGGCCGCTGAAAATCGTTTCACTCAGCCGAAGGCCGCCCTCCGTGGCGGCCTTCGGCCTGTACGGCTGCCGGTTCTGCGCGCAGCCACGCGATGCCTACCTTGCGAAAGGAAGATTCATGCCCGAATCCACCCGTTCCGCTCCGCTCCTTCAAACCGCTCTCCACGCCACGCATCGCGCTTTGAAGGCCAAGATGGTCGACTTCGGCGGCTGGGAGATGCCCGTGGAATATCCCGGCTCCGGCGGCGGCCTGGTCGCCGAGCACCTGGCCGTGCGCACCGCCGCCGGCCTCTTCGACGTCAGCCACATGGGCGAGATTGAGATGAGCGGCCCGGGCGCGCTCGCCGCCGTGCAGCAGGTGTCGATGAACGACGCCGCGAAGCTCGCCGATGGCCAGGCGCACTACTCGGCGCTGCTCACGCCCGAGGGCACATTCGTCGACGACATTCTCGTCCATCGCCTCGCCGCCGAGGAGTATCTGCTGGTCGTCAATGCGGGCAACATCGAGAAAGACTTCGCATGGATCGAGCGGCAGGTCGGCGGATGGCCCGGCCTGCGGCTGAGCAACCAATCCGCGCAGTACTCGCAGCTTGCGCTGCAAGGCCCCCGCGCCCTCGATGTCCTCGCCAAACTGACCGCCGTCGATCTGGCCGCGATCAAAAATTACTGGTTCACGCGCGGCGCAGTCGCCGGCATCGCCGATGCGCTGATCGCCCGCACCGGCTACTCGGGCGAGGACGGCTTCGAGATCTACATTTCCTCCGCCGAGGCGACGGCCGTCCGGCTGTGGAATTCTCTGCTGGAAGCCGGCGCGGAGTTCGGCATTCGTCCCTGCGGACTGGGCGCGCGCAACACGCTTCGCCTGGAAGCCGGCATGAGCCTCTACGGCCACGAAATCTCGGCGGAGATCAACGTCTTCGAGGCTGGCCTCGCGCGCTGGCTCAAGCTCGACAAAGGGTCTTTTCTCGGCCGCGAGGCTTTGGCGGCGATTCAGGCTGCCGGCGGCCCCTGCCGCAAGCTCGTCGGCCTGGAGATGGTCGAGCGCGGCATCGCCCGCGACGGGTACTTCGTCCTGTCTTTGGACGGCGAGCGCATCGGCGCAGTCACCTCCGGCTCGCCCGCGCCGTTTCTCAAGAAAAACATCGCCATGGCGTTGGTGCCCGCAGCCGTCGCCGCTTCCGGCGCTGAAGTTCTGGTCGAGGTGCGCGGCAACCGCGTCCGCGCCCAACAGGTTCCGCTGCCGTTCTACAAACGGCCCAGGAAGGCCTGACCGCCCGCCCAATTCGTTCCCGCCTGGTTGCAGCGCGAACCGCAGGAACGACCGTTCGACGAATGTTTCCGGCACTTTTTCAAGATTTCTGAGAGGAAAATCATGCAACTTGCCCTCCCTGCGGGCGCTTTCCGCGCCTATCTCTTCGACTGCGACGGCACGGTTGTCGACTCCATGCCGCTTCATTACATCGGCTGGACACAGGCTTTGAGCGAATGGGGCGCGCGCTTCGACGAAGAAACCTTCTACGCCTGGGGCGGGAAGCCGCCCAAAGAGATCATCGCCGAGCTAAACCGGCTGCAAGGCCTCGCCATGCCTGTCGAAGCCGTGGCCGAGCGCAAGGAACAGCTCTATTTCTCGCTGCTGCCGCAACTCAAGGCCGTTCCCGAGGTCGTCGCGCACATCGACGCGCAATACGGCCGTATCCCCTTTGCGGTGGTCTCCGGCAGCAATCGCGAGTCGATCGTCCAATCGCTCACCACGGTCGGATTGCTCGACCGCTTTGATCTTCTTGTCGGCCACGAGGACTACGCGCGCTCGAAGCCCGCGCCGGACGGCTTTCTGCTGGCCGCCGAGCGGCTTGGCGTCGCGCCGCAGGAGTGCCTCGTCTTCGAGGACACGGAGATGGGCATTGCCGCCGCAACCGCGGCCGGCATGGCTTCGGTGCGCGTTCCGCAGCCGCACGAGCGACGGTAGCGGCCTTGCATCAACGTCGGTAGCGGCCTGGCAGCCTGGGGTGAAAGGATGTTGAACGAAATCAACATCCCGCAGGGGCTAAAGCCCCGTTCATTTCAGGATAGTTACGGCACGACTGAAGTCGTGCCCTTTCAAAACTCGGCTTTCACCACAAGCTCTTGTCGTTCTCGCTTGTCGTGCGCAGTTTTCGCCTGCCGCCGCGTCTCTGCTTCGACCACTACGCCCCGCGCTCGGTAGTGGCCGTCAAGGCCGCAACGGGCACGAGCATGTCTTCCTTGCGCATCACCAGATTGGTGGCGTTCAGCGAGGCCAGCTCGAAGCCGTGGCCGTGCGTGATGGCGTCGGTCGGGCAGGCCTCGACGCAGTAGCCGCAGAAGATGCAGCGGTTGTAGTCGATGTTATAAACCTTGGCGTAGCGATCCGCCGACGAGATGCGATGCTCTTCCGTGTTTTCGGCGGCCTCGATGTAGATGCAATTCGACGGGCAGGCCGCCGCGCATAAATAGCAGGCCACGCACTTTTCCAGGCCGTTTTCGTCGCGCTGCAAAACGTGCGCGCCGCGGAAGCGCGCCTCGAAGACCGCTCCGCGATTCACGCCGGGGCCGTCCGGGTAATTCTCAACCTCGGTGGGCGCGAAGGCCTCGCGCGCGGTGATGCTCATGCCCTTGGCGATGCCGGCCAGATTGCGCACAATCGACATGCGATCAGTATACGATGGCCGCCAAAGAAAATCATCGTTCCCTGGATGCAGCTCTTGCGCCCGCTCACTCAGTTGAGCGCCTTCAACGTCACGCGACGGATTCGCCCGCGAAATTCTGTCATTTCTGGCGCAGTCTGTTTCCATCGCGGCCGAACGCCTTCGCCTCGCGCGTCAGTGCTGCGAAGGAGATCAGTTCGATGCCGGGAACCTCGCCCACTGCCCGCAGGGCCTGGCGTTCAGCCTCGCGCGAGGCGCGCAGCCTGGTGCGCACACGGTCCAGATCGGCATCGTGATAGCCAGGATGGGTCACCAGTTCCCAGTCCCCGGCAGGAATTTTCTCGATCAAAGCGCGCAGCCCGTCTGCGGAGAGGCTTCCTGTGCTGGCCATGGCGATGGTTCCGTCTGTGGTCAAGAAGCCTTCGCGTTCCAGAATCCGCCGGGAACGCGGCGCCAGCCGGCGTAGCACTGTCAACTCGACGACGCGGGCCAGCGGAGCGCCGATCGAGGCCCGCAAGGCCCACTCCGGCTCAAAAGGATGGCGCACGGCCCGGAGGCCGGCGGCGCGGGCGGCGCGCAGCAAGGGGCGCAGCACGGCGGGAAACATGTGCGTATGCTTGTGCGCATCAAAATGCGTCAGCGGCAGACCCCGGCTTTGCAGAAGGTTCATCTGCGCTTCGGCCTCAGCCTCGATCTCGACGTCGCGGATGCGCCCGGTCAGCAACCGCAGCAAAAATGCCGAAAGCGTGGGCCAAAACTGCCCCGTGCGCGTATCCACCAGGCTGGGAATTCGTTCCGGCGCGAGCACAGGGGCGCCATCAACCAGCACGACGTGGCAGCCCACACCCAGCGACGGCGTGACAAGCGCCATCGCGATCGCTTCGTCGGTTGCGCCGGCACGCGCCATCAGCGAGCTGCTCGTGACCAACCCCGCGGCGTGCAACTCGGCGATCGCGCGGTTGACTCCCGAAGTCAGTCCAAAGTCGTCGGCGTTTACGATCAGGCGGCTCACAGCCTTGAGTGTACCAATCGCGTTCGCAACGTTGCGCTTGACACAATCGCCCTGTCCCTTGATCCTTAACAGTTCCGCTCTTTTCGAGCTTTTCGCCCAGGAGGATCCCGGTTTTGCAGGTGCGCGTCTTTTATCACGACAAATGCTTTGACGGAGCCTGCTCGGCTTCGCTGTTTACGCGTTTTCACCGCGAATGCGTCCGGCCCGGCGCCAGCTACGAGTACCATGGGCTGGTGCATCGCGCCGGAGCGCTCTTCGACGAGAACGAATTTACCGGCGACGAGAACGCGATCGTCGATTTCAAGTACTCCGCCTCGCCGCGCGTTACCTGGTGGTTCGATCACCATCAGTCGGCCTTCCTGACGGCCGAAGATCGCGAGCATTTTCTCGCCTGCCAGCGCGATGCGGCCTGCGCCGCGCGCAAGTTTTTCGATCCGGACTACGTCTCTTGCACGGGCTTCCTCGCGCAGATCGCCGCCACGCGCTTCGGCTTCGACACCGCGCCCGTCAAGGATCTGATCCACTGGGCCAACATCGTGGACGGGGCGCGCTACGAGAGCCCGGCGGCCGCCGTCGAGATGGCCGCGCCAGCCATGAAGCTGACGCTGATCATCGAATCGATGCAGGATCCGGCGTTTATTCCCCGGCTGATTCCGCTGCTGACGGAAGTGCCGCTCTCTGAAATTCTGGAGCAGCCTTTTGTCGCGCCGCTCTTGCCGCCGCTGCTCGAACGCCACAGCCAGGCCCTCGAACTGATTCGCAGCCGCGCCGAAGAGCGCAACGGCACCATTTTTTTCGACATCAGCGACCACCTGCTCGAAGGCTTCAACAAATTCATTCCGTACTATCTTTTTCCGCACGCAACCTACTCGATCGGCCTCTCGAAGTCGAGCTTCCGCACCAAGGTTGCCGTGGGCTCGAACCCGTGGACGACGGCCGATCCGGCAAAGATGGTCAACCTTGCGCAGATCTGCGAACGCTACGGCGGCGGTGGCCACGCCCGCGTCGGCGCCATCAGTTTTCCGCCCGACCGCGAAACCGAAGCCCGCGCCGCGGCCGCCGAGATCGTCGCCGAGCTGCGCGCGAACGGCCTTCGCGCGTAGAGAATCCGGTTGCCGAAGGGCGCGAAGCGGCCAGAAGTCGCGAGGGAGCGCGTCTTCTTTGCGCCTTTTCAAGTCTCGTTTCGACCGGTTCGTGGCGCGTCTTCCATCGCATTGGGAGCGACCTTGCCTGCGACCGTCCGGGTACACTGTCGATGGGCAGGAGAGCGCATTGATTCAGGTTGAAAACGTAAAAAAGTCGATGGAGAACGGCGTGCGCCGGGTGGAGATTCTGCGCGGCGTCTCGTTGGAGATTCCGACCGGCCAGTTTGTCGCCATTGTGGGCGCCAGCGGCAGCGGCAAGAGCACGCTGCTCGGTCTGCTGGCCGGTCTCGACACGCCAAGCGAGGGCGCGATCCGCATCGACGGCGAGCCAATCCACAATCTGGCCGAGGCCGAACTGGCCCAGGTGCGCGGACGCAAGATCGGCTTCGTCTTCCAGTCCTATCAACTGATTCAGACGCTGACGGCGCTGGAGAACGTGCTGCTGCCTTACGAACTGAACGTGGGCGGAGACGGCATTGCGCGAGCGCGAAAACTGCTCGAAGAGGTCGGCCTGGCCGAGCGCATGGATCACTATCCGGTGCAGCTTTCCGGCGGCGAGCAGCAGCGCGTGGCGTTGGCGCGGGCCTTCGTAACCAATCCACCGGTCGTGATGGCCGATGAACCGACGGGCAACCTCGATTCGGTGAACGGAAAGATCGTGCTTGATCTTCTGCTCGAACGCAACCGCAAGGCGGGAACCACGCTGGTGCTGGTGACGCACGACCCGGAGATTGCCAGCCGCGCCGACCGCAGGATCGTGCTCAAGGACGGGCTGATCGTCGAAGACGCGCTGGTCGCGCACGGGAGCAAACATGGCTAAGCGCGCGCTGAGCTGGCGTCGCGCGGCGGCCATCGGCTGGCGCGATCTGCGCTCGGCTCCCGGCAAGTTCGGCTTCGTCGTGCTCTCGGTTGCGGTGGGCGTGGCCGCGCTGGTGGGCGTGCGGGGATTGAGCGCCAGCTTTCGCCGGACGCTGAATGCGCAGGCCCGCTCGTTGCTGGCCGGCGACCTGAGCGCGCGCATCTTCCACGCGCCGACCGGCGAAGAACTCGACAAAATCGCTGCGCTAGCGAGCGCCCACCCGGGTTTGCGCACGACGTGGACTACGGAGACAGTCTCAATGGCCGCGGCAGCTACGGCCGACGCGCCGATTCTGGTTTCGCTCAAGGCTATTGATCCAGCCGTGTATCCCTTCTACGGGACCGTTCAGCTCACGCCCTCGATGCCGCTTGCCGAGGCCCTGCGCGGCAACTCGGCCGTCGTGGCCGAGGAGTTTCTCATTCGGGCCAACGCGCACGTGGGCGACACGCTGCGCCTGGGCGGGCACAGCTTTCGCATCGCGGCCGTGCTTGTCGAGGAGCCCGACCGCATCAGCGAAACCATCGGGGTGGGGCCGCGCGTGATGATCTCGCAGGCCTCGCTTGCGGCAACCGGATTGCTCAACTACGGCAGCCGCGCCTCGCGCCGCTTGCTGATCGAACTGCCGGCAAAACCGCCGCGCGGACTCGCTGCCGATGCGGAAGCCGCCGCCGTGCGCAAGCAACTGGAGGCCGCGCTGCCAGAGGCGCAGGTGATCGACTTCCGCGAGGGCAATCCGGCGCTCACGCGCGGCCTCGACAACGCAACCTCCATGCTCAGCCTCCTCTGCCTGGTGGCGATGACGCTGGGCGCGATCGGCGTCGCCATGGCCATGCACGCTCACCTCGAACAGCACATGGACACGCTGGCCATTCTCAAGGCTATCGGCGCGGATTCGGCCGATCTGCTGCGCATCTTTCTCGTGCAAACGCTGGGCCTCGGCTTCGCCGGCGGAGTTATGGGCGTCGCCGCCGGCGTGGGCGTGATGGCGGCGTTGCCCGCGGCCTTCGGCAATCTGCTCACCCTGCAACTGCGCTTCGCCTTTCCCTGGCGGCCGGCGCTGGGCGGCATGGCCACCGGCCTGCTGACCACGCTGCTTTTTTGTCTGCCGCCGCTGCTTGACGTGCGCACGGTGCGGCCTGTGCTGGTGCTGCGCAGGCTGGTCGAGCAGGGCCCGGCCGGTATGGGCGGCTGGCTGGCCCGCTGCTGGGCGCGCCGTCTGCAACTGGGCATCGCCGCCGCAGTCGTCGTTGCGCTGGGCGGCATCGCCTGGTCGCTCACCGACTCGCCCAAGGTCGGCGGCTGGTTTGCGCTGCTTTTCACCGCGGCGCTGCTGGTCCTGCTCGCGCTGGCGGTCGTCTTGCTGCGCCTGCTGCGCTGGCTGCTCGAACGGGCGCGGCTGCATCTGCCCTCGTCGTTGCGCCACGGGCTGGCGAATCTTTACCGCCCGGGCAATCAATCGGCCGCGGTGCTGGCCGCGCTGGGCACCGGCGTCATGCTGATTCTCACCGTCTTTCTCATGCAGAAAGGCATTCTGCGCGATCTGCGCACAACCGCTTCGCCTTCTTTGCCGAATATTTTTCTTATCGACATGAGTCGGGATGAGATCTCCGGCGTACAAGCATTTTTTGCGCATCAGCCAGGATTGAGCCAGCCGCTGAGCTTGCTTCCCATCGTGCGCGGGCGATTTCTCTCGATCAACGGCCAGCCGGTGGAGCAGTTGAAGATTCGACACTACCCTCGCCACCTGCTCGAAGACGCCGAACTCACCTGGGCCGACACCCCGCCCGAAGGCGACAAGGTTACGGCTGGAGCCTGGTGGAAGAACGGTCAAGCCGCCCGGATCGCCGTCAGCGACGATCTGGCCCGGCGGCTCCATCTCGGCGTCGGCTCCACGGTGGAAATGGAGACCGGCGGCGCGACGTACGCGCTCCAGGTTGCCGCGCTTTTCCGTGCGGACGGTCAGCACCTGGCCTCGCGCATTTCCTTCGTACTGCCGTCGGGACTGGCCACCGGTCAGCCTTCAACATGGTACGGCGGCGCCCACATCGATTCCCGGCAGGTTGCCGCCATGGAGCGTGCTTTCTTTGCTTCCTGGCCAACGATTACCGTGGTCAATATCGCCGACATTCTCGATCGCATCCAGAGCGTCGTCGACCGGATCGCGCTGGTGGTGCGCCTGCTCGCCGGTTTTTCGATCCTCGCCGGGTTGACGATTCTGGCTGCGAGCATCGCCAGCACGCGCTTTCGCCGGACGCAGGAGGTTGTGGTGCTGAAAACCCTCGGCGCCACACGCCTGAGAATCGTACTCATCTTCAGCATGGAGTTTGCCGTTCTGGGCCTGTTGGCCGGTCTTGTCGGCACGATCTTCGCCAACCTGCTGGCGCGCATTCTGCTCGCCCGGCTCGACGTGGCCTTTCCCTTCGACGGGGCCTCGGCCTGCGTCACGCTCGCTGGCGCCTCTCTGTTGGCTACAGCCGCCGGATGGATCGCCAGCTATCGCATCCTCGGCCTGCGGCCCCTCGAAGCGCTGCGGGAAGAGTAATCGGCGAAGGACAAGGATCGGCGAAGGCTGTTCCCTGGCGCGTGCATCTTTCCGGCCCCGGCTGCTATCGTAGTGCTTTGCCAGGCAAGGAGAACCTAACGTTCGTATGCCGCACCCGGTCATCAAGTTTGGAACCGACGGCTGGCGCGCCGTCATCGCCGACAGCTTCACCTTCGCCAACGTCCGCACCGCCGCCGAAGCCATCGCCGCCTACATTCACGCCGAAGAAGATCCGAAGAAAGGCATCGCGATCGCCTTCGACACACGCTTTGGCTCGAAAGCCTTCGCCCATGCGGCCGCCGAGGCCGTTGCGCGCACGGGCATTGCCGTCGAACTGGCCCGGGCCGTCACGCCCACGCCGGCGCTCAGCTACGCCGTGCGCGCGCGCGGCAAAGCCGGCGGCATCATGATCACCAGCTCGCACAATCCCGCCGAGTGGAACGGCGTCAAATACAAAGGCTGGTACGGCGGCTCCGGCAAACCGAGCATGATCGCCGCCATCGAATCCTATCTCGGCAAGCCCGTTTCCCGCCCTGCCGCGCCCGCGCCCATCGTCGAAGTGGATTTTCTGCCGGAGTATCTCCAGGCCATCAAGAGTTTTGCTGATCTGGACTGCATCGCCCGCAGCGGCATGAAGTTCTGCATCGACTCGATGTACGGCGCCGGCGGCACGATTCTTTCGGAGATTTTTACTTCACTTGGCGTGGAAAACATCGCCATCCGGTCGAATCCCGATCCGCTTTTTCCCGGCATCCATCCCGAACCGATCGAACCGCACATCCGCGCCCTGGGTGAGGCTACGGTGGCGCATCATTGTCATGCGGGCTTTGCCACCGACGGCGATGCCGACCGCATCGGCGCCACCGACGAGCACGGCAACTTCGTCGATCCGCACAAAATCTATTCCGTTCTGCTCCGTTGGGTGCTGCAAAGAAAACACTGGCCCGGCGCCGTCACCCGCGCCTTCAACACCACGAAGATGCTCGACCGCATCTGCGCCCAACACAGCCGCGAATTGATCGAGCACGGCATCGGCTTCAAGTTCGTCTGCGACTATATGCTCGAACGCGAGATCGTCATGGGCGGCGAGGAGTCGGGCGGCATCGGCTTCCAGCGCCACCTGCCCGAGCGCGACGGCCTGCTCAACTCGCTGCTGCTGGCCAACGTCCTGGCCGAAGAGGGCAAGACCCTCGGCCAGCTTGTCGCCGGCCTCCAGGCCGAGTTCGGCGAACATCAATACGGCCGCATCGATCTGCACATTCCCGACGCGCTCAAAAATGCGGCCATCGCGCGGGCCGGCGCGCTCCCGGCCGGCGACCGGAGCTTCGCGGCCATGCCCATCCTGCGCACGGAAACCCTCGACGGCGTCAAGTTTTACCTCGATAACCCGGAGGCGAAAAGCAAAGAGAACGCGGCCGAAACCTGGCTGCTGCTGCGCGCCTCGGGCACCGAACCGCTGCTGCGCATCTACACCGAGTCGTGCTCGAAAGAGTCGGTCGCAAGGCTGCTCGAATCGGCGCGCAGCTTCGCGATGGGCGCGTGAGTCTGGCGATCACAAGCCACGGCATGCAAACATGCGCGCATCGAAGACGAAGGGCTCCGGCGGCGTCACGACGATCTCTTTTGCTGCCGGGTGCGCGGGATTGAGGAGAAGGTTCCGCTCTGGCCTGAGCGCCGCCGAAGGAACCTCCATCGCCAGAGAATCGCCAGCCTTCGCCCAGCCATCGCCGAGCGCGCGCGTTGCTTCGAGTCCTGCCGGATTCTCCGCCAGCCGCCAGCCATCTGGCAAATCGGCCTCGGCAACGCTGCGCAGCGGCTCACCGGCGGGCAGCAGCGCCGAGAGAAACACCAGATCGCCGGGCTGCTGATTCGGCTCCAGATGCACATACAGTTCGATTGCGGCCAGCGCCAGCGAACTGGAGGCATAGACCATCGGTACGCCGCGCGAATTCCAGCGCCCGCCGAAGCGTCGCGCTCCCGCGCCGGAAAATGCCTCGGCGGCGAAGGCCGCGCGGCAAATCCGCCAGACACGCATCACGAGTAGACGCCATAGGCGATGCGCCCGAGCACGTCCTCGACCTCGCGCACGCCGGGGTCGGTATCGAGTTGATCGAGCGGCCGCTCGCCGCGCAACGCGCGATTCGGCGTCTTCAACCACTCGGCCGCTTTCGTTTCGCTGCCCAGCGTCTCGGCCGCATTGGCAAAGACCTGCGCCAGACGCACTGTCCGGTCGCTTTCGGCCGCCGTCAGCCGCTCGCGCCGCGCCAGCCGTCGCGTCAGCGTGCGCTGCGGAATCCCGATCCGCGCCGAAATCTCCGCCTGGCGCAGATC
>JAJYFB010000186.1 GCA_021785495.1 Acidobacteriota bacterium | reverse complement strand
GCATCGATCCCTGCGCCGAGCGGGGCGAGTTCCACACCTGCGTCTACGCGGGGCCGATGTTCGCGGCGCCGCTCGCGCTCCAGACCGGAGAGATCGCCGTCCGCGACCGCTTTGTTTTCGCGGATTTCGTGGTCGCGTAGTTTCTCAGTCGCTTATCGAATCGGGCCGTTTCGATAAGACTCCCGTGCCCTATCCTTTCCGTGTTCTTGCGGAAAAGGTGGGAATCCGCAGTCTCACCCAATCTGGCCGGATCCATAGTCGCTGCTTTACCGCAGTCCCTTGAGCGCCGGATACAGCTTGCGCCAGCGTGCGTAGCCGGCTGTGTACGCAGCCACGTCGTCCGCATCGGGCTCGATGCGCTCAGCCACTTCGATGGCGTGGGCGCAGGCTTCGTCGAGATTCTTCCAGTGGCCCGCGCCCACGCCGGCCATCAGGGCACAGCCGAATGCGCCGCCCTCTTCGGCGACGAGCACTTCCACAGCTTTGCCGTAGATGCCGGCCTGAATCCTGCGCCACAAGACGCCACGCGCGCCGCCGCCGCCCAGACGAATCACCGAAACGGGGATTCCCAGCTCGTGGAAGAGCGTGAAGGTGTCCTGCAAGGAATAGGCCACGCCCTCAAGCACGGCGCGCACAAAATGCGCGGCTGTGTGCTGAACGCCGATGCCCGCGAAAGCTGCGCGCACCTCTGGATCGAGATGCGGCGTGCGTTCGCCGAGCAGATACGGCGCCCATTCGAGGCCCTCGCATCCGGCCGGCGCCTTTGCCGCGGCTTCGCTGAGCGCGTCGTAGCTCTGGCCTGCGAAGAACGCGCCGCGCAGCCAGTTCAGGCTCAGACCCGCGCTTTGCGTCACGCCCATCACGTGCCAAAGGCCGGGGACGGCGTGACAGAAGGTGTGCAAACGGCCCTTGGGGTCTTTGGTCGGCTCGGCCGTAGCGGCAAAGACTACGCCAGAGGTGCCGATGGTCGCCGAGACGCTGCCTGGTTGCAGGATTCCCATGCCGACCGCGCCTGCGCCCTGGTCGCCCGCGCCAGCAGCGACCGGCGTGCTGGACTTCAGGCCCGTCAGGCTCGCGGCCTCGTCGCTGATGCGCGCGCAGATCTCCGGCGACTCGTAGACCGTGGGCAGCCAACTCATGTCGATGCCCGCGGCCTCGGCCACCTCGCGCGACCAGCGGCGGTGCGCGACGTCGAGCAGCAGCGTTCCGCTGGCCTCCTGCACGTCGATAGCAAACTCGCCGGTGAGCCGGTAGCGGACGTAGTCCTTGGGGCACATAACGTGGCGGATTCTGGCGAAGATCTCCGGCTGGTGGGTCTTGACCCAGAGCAGTTTGGTGAGCGTGAAGTTGGGCAGCGCCGGATTGCATGTCAGCTCAATCAGTTTTTCGTAGCCGATCTTCTCAGTGAGCCAGTCGCACTCGGGCTGGGTGCGTGTGTCGCACCAGATGAGCGCTGGCCGCAGCACGGCGCCGTTCTCGTCAAGCATGACCGCGCCGTGCATCTGCCCGGTGAGTGCGATGGCGGCGATCGGCTCGCGCGGCTCGGGCGTCACGGCGAGCGCGCCGTGGATCGCCTCCTGCGCGGCGCGCCACCAATCCTCGGGATCCTGCTCCGCCCATCCGGGCTGCTCGGCGCGAAACGGCGCATGATCGCATGCGGCCGCACCCATCAACCTGCCTGCGCTATCGACCACAACCGCTCGCGTGCCGCCCGTTCCCACATCCATGCCCAGAAACCACATCGCTGCAATCTCCCTTGTCTAAATCGGTTTTCTCCAGCGCAGGCAGCATAGCAGTTCAGCCGTCTTCCGGGAAAGTGGCAGCCTGGCGGCAAAACTCTCGGTACAATCGCACTGAGCGCACGCTTGCTCATGACGAGGTGATTCCGGCCCGTGCCGCCTGCTCTCCAGTCTCTTTCTTTTGACCCTGCCGATCCGCGGGCTGCGCTCGCGCAGTTGCCGCAGGCGCAGGCGGTCTTTGCGCTCTATGGCGCCGATCCGCGCGGCGAGCCGTATATCGGCCGCACGCCGAATCTGCGCGCGCGGCTTGAAAAGCTGCTGCAGCCCTCGGCAAAGCATCCGCGGCGGCTGCATCTGGCGGGACTGGTGCGCGAGATCCGCTGGCAGCTCACAGGCTCTGACTTTGAGTCGCTCCTCGCGCAGTTCTCACTCCTAGAAGAGATCTACGGCCCAAAGGCTTTGGAAAGAATGCACCTGCGCGCGCCTGCGTTCGTGCGCTTTTTCGGAGGCAATCCCTACCCGCGCATCACTGTGACGAACCGGCCGAGCGTGCGCGAGGCGGCGTGGGCCTACGGGCCGTTCCCCTCGCGCGCCGCAGCCGAGCGCTTTGCGGAAGAGACGCTGAAGCTGTTTCTGCTGCGCCGCTGCACGGACGATCTCGCGCCCTCGCCCGACCATCCGGGCTGCGTCTACTCCGAGATGAAGATGTGCCTTGCGCCCTGCTACCAGGGCTGCACCGATGAGCGCTACGCCGAAGAAGCCGCCGCCGTCGAAGGCTTTCTGGCGACGCGCGGCGAGAGCCGGCTCGTTGCGCTGCGCGCTGTGCGCGACAAAGCTTCGGAGGATCTGGAATTTGAGTCTGCCGCGGCGATTCATGCGCAGGTGCAAAGGGTGGAAGCTGTGCGTGTGTTGGCCGCCGAACTGGTGCGGCCCTTGAGCCAGCTCCGCGCGGTGATTCTGCAGGAGTCGGCAAATCCCGATGAGGTGGCCGTGTGCCTCTATGAGAATGGGCGGCTGCACGGACCGGCTGCTTTCTCGACCATCGGCATGCGAGTTCAGAACGAGCAATCCGGCTCAACCTCGTTGTTTGCGCAGCCGATGGCGATCGAAGCAATTCCGGAGACTAGAGATCAAAAAACAGAAGACAAGGGAGCAAGGGAGCAAGGGACCGAGGGAGCAAACTTTAGCTCGGATGCTTCCAGCAAGGCTTTGCAAGGGCGCGACTTCAGTTGTGCTGAAGGCAGCCCCCAAAACGAGGGGGCTTTAGCCCCTGCGGCGCCGGTCGCTTCGGCAAAGATTTCCCGCGGTCTGCTCGAATCGCGGCTCGAATCCGCGCTCGCTGAGCTGGCCGAATCCGCCGCGCCGCCCTCGGCTACCATCCGCCAGGGCCATCTGGCGCTGTTCAAACGCTGGTACTATCGGCCGGAGACGCGACGTGCCGGCGAAATCTTCTTTCCCGATGCCGAAGGGCGCTGGCCGGTCAAGGCGATTCTGCGCGGCATCGGCCGCATCGCCGCGAAAGCGATCACTCGCTACAGCAATTTCTAAGGAAGCTCTGAACAAGTCCCGAAGCCGCGCCAGTTCCATCTCTTGAAGCCCGCGATCTGTGCGGTGAAATTTTCGATGGAGTGAACCATGATCTGGACAACAACGGCCTCTGGATATCGACCGGCACGACCGTTGACGCCACCATCATTCCGGTGCCCAGTTCAACCGAGAACGCCCAAAAGGAGCGCGACCCGGAGATGCATCAGATCCGCAAGGGCAACCAATACTATTTCGGGGCCAAGGCGCACATCGGCGTGGATAGCAAGGAAGGTATCGTACACTCGGTCTGCACTTCGGCGGCCTCAGTATATGACAAGCACATGCTGCCCGACTTATTGCACGGCGAAGAGAAGAAGGCCTGGAGCGACGGTGGGTATCAAGGCCAAACGGCGACCATCCATACGGCAGCGCCCGATGCGCAGGCATGACCAACCGACGCGTCAGGAACCGCAATGGCGATGTGGACGAAGACCGGGTTCCGCAATGTCTCCCGACCGCCTTCCCGTTTGTGAGGAGCATAGTTCGACAAAGTGCAGACTGAAATCCGGTGGAACAATAGCAAGCCCACG
>JAJYFB010000185.1 GCA_021785495.1 Acidobacteriota bacterium | reverse complement strand
CGGCCGGAGTGGTCAGGTCGAGCGCCTCGGTCAGCGATACGAAGCCGACGCCGAGATGTTCCAGTTCCTGCAGGGTGGCGAGCAGATCAGTGACCGATCTTCCCCAGCGGTCCAGCCGCCACACCAGCACGACGTCGATTTCGCGGCGCCGCGCAGCTTCGATCAGCTTCTCCCGCATCTGCCGTTGCGCTGCGCCGGAGCCGACCTCTTTCACCTGCATTGCGATGGTCCAGCCACGCCGGGCGGCGTATTCGCGCATGGCACGGTTTTGCATGGGCAGCGTCTGCTGATCTTGAGTGGAGACCCGGGCATAGAGGCCGGCGCGGATCGTTTTGGCGGCTATTTGCCCCTGGCCGAAAACCTTCCCGGATTTCCTGATGCCGGACTCTTGTTTTACGGGCACTTCACGATGCTCCCTGGGCATGGCCGCAGACTATCCTTTTCGGCCATGCGGTGCTAGATGGAAGCGGCGACGGGTGCAGCTTGTGCCATGGTGTCGCGATAGTTCCAGGGCATCCAGGCGGTCGGCTTCTCGGCCACCTCGCGGGCATGTTTTTGCAAAGCGATCAGATAGCCGAGCGAGGCCACGCCGTTCAACTCGCAGGTGTGGATCAGGCTCATGAACAGGTCGCCAACTTGAGCGCCGTTCTCCGTTTTATAGAAGAGCGCGTTCTTGCGATGGAGTATGGCCTTCTTCAGTGCTCGTTCAACGATCGTGTTATCCAGCGGAGCATTCGGCTGACGCAGGAAAAGCGTCAGCGCATGCCAGTGGCGGAGCATGTACTGGATGGCTTGCCCCAGCCCGGAATTAGGCTCGATGAGATGCTCGTCGAGCTGCGCCTTCATCCATGCGTGCAGCGCTTCCATAACGGGGCGGCTGTGCTCTTGATGGAAGCGCAGCCGCTCGTCAGCCGGCAGTTGGCCGCGCCGCGCCAGGGCGTCGTTGTGATAAACACTGCCCAGCTTCTCCAGCACCAGGCGGCATTCGGTGGGGAAGTTCGCCATCACCTCCACGAACTGCCTGCGACCATGAGCGAGGCAGTTAGCCAGCAGGATCTTGACGCCCTCCGGGTACGCCGAGGTGTTCGACGACGAGGCGTCGCACATCTGCACCGGCGCGGGCAGCTCGGCTGCGCGCCGCTTGAGCACGTCGGCGATGTTTTCGCCCGCATGTTGGCGGCCGGTGAAGAAGAGCGCGATACGGTGTCCTCCGGCGATCGAGACCACGCCGGAGGTGAACACGCCGGTTCGTTCGTCGTCCGGCGCGCGGGCCAGATGCAGGACGCGCATGCTGGTGTCGTCGTTATGCAGCACTTCGCCCTGAGCGGCCTGGCGAATCAACTCCTCATGGGCCGGACGGGCTACGTTCGCGGCCCCTTTTGCGATCTCCCATTGCGTAGCCGCGGGTAGCGGAATGCCCAGGTTTTTCTCCAACTGCTCCAGGCGATGGAAGGGCATGCCCGATCCGTACTTCATCTGCGCGATCATGGCCGCGGCCGCCGCGTCGTACTTCTCTTCACCTATGCCCTCGGGCGCCTGAGCAGTAAAGATCTGACCGCAAGTGTTACAACGCAGCCGTTCGAGTGAGTACACCGTAGCCGCCACCGGCGCCTGGCCCACGATGCGCACCAGCACCTTCGGCTCCTGCTGTTCGTAGACGTGGCCCCGGCCGCACTCCGGACAACGATCGCCATGGTTCAGCTTCTGGTGCGCGATCTTCATCTGACGGGCGCCGCTGAAGGCCTCCGCTCCGTTGCGGCCATGGCCGGCGGGCTTGGCTTGCGTGGTCTCTTCGGTGTCCGGCGGCGATGCTGGCTGCTGCTGTTGTTCGAACAGCGCGCTCATCTTCTCCGAGCGCGGAGAGTTGGGCCTCAACCTGTCGATCAGGGCATGCAGAGTGGTCTTCAGCGTCTGGTAATCTTCGTCACTCAGCGGCGCCTGCCGCGCCTCGTCGAGCACGCGGTCCAACTGATCCACGTTGACCTCGATGCGCTGGCGCGATGCGTTCTTCATATCTTCATCACTGACTGAGTAACTTGCGGAAACGCGGATCGAGCGCGTAGCCGAATACTTCCTTGATGGGACGGTTGGGGCGATTGGTGTGGTCGTTCTTGCCGCGGCCGGTGGTCACGCCCAGCAGCTTCCAGTTAGCGGCGCGATAGCATGTGCCGCGAAAACGCCCGGGGTCGATGAAAGTCTCGGCGAAGTAAACCGGATGGCTGTACATCTGCTCCCAGTCCCGCTTGAGACGCGACGTGACGCGGCCCAACAGATGCGAAGCCAGATGCGGAACCCGCACCCAGGGCAGGATCAGAAAGCGTGTGTTGTAGGCGATGAAGCGGATGTTGGCCCGCCGCGCCTCGGCGCTCCAACCGATGTAGCGATCGCGGCTGCCCAGATGGCGCGGCGCCGAACTCCACGCCAGGCAGGCAATCGGCCTGCCGCCAGACCATGCCAGATACTTCAGGTGCTCGCCCACTGGCTGCTCGTAGCCGAGATAGTGATGATGCTCGATGAGGCTGTTGAACAGCGGCTCGTCAGCCGTACGCCGCACCTGTTCGATCTCGATCGGCTGAAGCAGCTTGAAAGGATCTGCTACCGGCGTCTGATCGACCAGCATCGCCGGCGGCCGCTCGCGTCGCGCCAGCGGGTTCCGCGAGACCTGACGCACGGCGGGAAGCTCGATGGCTCCGGCCCGGTGGAGCATCAGCAACAGTCCCCGGCAGACCATGTCGCACAGAGCGCCGTTGGCTTGCCGCCACTGCCATGCCTCGCACAGCCTGGCCGACAGCTGGCGCCGGCTCAGGTCGGGATGCCGCGCGATCAACCTGCGAATGAAGATTACGTCTTCCGTGTTGATCGTCCGGCCCCGGTAGCGCCACTGATCCGCCATCGCCGATCAGTGTGACAGAGTAAAAAGTGGAACGCAAGTGTTTTTTACGTGGCGTGTACTTATCCGTTTACCCGCCGCCACAGCGGCGCCACTTCGGTATCGGGGTTGCCGGCGGCCAGCAGCAACTGCGCCTGATGCGCGAGCAGAGGCTTGCCGGCTTCCACGCCTGACGGCCACCACCGGAAACGGCCTTTCGACAATCGCTTGGTCGCCAGCCAAAATCCTTGCCCGTCGTACGCAAGAATACGGATGGCCTTGGCGCTGCGGTTGCGAAAGATAAACAGGCAGCCGGAAAAAGGATCCGCGCGCAGCTTCTCGCGGCACAACTGCGCCAATGAATCGATGCCCTTTCGTCCGTCGATCGCCTCGATGGCCACCAGAATGCGCATCTGCGGCGTGATCTGGATCAGACGACTACCTCCCACAAGGCACGACTCAGGCTCGCCAGATCCTCTGCCGCACTGCCCCGCAAACGGAGGCGAAGCTTGCCCCGCGAGCCCTCCAGCTCCAGCACGCACTCATCCCCGCTAACCGTCGCCAACGGCGCCAGCTCCACAAAGGCGGTTCGCGTTCGAAGCCGGCTCTTGCCGGTGTGCGATGCGGATCCCTTGGATGTGGGCGATGTTGGTCTGCCGGCGGTACGCGATGTGGGCAGTATGGCAGTGGCCTCCATGACGCGCTTGAGCTTGCCATACTCCAGATGCAAGACCTGTCCGGTGCGAAACACGCCATGCTCCCGCGCCGCCTGGCCCGCCGCTCTCCACAACGCCTCCGGCAGCGGCGATCGCCCGCGCCGCGTACTCCGCCACCGCTCCAGCTGCCGATGAACCCGCCCCAATCCGGCAGGAACCTCTGCCTCCGCACCCTTGGCCATGTCGCTCTCCTCGCCCTTGTCGGGCTTCTCCTCCGACACTACCAACCGCGCTCTACGCCGTCACGCAGGCTTGCCGAAAGGACACCGAGTTGGGAGGC
>JAJYFB010000184.1 GCA_021785495.1 Acidobacteriota bacterium | reverse complement strand
CCGGCGGCGCGCTGATCGTACTGCACGACGTGACCGGAATCGAGGCCGCGCAGAAATCCCGCCGCGAGTTTGTGGCCAACGTCAGCCACGAGCTGCGCACGCCGCTCACCTCCATTCAGGGCTACGTCGAGACGTTGATCGACGATCCGAGCCCCCGGCCGGAGACGACGCAGGAGTTTCTCGGCATCATCCTCAAAAACGCGACACGCATGACCCGGCTTACCGAGGATCTGCTGGCTCTGGCCAACGCGGAAAACCCCGATCACAAGCTCAATCTCCTGCCGGTGAGCGCCTGCACGCTGTTTCACGACGCCATTGACTCGATCGGCGGCAAGTTTGTCGATTCGGGCATCAAGATGCAAACCACGGATGCGCCGGAGGCCGTCGTCGTCGCCGATGCCTACGCCATCCAGCAGGTCTTCGGCAATCTTCTGGAAAACGCGCTGAAATACGCTGCATCGGGCAAGCGGATTCACGTCTCGGCGCAACGGCTCGCCTCCGAAGTGCAGTTCACCGTGCGCGACTTCGGTCCGGGCATCGCCTCAGAACACCTGGAGCGTATCTTCGAGCGTTTTTATCGCGTCGACAAGGCCCGTTCGCGCGCTTCGGGCGGCACCGGGCTGGGCCTGGCCATCGTCAAACACATCGTGCAGGCGCACGGCGGCCGCATCTGGGCCGAAAGCGAGATGGGCAAAGGCACGAGCTTTCACTTCACCCTTCCGCTCGCCCCGGCGAGCGAAATCCCAGCCCAGCCCCCACCGCAGGCGTCGGCCTGACTCGATCGGGAAGCACCCGAGGAGCGCAGATTGCATTTTGCCGGTTCGGCCGTTACGCGCTCTCGCCCTCGACGGTGTTCGTCAGCACGCCCAGCCCGGCGATCGCGACCTCGACGCGATCGCCCGGATGAAGCGGGCCCACGCCCGACGGCGTTCCGGTCAGCACCAGGTCGCCCGGCTCCAGCGTGAAGGCCGCCGTGATGAAACGCAGCAGTTCGGGCACGGAAAAGATCAGGTCGCGCGTCGAGGCCTGCTGGCGCAGCTCGCCGTTGACGCGCGTCTCGATCGTGACGCCGTTTTCCAGGTCCAGTTCATTGCTGACGACCGGGCCCACGGGGCAGAAAGTGTCAAAGCCCTTGGCGCGCGTCCACTGGCCGTCGTTCTTTTGCAGGTCGCGCGCGGAGATGTCGTTGGCCAGCGTGAAGCCGCGCACCACCGAGCGCCAGTCGTCGCTGGCCTTCAGATGGCGCACCCGGCGGCCGATGACAACGGCCAGCTCGCCCTCGAAGTCCACGCGCGCGGAGAGCGCGGGCAGCACGATCGCGCCTCCTGGCCGCAGCAGCGACGAGGGCGGCTTGAAAAACAGCAGCGGTTCGGTGGGCATCTCGCCGCCCATTTCCTGGACATGCGCGCGATAGTTGCGGCCGACGCAGACGATCTTCGAGGGCGCGACGGGCGAGAGCAGATGAGCCGCGCCAAGCGGAATCGGCTGGAAGCTGTAGCTGAAAGCAGACGCGCTTCCACGTCCCATGCGCAAGTACGCCATTTCCTCCGGCGCGTCCGTCAGGCCCACAATCTGCAATATTCCGTCGCGGTTGTCTACCGCGCCGCAAAGCGTTTGTCCACCGTACAGAAATCGGCAGTACTTCATGTTTCTCCTTTTTTTGGAGCGCGCTAGGGCGCGGGAACGGTCTCTTCAGCTTCGGCGGAGCGCGCGCTCTCGTGTCCTTGTTGATCGACAGCGCTGACCGCGTAGCGATACCTGTGGCCGGGCAGCACGTCCGCGTCATGAAAGGCAGGCGCGGCGACAGGCTGCGCGGGCGAGATGCGCCGCCAGTCGTTCGCGACTCCGGCTTCGCGGCGATAGACGATGTAGCCGGCCAGATCGGCTTCGGTGTTCGGCTGCCAGTTCAGATCGATCGCCGGACCCGCATCCTCAACACCGGGCGTGGCCACGGCGGCCAGTCCCGTGGGCCCATGCGGCGGAAGGGTATTTACGGCCGCGATGCGCACTGGGGCACTGAGCGGTCCGGCCAGCTCGAACGGCTGGTCATGAACAGGAACGCGGGCCACGCGCTGGGCGCGGTAGACGTAGGTTGCGCCGAATTCGATGTGGCTGTCGAGCGCCCGGTCGAGATGCGGAGCGGGGGCAACGAGCAGGGAGATTTCCCTTGGCGCGGAAGGCGGAGTGAACGGACCGCTTTGCACATGTGAAGAAGCCGGCTCGGCCGGAGGCGCGACGGCGAGGGTGCGCACCAGGCGCACGGCGGTGGGCGGCTGGCTGATCGGCGCGGCCGTCCATTGCAGCAGGATGCCGTCCCTGCGCATCCAAGCGGTAAGTCCATCCACTGCGGCCGGAGCCGCGCCAGCCAGCACCGTTGCGCCCTTCGAGAGTCCTGCCGAACGGCCTTTGCGGTTATCGAGTTCTACGGCGTAGGTGAGCCGGCGAGGCGCGCCCGTGGCGAGCGAGGGCGGGAGCGTGTCGGCATAGGCGGCATCTGCGCCAGGCGCAAACGCAAGCGTCGCCGCCGTCGCGCAGGCCGAAGACGCGCTGCTCTCCATGCGGCAGATGCGCACGGCGACACGGCCCTTCAACGGCTCTTTGTCGGTGTCCTGCCGGGGCATCGTCCAGCGGAGCGCGACCTGGCCACCGGCGCGCGTGGCGGCCAGATCGTTGACGCGCGCCGGCAGATGCAGCGAGGGTGGCTGCGGCGCTCCGGGCATGCCGCAGCCAGCCGGGAGCAGAACGACAGCCAGCGTGATGGCGCTCTGGGCAAAGCGCTGGAACGGGCCGAAGCTTCTTGCAGATTGCATGGCGCTTTCAGTGTATCGAACGAGTCGCTCGGATCATGGCTGGGAGCGTTCGCTGGACGCTCTTGTCCGCGCCGGGAACGGCCCTTGCGCATGGAAGACAAGCCGGGCAAAGAGCGGCATGAACAATCGTATGGCCGCGCCGGACTGCCGCCGCTCAAGCCCGGACCAGACCGGGATGTCGAACGCCTGCAGGCTGTTCCAAATGCGCAGCGCGCGTTTGCAGAGGCGCCACGGGCAGATGCGCCAGCTCCCAGGCCGCGCGGTCCTTGAGCAGGCGCGCGACCAGGGCTGTGTGCATGGCGTGGCCGGCGCGCATCGCCACCACGTGGCCTTCGAGTCTGCGCCCGGCCAGGGCCAGGTCGCCGACGAGGTCCAGAACCTTGTGCCGCACGTACTCGTCCGGCAGCCGCAGCGGGCCGTTCTCCGGGCCGCTGGGACCGAGAACGATGGCGTTTTCCGGGCTGGCGCCGCGAATCAGGCCCATGTCGCGCAGCTTGCTCTCATCGGCCTTGTAGCCGAAGGTCCGCGCCGGAGCGATCTTCGCGCCGTACATCTCCGCCGCCAGATCCACGCAGGTCTCGGCGTGGCCGATGGGCGCGGGAAAGTCGATGGTGTACGTGATGTGATAGCCCTCGCCAGGGTAGACGCCGATGAACTTGTTTCCGTCGCGCACTTCGACCGGCTGCAGGATGCGCATCACCTCGCGTCGCCGGCGCTGTAGGCGCAATCCAATCCGCGCGAAGGCTTCCACGTAGGGCAGGGCGCTGCCGTCCAGAATCGGCAACTCCAGGTTGTCCAGTTCGATAATGGCGTTGTCTACGCCCATGCCGATGAGCGCGGAGAGCAGATGTTCCGTGGTGGAAATGAGCACGCCTTGGCGCATAAGGCTGGTGGCGTAGCTGACCTTGGCCACATTCCGGCTGATGGCGGAAATCTCGAAGTTGTCCAGGTCGGTGCGGCGGAAGACAATGCCCGACCCGGCAGGAGCCGGCATGATCCGCATCGTGACCGGCGCCCCGGAGTGCAAACCTATTCCCGCAAACTCGATGGGGGCGGCGATGGTCTGTTCCAGTTG
>JAJYFB010000046.1 GCA_021785495.1 Acidobacteriota bacterium | reverse complement strand
CGTAATTGCCGTGCCGGAGGGTGCGTCGAGTTTGGTGACGTGGTGCGTCTCGTCGATCGAGAACGTATAGCCGTCGAGCCGGGCCAGTTCCGCCGTCAATCGGAAGAGCTTCTGCACGCCGATGGAAAAATTCGTGCCGTACAAAAGCGCACCACGCTCACGCGCCATGGATTGCAGCTCAGGCAGATGCGCGTACCAGCCGGTGGTGCCGACGACGATGCGCCCGCCCAGCGCCAGCACGGCGCGGATGTTCTCGACGGCGGCCTCCGGCGCGGTGAAGTCGATGACCGCGTCGACGCCGGCCAATGTTCCGGCCGTGAGCGCCGCGGCGTGGAGGTTATCGCTCACGTCGAGTGCGCGCACGCTGTGGCCGCGCTCCCGCGCCACTTCGGCGACGAGCGAGCCGGTCTTGCCTTTGCCGAGAACGAGAATCTGCATGGGGTTCCTTTGGAACAGTTGTCAGTTGTCAGTTGTCAGTTGTCAGTTGTCAGCGGGACGCAGTTACCGCGCATGACTAAGTTTCGCTGGCTGCCTTGTGCATGCCTGCAAGGGCTCAAGCCCCGTAAGTTCGAGGTGCTTTTCTGCCCGGCCGAAGCCCTGCCGTTGTTACAAAGTCCGTTCTCACGTCACGACCGAAACAAAGCAGCCCTCATTTTGCCTGAACAACGGATAACTGATAACTGATAACTGATAACTGATAACTGATAACTGTCAACTATCTTCCCACGTCGAAGACCGCCGGGTCGGGATTCTGGAAGAAGGCGGCGTGCAGCGAGCGCACGGCCTCGTCGGCGTCGTCCTCGTCGATCATGAAGCTCATGTTGATCTCGCTCGCCCCCTGCGAGATCATGCGTACGTTGATGTGCCGGATGGCGCCGAAGACCTGAGCCGCGATGCCGTTCTGGCCGCGGATGTTTTCGCCCACCAGGCAGACCAGCGCCTTTTTGCCCTCGTAAGTCACGTCGGCCAGGGTGCGCAGATCGGCGGCGATCTCCGGCAGGCTGGCGTTCGAGTCCACGCTGAGCGAGACGGAAACCTCGCTGGTCGAAACCATGTCCACCGGGCACTTGTGCTTGTCGAAGACGGCGAACATCTTGCTCATGTAGCCGTGCGAGAGCAGCATGCGGCTGGCCACGATGTCCATAATGGTCAGCTTCTTTTTGACGGCGATGGACTTGAACGGGCTCTGGCTGTGCGGCGCGACGGAGATGATGCGTGTGCCCTCGCAGGCTGCATTGCGGCTGTTGAGCACATAGACGGGAATGTTCTTTTTGACGGCGGGCAGAATCGTGGCCGGGTGCAACACCTTGGCGCCGAAGTAAGCCAGTTCGGCTGCCTCCTCGAAGCTGATGACCTTGACGCGCAGGGCCTCCGGGCAGACGCGGGGATCGGCCGTCAGAATGCCGTCCACGTCGGTCCAGATCTCGATGGCTTCGGCGTCGACGGCGCCGCCGACCAGCGCGCCAGTGTAGTCCGAGCCGCCGCGGCCGAGGGTGGTTGTCAACCCCGCCTCGTTCGAGGCGATAAAGCCGCCCATCACGGGAACCTGGCCCACGCGAGTGAGCGGCAACAGCTTTTCCTGGGCGCGTTTTTCGATCAGGTCGTCGAGCGGTGCGGCTTTCTGGAACTCGGAGTCGGTGACGATCACCTCGCGCGCGTCCACATGGGCCGCGTCGATCGCCCGTTCGCGGAAGGCCGCCGTGACGATGCGGCTGGAAAGCCGCTCGCCGTAGCTGACGATGAGATCGGAGATGCGCGGCGTCAGCTCGCGAATCACCGAAAGTCCGCGCAGGACTTCGTCGAGGGCGTCGAACTTTTCGTCAATCGTGGTCAGCAGCGCGGCGCAATCGCCGGCATTGTTCACCAGGCTGGAGGCCGTGTCGCGATGCCGCGCGCGCAGCCGCGAGCTGATGGCCAGCGCTCCGGTGCGGTCACCCTCGCTGGCCGCGGCCGCGGCCCGCAGCAACTGGTCGGTCACCTTGGCCATGGCGCTGACAACCACAATCGGGCTTTTCCCCTGCGCCACCCGGCCGGCCACAATCGCCGCGGTGCGCCCAATCGCCGCCGGATCTTCCACCGACGTGCCGCCGAATTTCATCACTACGAGGTTCATGATCGATACGGACCAGTTATCAGTTGTCAGTTGTCAGTTGTCGGTTGCCGGCCAGCAGGCGTCTTCACTCGATCGTTCGTGGGCCCGCCCTTCGCCGGGGTTTTTGGCGAAAGATGAAGAGATAGCAAGGCGTACTTTTGCGCGATGCTGCCTATCTCAGCTTGCCCAGACTCACGAGCATCTCGGCGTTCAGGATGGTCGCGCCAGCCGCGCCGCGCACGGTGTTGTGCGAGAGCAGCACGAACTTCCAGTCAAGCACGCTGCAGGGCCGCAAGCGGCCCACGGTG
Source organism: Acidobacteriota bacterium (assembly GCA_021785495.1). Taxonomy (GTDB): domain Bacteria; phylum Acidobacteriota; class Terriglobia; order Terriglobales; family Acidobacteriaceae; genus Telmatobacter. Next base: position 16,721 of record JAJYFB010000046.1, on the reverse strand, counting down.
ACGGCCATGCCGTTGCCGCGATTGCGATCGAGCCGGGGCTGCGGGCGATCCGGCAGCGGGCACCACTGGACCGGCTGCGCGGGCGCAAAAGGCAGATCGCGTCCGGCCAGCGGCTTGTAGTCGGCCCAGGCGGCCAGAATGTCTTCCTGCGTTACGGCGCGGCCCAGCTTGTTGCCAAACTTGATGGAGACGCACTCGGTGTGGCCATCGACCACCGCAACGCGGTTGCAATGCGCGGTGATTCTTGCCGGGAGCGGCGTCACGGCGCCGCCATCCAGCCGGCCCAGCAGCTTGAGCGTCTCGGCTTCCATCTTTTCTTCTTCGCTGCCGATGTACGGAACCACGTTGTCCAGAATGTCCATCGAAGCGACGCCGGGATAGCCCGCGCCGCTGATCGCCTGCATCGTCGAAACGAAGAGGGTCTCGATGCCGAAGCGCTCTTCGAGGGGCTTGAGCGCCATCACCAGGCCAATCGTCGAGCAATTGGGATTGGTGACGAGGAAGCCGCCGGACTGCTTGCGCGAGGGCTGCTCCTCGATCAGGTGCAGGTGGTCGGCGTTGACCTCGGGGATGACGAGCGGCACGTTGGGCGTCATGCGGAAGGCGCTCGAATTGGAGATGACGGCGCAGCCAGCCTCGGCCAGCTTCGGCTCCATCTCGCGGGCGACCGGCGCATCCACGCTGGCGAAGACGATCTTCGGCGCGCCAGCCGGCTCGGCCGGTGAGACGACCATCCGGGCGATCCGCTCGGGCAGCGGCGTATCGAGACGCCACTTGGCGGCCTCGACGTAGGGCTTGCCGCTGGACCGGTCGCTGGCCGCCAGCCAGACAATCTCGAACCAGGGATGATCTTCGAGCAGTTGGATGTAACGCTGGCCGACCATTCCGGTCGCGCCCAGAATGCCTACGGGAATCTTTGTTTTCATCTCACGAGTCACCAGACTGGGTCTTCGGCCTCGGCGGATGGAACCGGACCGGCTCCGCGAGCCGGTTCCGCTCCGCGAACTCCGCACCTGCCGCAAGCTCCACTTGTTTCTAAATAGTGTACAGGAGAAAAACACGTGCTCTCGCCGCGGCGACGCCACGGAATTCAAGAAATCGCCCATGTTGCCGATAGATTACGCTGGGCGAGAGGTTGGCCACATGAACCTGCGCACGATGGCCGGACTGGGGGGAACGGACACGTCGGCTGGAGCGGACACGCCGGTTGGAGCAAAGGCGGCCGCCGAGGCGGAGCTGGCCAACCCGGAGCGTGTGCTCACGCTGGTGGTGGACGGGGCATCGCGCGGCGTTCCCGAAGTGGATGGCGCTCAATACAATGAGTTTCGCGCCAACGTGACCAAGCTGGCCCTGCGGCTGCCGGACCGGCTGCCCGATGAGGAAAAGCTGGCCCTGGCGCGGGAGATTTTGCGCGAGTTCGACGGCTATCGCAATCGCAGCGAGGCCGAGTTGCGCAACCGCACCACGGCGTGGCGGGCCGTGGCCTCCCAGCTCTTTCGCGAACTGCTGAAGAGCCTGGGCATCGACGCCACCGCGCCCAACCCGACCGCGCTGCTGCAAGCCCTGGCTGTGGCGGCTTCTTCCAACGAGATACAGTTGTTTCACCGGCAGTTGGAAGAGTTTCTTCATCCGACGGGGGCCGACTCGATGCCCGTCGAAGCCTCGCAGTTTCGCAAGGCGGATCACACGACGGCCAACGACAATGCGGCCGGCCTGCGCGGAGGCGGCAGCGCCATCGAACATGTACGGCGAATCCTGAACAGCGGCGATCGTGGTTTTGTTGTGCTTTTCCGCCTCAGTTGTCTCACCATGATCAACCAGCGTTTCGGCCCCGAAGCGGTCGAGGATTGTCTGATGGCCGTCTCCGCCTTTCTCACCCAGAGCCTGCACGCCGACGACGCCATTTATCACTGGAGTGACTCGTCGCTGCTGGCCGTACTGCAGGGCCGGGCCAACGAGCAGATCCTCACGGCGGAACTGGACCGAATCGTCCTGCAGAACCGCGAGACCACCGTCTCCATCGGCGGGCGCGCCACCATGCTGCGCATTCCCATCACCTTCGACATCACGCCCATTGAACGGCTGAAGAGCGCCGAAGAACTCATGAAAATCGACTTGCTGACCAGCGGCGGGAGAGCGCGATGAACCGGACCTATCAGCCTGTGGACGCCGCGGCGGAAGCCGCCGCGCTGCCTTCGATCGACGAGCTGCCGCTGCCGTACCTGGAAATCGACGCGCGCGGCGTCGTGACGCGCGCCAACCGCGCGGCCCTGGCCATGCATCCTCCCGAACAGGGCGAGCTGATCGGGCAGGTGGTTTTTGCGTTTCTGGCTGGCGGCGACCGCGAACCGAGCCGCCAGTCTTTCCTGGCGGCGCTGGCCTCGCACGAAGCGGAACCCCCCGCCGTCATTCGCTACATCTACGACCGAAGCGGCAGGTTCTCGGCGTACCGGCTGCATCGCCATGTGATGCGCGATGCGGACGGAAACCCCGCGGGCCTGCGCATCCTCGGCGTCAATATTTCCGAATTTACGGAGGCTCTCGACGAAGTTCGCCGTCGCAGCCTGTGGCTGGAGAGCGTCGTTGATTCCCTGCGCGAAGCCATGGTCGTTACCGACGCGACCGGCGTAATCGCGGGCGCAAACCCGGCAGCCGAGGAGCTTCTGGGCTGGAAACACGCGGAACTGGCCGGGAGCATCCTGGAGGAACGCATTCGGCTGCGCAGTCTTTCCGCGGCAGACACGACACCCATGGCCTTTGCCGATTTCCTGGCGAATCCGTGCAACGGCCACTGCATTCTCACCGATCGCCATGGCGTCGAGATCCCGGTGCAGTCCTCCATTGCTCCTTTGCTCGACAAGCAGACGGGATCGGTCGCGGGCGTGATTCTCCTCTTCTCTCGGTCAAGCGCTGCGCCGTAACCTCCGCCGCCGCGAGAAAAAGCGATCCGTCCCGGCCTCGATTCCGAACCGTGCGAGCCACTTGCAAAATTCAATCGACGGTCGCAAAACTTGAAAGGGCACGACTTGAGTCGTGCCGTAAAACGCCTGAAATGAAGGGGGCTTTCGCCCCTGAGGGAGGTCTTTTCTCCTGCGGACACTCCGTAACTGAATTTTGCAAGTGGCTCGTGCGCTATCCCTTTGCGTTGCATGCGGAAGATCGCGAAAGAATCCTGCGTTGTTTTCGAATGTGCGCTTCGGACCGGATCAATCGCGCGGAACCGGCTTTCGGTTTCGCGCCTCTTCAATGGCGCTGCCGCAAGCGAGCACCCCGTCGATCAGAGCGTCGATCTCGGCGGGACCGGTGCGATGGTTCACAAAGGCTGCGCGAATCGCCAGCTTGCCGTCGATCCGCGTCGTCGAGGGAACGACCGCGCCCGACTCCTGCAGTGCGACGACGATCTCCTCGTTGATCGCGTCCAGATTTTCTGAATCCGCCGGGGATTTTTCCGGATTTTCCCGGACGCGATAGCGAAAGCAGACGATGTTGAGTTCGACAGGCGCCAGCAGTTCCAGTTGCGGCGTCGCGTTGACGCGGCGTTCGAGCATCCGCGCCAACTGGCAGCTTTGCGCGATGGTCTCGCCCAGCGCGTCCGCGCCGTAAACTTTGAAGGTGAACCAGACTTTGAGAGCGCGAAAGCCGCGCGAGAGGTCGGGTCCAAAGTCGCAGGGCCAGGGCGGTCCGGCGGCCAGCCCGCGTTGTGCGCGCTGCAGGTAGTCGGCCGAGAGGGTGAACGCATGACGATGCGCGACGCTGTCGCGCACCAGAATCACGCCCGCGTCGTACGGCGCCTGTCCCCACTTGTGCAGGTCGAAGGCCAGTGAGTCGGCGCGTTCCATCCCCGCCAGACGCGGAGCCAGTTCGGGAGCCAATTTGCCCAGCGCGCCCAGCGCGCCATCCACGTGGAACCAGAGCTTCTCGTGCTGGCAGAGATCGGCGAGCGCGGCCAGGTCGTCGATGGCGCCGGTATTGACCGTGCCCGCCGTGCCCACCACCAGAAAGGGCGTCAAACCTGCCTGCCGGTCCCGGCCAATCGCCTCCGCGAGTGCGTCGAGGTCGATGCGCTGGCGGCGATCGACGGGGATCAGCCGCAGCGCCTCGGAACCAAGCCCGGCAATCTCCACCCCTTTGCCCACGCAGCCATGCACTTCGGTCGAGGCGTAGGCCACGAGTTGCTTGGCGCCGGCCGCGATCCTGCACCCGTGAGCGGGATTGCCGAGCGCGGCCTCGCGCGCCACAATCACCGCGATCAGATTCGCCATTGAGCTGCCGGTCACGAACAATCCCGAACTCTCCGACGGGAAACCGGCGATCGCGCTCATCCAGCGGATTACCTCCCGCTCGACCTCGATGGGAATGTGGTCGCGTCCGCCCAGGTTCGCGTTCAGGCCGCCGGCCAGCATCTCGGCCAGCATGCCCACCGGCGTTCCGCCGCCATGCACCCAGCCCATGAAGCCTGGATGCACATTGCCAGCCGTGTATGGCAGCACGAAGCGCAGAAACTCGTCATGCACCTCGGCGAGCGCCGTGGGCTCATGCGGCACAAGGCTTGTGCGCCGTGCCCGCACCGCATCGGGAATTGGCTGCCAAACCGGGCGGCTGCGAATCGTGCGCGTGTAATCGAGCATGTCGTCGAGCATTCGGTGGGCTTGCGCGCGCAGTTGCTCCCAGTCTTCAGGCCCGTTTTCGGGATCGAGCGACCGCTTCCGCTCGGCGAGAAGGTCATCCTCCGCGTGGAGCGGCAGAGCATCGTGCGCTTCAGCCATCGATTCACACCCCTCCCGCACCGATTCCATGCCTTTATTTTACGGCCTGCGTTGTACGCCGTCCCAAGTTTGCGCCTGGTGTCGGCGATAGGATAGGGAGCAAGGAGAGTTCATGTTGATTCTGCATGTGCATGTGCGCGTCAGGCCTGAGTTTGTCGCCGACTTCCGCCGGGCGACCGTCGAAAATGCGCAGGCCAGCGTGCGAGAGCCGGGCATTGCGCGCTTCGACGTGGTCGAGCAGCAGGACGATGCCACGCGTTTCGTGCTCGTCGAGGCCTATCGCACGCAGCAGGCCGTGGCGGCGCACAAGGAGACGGCGCACTACGCCAAGTGGATCGAGACGGTGGCGCCGATGATGGCCGAGCCCCGCAGCCGCGCCTGGTACACGGCGGTCTGTCCCGGCCCGGAAGGGTGGTAAAGCGATGCGCTTCGAGTTTGCGACGGCTGCGCGCATCGTCTTTGGCGAAGGCGCGGCGGCCACGCTGCCCGATCTCACGCGGGAGTACGGCAGGCGCGCGTTCGTCGTCACCGGCCGCAGCCCCGAGCGCGCGGCAGCGCTCATCGCCGCGCTTGGCGCGGAGAGCTTTGCCGTCGCCGGCGAGCCCACGGTGGAACTGGTGCGTGAGGGCGCGCAACGGGCGCGGGAGACCGGCTGCGATGTCGTCGTCGCTCTCGGCGGCGGCAGCGTCCTCGACGCCGGCAAGGCCATCGCCGCCATTGCCGCCAACGGCGGCGAGCCGCTTGAATTTCTTGAAGTCGTCGGCAAGGGCCGCGCTCTCGAACGGCCGCCGTTGCCGTTCCTGGCCGCGCCCACCACGGCCGGAACCGGCAGCGAAGTGACGCGCAACGCGGTTCTGGCCTCGACTGAACACGGCGTCAAGGCCAGTCTGCGCAGTCCGTGGATGCTGCCGCGCGTGGCGCTGGTCGATCCCGAACTGACGTACGGCTTGCCGCCGGAGATCACCGCTTACACCGGCCTCGACGCGCTGACGCAGCTCATTGAGCCGTACGTCTCCGCGCGCGCCAACCCGCTGGTCGATACGCTGTGCCTGGACGGAATCGCCCGTGTGGCCCGCGCGCTCGGCCGCGCGTATCGCGATGGATCGGACCGCGAAGCCCGCCGCGAGATGGCGCTGGCCAGTCTCTTCGGCGGCCTGGCTCTGGCCAACGCCGGGCTGGGCGTGGTGCATGGCTTTGCCGCGCCGCTCGGAGGCGGCTGGCCGGCTCCGCACGGCGCGCTTTGCGCGGCTCTGCTACCGCACGGCGTGGCCGCGAATCTGGCCGCCTTGCGCGCTCGCGCGCCGCAGAGCCCGGCCCTGGAGCGCTATGCTACTGTCGCGCGGTTGCTCACCGGCCGTGAGGATGCGCGCGCTGAGGATGGCGTCGATTGGCTGCGCGCGCTCTGCGCCGAGTTGAAGATTCCCGCGCTGCGCGCCTGGGGACTCGCCCAGTCCGATCTGGCCGGCGTGGTGGCAAAGGCCGCGCGCGCCAGCAGCATGAAGGCCAATCCCCTTCCGCTGACGGACGAGGAACTGCGGGCCACGCTTGCGGCGGCCTGGTAGACACCACGCGAAAAAACCGCTCCCAAGGGAGGTCCATCGATGAAAGCGCTGGTCAAGAGCAAAGCCGAACGCGGCCTGTGGCTCGAAGAGATCGCCGAGCCGGAGATCGGCATCAACGATGTGCTGGTGCGCGTTCATTTCGCGGGCATCTGCGGCACCGACGTGCACATCTACGAGTGGGACGAGTGGGCGCAGCGGACCATCCCCGTGCCCATGGCCGTGGGCCACGAGTTCGTCGGCGAAGTCGTCGCCGTGGGCTCGAACGTCAGCGGCTTCTCGCCCGGCAACCTCGTCAGCGGCGAAGGCCACGTGGTCTGCGGCCGCTGCCGCAACTGCCTGGCCGGACGCCGTCATCTCTGCGCCGCCACCAAGGGAGTCGGCGTCAATCGCCCCGGCGCATTCGCCGAGTACATCGCGCTGCCCATGACGAACATCTGGAGGCACAGCCCGGCCGTTCCCGAGGAGATCGCGGCCATCTTCGATCCCTTCGGCAACGCCGTCCACACCGCGCTTTCATTTCCTGTGCTGGGCGAGGACGTGCTGATTACCGGCGCGGGCCCCATCGGCCTCATGGCGATTCCCGTCGTGCGCCACGCCGGTGCGCGACACGTCGTCGTCACCGATCTCAATCCTTACCGGCTGGAGCTGGCGCGCCGCATGGGCGCAACCCTCGCTGTCGATCCCGCGCAGACACCGCTTGCCGAGGTGCAGAAAAAGCTCGGCATGACCGAGGGCTTCGACGTGGGCCTGGAGATGTCCGGCAATCCGCTGGCGCTGCGCGAGATGATCGCGAACATGAGCCACGGCGGCAAAATCGCCCTCCTCGGCATCCCCGCCACAGAGACCACCGTCGACTGGCGGCGGGTGATCTTCAACATGCTCACCATCAAGGGCGTCTACGGCCGCGAGATGTACGAAACCTGGTACAAAATGACGGTGATGCTGGAGTCGGGCGTGGATATTTCTCCCGCGATTACACACCGTTTCCCTTTCGACGAGTACGAAGCCGCCTTTGCCGCCATCCGCACCGGCAGCGCAGGCAAGGTCGTCCTCGACTGGCGCAACGCGGGGTAGCTGCACTGCGCGCGCGCAAAGAGCCGCCAGCGCTCGGGCCACCCTCCCGTGGAAGTTCACACAAGACGATTCCGCCGGAAACTCAATTACTCATGCCTGCGGCCGGGATGCGCGTCGTCCTCGTCATCATGAGGAGCACGCTTCCCCTTCAGCGAAGCGGGAATTGGTTTGTTGTGCATCACGCCCTTCCAGAGAATCCGGTTGTACAGAAGCGGATCGACGCGATCGGCATCCGAGAAATCCAGGCCTCTGGTGACCCGCGCCCAATACTTCGAGTTATGCGTCGAGCGTGGAATCTTCATGCCCGCCGCGGCGGCAGGCAGCGGCAGTTGCGTGCCGTAGAGATAGGCCGAAGGCGTTGCCGTGAAGCTCCACGGCTGCGGGGTAGTCGTGAAAATGTCGGCCATCGGATGCCCCAAAGCGTCGTTCAGGTTCAAGAACTGCTTCAGGCCCAGGACTTCTTCCATCGTGCGGATGAAGTCGATCGTGGTATACGGCGTCGAGACCGTGGCGCCTTGCTTGACATAAGCGCCGGCCACAAACGCGATGGTGCGGTGAGAATCCACATGATCGCCGCCATCCTGAGCATCGTCTTCCACCACGAAGATCAACGTGTTTTGCGCATAGATGCTGTGAGCGATTTTCTGGATCAGCAGCCCGACGGCATAGTCGTTATCGGCTTCTTGCAATTCCGGCGTGTTCACCAGGTCAATGGCCGTGCCAAAGTTCCCGGTGTGATCGTGCATCAACCGCACAAGAGTCAGCGCGGGAAGTCCGCCACTCGCGTAATTCGCATCGAACTCCCGCTCCCATTCCTTGTAGCGATAAAAATCAGGAAAGGTGTTGTCGAAACCGCGGTAGTACGGGTCGGTGTAGGGAGTAAGTGCGACATCCGCGGGGTAAGCCACAACGGTGTTGGTAGCCGCCGGGTTTTCCAGCTCCGGAATCTGACAGGCGGGCACGGAATAGCAGGTGTCATCGACATAGAATCCGTAATTGCGCACCGTGAGGCCGGCCCGCAGCGCGGCATTCCACAAATAGCCGGTATTCTCTTCATCATTCGGCCCATCGGGAGCGTTCGAGTCGTCTTGGCCGGACAAAATATCCGGATCGTCCGGCGTAAGTGGATCGGCGGCGATGCGTCCCGCCAGCGTGGGAATCGCAACGTTGACGTTGCGATTGATGCCTCCGTCGAGGCTCAGAGCTCGAAAGGCATAAGCCACTGGATATTGATGCTCGACGATGTCCGGGGCGCGGGCCGACGTGCTCCACAGCCATCCGTCGTAGCTGACTTCTGCGCTGGCGTAGAAGTGATCGAGGGTGACGAAGGTAAGCGCCAGATTGTGTTGATTCGGCGTAATGGCCTGGCCCCACTGAACCAGATCCGGATCTCCATCGCCAACGGCGACGCCATTTGCATTGGTCAGGTCGCCCAGCACCTGGTCGTAGGTCCGGTTCTCCTTGAGAATGTAGATGACGTGCTTCACGCCGGCGCTGACGGCGGCCATGGTTGCGGCATCGCTGCTGCTCTCGGTGCTTGAGAAACGGTCGTTTGCGGCCACCTGCGCCGTCAATGCCGTGAGTTGCTGCGCATTGGGAACCGGAAAACTCTGAAGCCCCGCCTTGGTCAATTGCGGATTGTACTGATTTGCCGTGTAGCAGTTCGGAGTGAACTGAACCGGGCCGTTGCCGTAACACCAAAGAGAATTGGGACCCGTTGGCGACTTGGCGTTGGCCACGTACATCCACGTGCCGCCGGCGTTGAAGCTGACCGAGTTGGGGTACCAGCCGGTGGGAATCAGGCCCACCGCCTGGTCGCCGCTGTTGGTTCCGGTCAGCTGCACGACCGCGACATTGTTCAGATTGCCGTTGGTGACATAGAGCCTGGTTCCATCCCGGGAGAGCGTGACGCTATTGGTATTCGCGCCGGTATAAAGGGGATTGCTGGTCGTGGTGTTGGTGTTGGAATAGTAAAACGAGGGCGGCAGCAAACCCGCCGGCGCAAGGACCGGGATGGTCTCGATCACGGTGTTGACGGCGCTCGTATCCGCGGGGTTGATATCGATGACATCCACGGTGTCCGATTGGTCCTCGGCGACGTAGAGAATCGTCTGCGCCGGATTCATCGTCATTTTGTTGGGCTGGCCCTTGACGGGGATGCGGGCTGTGACCTGCATGGGCGATTTGCTCAGGTTCACCACATCGATCTCGCGGTCGCGAATGCTCGATACATACGCGGTGTATCCCGTAGTTGCATTCCCCCCGACCAGCACCCAAAACGGGTATTCGCCGCCCGGAGTGCCCGGCGCAGGGTTCGACGGGGACTTGCCTGGACGCAAATCCACATTGGCTGTTGCCGCGCTTCCGCCGCGATACGACCAGGCGCCGTAGCCCCCGGTCAGCACGGAGACCGAATCGTTGTAGTAGTTCGCGACCACCATCTCCTGGCCGTCCTGAGAAAGTGCGATGCCGGCCGCGCACGGATACACGCCGACGCCATTGCCGGTGTTGTTGTGTCCCAGGCTCAGTCCCAGGCCCGGATGCAGCGCAGCCCCGCCGCCATTCGTCTGATCCTCGGTCCAGGATCCCGGCGCGTTGGGTGCGTTTGAAGAGAAAATATGCACATCGTCCATGCTGCACCCGGTCACGTAAAAGTGAGCGCTGGCGCTGGTGCTGGTTGGATCCCAGGCAATCCCGTGATACGTGATGGGCACGGGCAGGACCTGCCGCTCGATGGGGGCCCCGGTCGAGATATCGTAAACAAAAACGTATTCATTCGAGTCCGGCAGGTAATAGGTGTTGAGCGAGTAACTGTCCTGGTTATAGAAGCGGTTGTAGCCGCTGGTCAGAACCAGGAGCGTGTTGCCATCCGGACTGACTGCGGTGCTGGCGGCGTCTTGAGCCGTCCACGCGGGGTCGTCGGCCATATCCGGATTCAACTGTTGATATTGCGCTCCCGCCGGCGCCAGCGGCGTAATGGTTTGGTCCATATTGGGGATCGACTGCGCCCAGGGAGCCGGCTCATCGATGGTAATGGTCACCTTGGCCGCGGAGTTTCCGTTCGCGCTCGCGGCTGTCACCCAATACGTTTCCGTGATGGCCGGATTGGCCGCGGCCGACGAAGCGGGAGCCTGGGGAGTTCCGCTGAGGACGCCGGAACTTGCATCCAGACTCAGTCCTGCGGGCAGCGCCGGGCTCACCGTGTATGTGGCTGCGGCTCCGGTGTACGTTGGGGTGAGCGGCGCGATGGCTTGCCCGACAGTGTAGACAACGGTGCTGGGCGTGTAGACCAAACTCGACGCGGCCAGACTTTCGATTGTGATGTTGAGGATTGCCGTGGCGGAGCCGGCGCTGTTGCTGGCCGTAATTGTGTAGTTGGCGCTGGCGGCTGGCGTCGTTGGGACGCCGGCAAGGATGCCCGTGTTTGCATTCAAGCTCAGTCCCGCCGGCAGCGCCGGGCTCACCGTGTATCCGGTGGCGTCTCCGCCGCTGTTGCTGGGACGGTTTCCGCTCACGGCGACTCCAACGGTGTACGTCGCCGGATTGCTGCTATAACTCAAATTCGCGGGCGCCGCGTTCGTTACCGTGATGCTCAACGTCGTCGTGGCGCTTCCGCCGCTGTTGTACGCGGTCACCGTGTAAGCGGTATTTCCGCTTACCACTGCGGGGGTTCCGCTGATGACGCCTGTAGCCGCATTCAGGCTCAGACCCCATGGCAGCGTCGGGCTGACGCTGTACGAGGTTGCGGCGCCGCCGCTGCTGGTGGGCGTGTTGGCCGCGATGGCCGCTCCGATCGCGTAGACGGCCGGATTGGCCGAATAAGTCAGGTTCGCCGGGGCCGCGTCCTTGACCGTGATGGAGAGAACCACGGTGGCGCTCCCGGCCGAATTCGCAGCCGTGATCGTGTAATTCGTCGCGGCCGCCGCGGCGGTGGGCGTTCCGCTGATAGAGCCCGTTGTGGCGCTGAGGCTCAGGCCCGTGGGCAGAGCTGGAACTACACTGTAGGCGGTCGCCGCTCCGCCACTCACTGTAGGGATGTCCGCGGCGATCGCCGTACCCACCGTGTAGGTCGCGATGGATGTGGTGTAGCTCAAGCCCGTGGGCGGCAGAGACATCGGATTCGTACCGCCGCCGTTACAGCCGCACAGCGACGCACTAAAAGCCACCAGCAAAAAACATATTTCACGTAACGACCGCATTGGGAACTCCTGGGAAAGTTGTAAATCGTTCCCCGGCCGGGTGAATCCTCGAATGAGCGTTCTTTCTGCTCTGGTGTTCGCTTTCAGGCGGACCTTCCGATTTTGGAACTCTCTGGGGATGCTGCCAGCATCAGCAGAGCGTCTCGACGCGGAGCAAACATGGCCTCCTCCGCGGAATCTTTGCGGAGTCTCCGGTTCGGCCGGCCGCCTACCCTGACAGCCGCACAGCACAGCGCACAGAGCCATCCTCAGCAGTTCGTGAAAGTCGTGCAGGGTCAGGGCAAACGCATTTCAGCTTGCGGGATGATTTTGTTTGGAAAGAGCAAGGCTTCGGAGCCACTTGCAAAATTCGATCGACGTGCGCAGGAATTGAAAGGGCACGACTTCAGTCGCGCCGTAAGCCGCCTGGAATGAATGAGGGCTTTAGCCCCTGAGGGACGATCTTTTGCTTGCGGATACGCCGGCACGGAATTTTGCAAGTGGCTCTTCGGCCGCGCCCTTTCCAAGCTGTTCCGGGCGGCAATGCGAAATCCAAATGCGTTTGCCCGGAGGGTCTGGCTTGTTCCCATCCCACTGGACCGGATAGAATTGCCTCTGTCCGGTTTCTGCTTTGCGTTTCTGCGTGAGGTTGATTCGATGGTTTTTGATGTCCATGTCTTGCTGCCGTCGCTTTTCGAGGTGTTCTCAACGCCTCGGATTTTGACGCCAGCTCATCCGATGGGACACCAAACTGGACACCATCAAGGTGTATTTATGTAAGTTATTGGTAATAAATAGCGGGAGTAGTTCAGTGGTAGAACGTCAGCTTCCGCCCATAGACTTTCGCTGAAATCTCAAAAAAGCCAAGAAATCCAGTAAAATCCTCAGAATCATGCATTTTATCGGCGGGAAGTCCGCTGATGCTTCGTCCCACTTTTTGTCAAATTTCCCACTCTTAGTCGATTTTTTTGGACGTGGACACCAAATTTGGACACCAAACACAGGGTGGTAATTTACCATCTCCGAACTGTATCTTAGCATCTGCGCATTCCGGTGAAGTGGGTCAGGGGCGGAGCGAAGCGACGCTGGTTGTTTTCTTACAGCAGCTGCCTGGCCCACATGAGTCAAGAAAAGGGCAAGTAAAAGATCCAGTAGCATCATTCCGTTTCCGTCTTGCCGGGTGGCAGGATCTTGGATTCCATTGGATGTGGGCCATCATTCCGTTTCATGTGGGCCAGCGTTCCATTCGATGTGGGCCGGCATCGCGGTGCTGTGGGGCAGCCGAAGGCCACCCCACAGGTTGCGGCGTCAGGGCCTCGGTGGATGGGCGTGGAGCCACTGCTTTTCCATCCGTGCCATCTTCGTGCGAAGCGGCTCCCAGTAGCTTTCCGGTATTGTCGATTCCCTCACTTCCTCGACGATGTCGGAGAAGTATTCGAGACTGGTGATCGGGGTTCGGGTTCCAGCGTTGAGCATGGCGACGTACTTGCGTGCGCATCCCAGCAGGATGGCTCGCTTGATCTGTTCCATCGAAATGCGTCGTCTATACATGTCGAGCGCCAGCCTTTCATCGGCGGCCGAGAAGCTGGCCTGTACGCAAGCCGGAGCCAAGAACAGGGTGCGCACTCTGTCGACGAACTCTATCTCTGGCCCGAGTGTGCGTTCAGGTGTTTGCTGCCTCTGGTATGGCCAGAAGCAGTCGCGGATTTCAAGCGTGAGCTGCGGGCTTTGATCTCTGTGTACGCAACAGACGGCCCGCTCTTGCAGTTCGTCCACGTTCATCGCGATGACGGATGGTGTTGTTTCGACGGCCTGCGCCAACTCGCCGACCGTTGCGCGCAGGCAACCGGTGTGGTGGCCGGCACACAGACAAGCGTAGGCATAGAGCTTGAAGGCGCCGTCGGAGAGGATCGTGATGGCCTGCGCAAACTCTCGGCCTGCGGCGAACCATCCGGTGGGCTGTTTGAGGATCAACCGAGGGGCGCTCATGAGCGGCCTCCGGTCGGCTCCGCCGCCACTTCCTTCTTCTTCTTACGTATCGATTCGCCATCCATCTCGATGCGATAGGCGTTGTGGACCAGCCGGTCCAGGATGCTGTCGGCGATGGTCGGATCGCCGATCTGCGCGTGCCAACTCTCAACAGGCAACTGACTGGTCAGCACGGTGGAACGTCGGCCATAGCGGTCATCGCAGACTTCCAGGAAGCTGCGACGCTCGCCGTCGCTCAGCGCAGCCATGGCGAAGTCATCCACCAACAGCACATCGGTGCGCGCGATCGACTCCAGCAACCGGCCCAGACTGCCGTCGGCCCGCGCCTGGGCCAGGTCGCGGAACAGCTTGGCCGCGGACCGGTACAGCACGGTGTAGCCATCGCGGCAGGCCTTCTGCGCCAACGCTTGCCCGAGCCATGTCTTGCCGATTCCGGTTGGCCCCGTAAACAGGACATTGAGGTGTTGCGCGACCCATTGCGAGTTGGTCAGACCGCGCACTGTTGCCGGATCCATCTGCCGCGGATAGCGGTAGTTGATGTCTTCCACGCAGGGCTCGGAGGAGAGTTTCGACTTCTTCAAGCGGCGCGCCAGCGCCAGGTTCTCACGCCACGTCCAGTGGCTGTCAACCAGCATGCCGAAGCGCTGTTCGAAGTTGAGGCTGCGAGCTTCCGGCTCTTCGAGTTGCTTTTGATAGGCTTCCGCCATGCCCGTCAGGCGCAGCGCGTGCAGCTTGTCCAGAGTAGCTTGATTCAGCATTGGCCCACTTCCCGACGAGTCTGCTGGGCAGCGTAATATCCAGGGCCGCGGAGGTTCTCATGCGTCACAGGAGAAGGCATCAACAGCAGCTCAGGCAACGGCTGACGGTCCAGGCCGCTCTGCAACATCGACTTCACGCTTTGAAAGCGGTATAGCTTCAACCGCACCGCCCGCGTCGAGGCCGCTTCCAACCGCTCCGCGCCATACTTGCGCTCCAGTCGAATCACCCCCAGCGCCGAACGATACCCCATCTCCGGGTGCGGCTTGCCCGTCATGATGCTCTCCACCAGCCGCGCCGTGAAGGGACCAACCTTGCCCGCCCATTCGATGATGCGCGTCGGCGTCCACTCCAGATATTCTTGGTGCGACTTCGGGCGGTGTCCGGCATTTGTGCTTGCCACATGCGCCTTGCTGCTGCGCGCGTGGCTGGCCACGCGCTTGCCTTGATAAAAGATCTCCACCGTCGCTTGCGTGCTGCGCGCCTCTACCTCCTTGCCGACCAACTGATACGGCGTGCTGTAGTAATGCCCGCCCAGCTCGATGTGATAATCCAGGTTCACGCGCGCCTTCTTCCACTCCGCATACACGAACGGCGCCAGCGGCAACGGCTGCAACGCCGGACGATCCAGCTTCTCGTAGAGCTCCGCGCGCGAGCCGGCCAGCTTGCGAAAGGGCCGCTGATTCAGCTTGTGAATCAACTCCAGGATGGCTTCGTTCAACTCCGCCAGGCTGAAGAACCGCCGCTTGCGCAACGCTGCCAGTACCCACCGCTGAACGATCTGAACTCCGACCTCGGCCTTCGATTTGCCAAAAGCTGTCAACTACACGTGATCCGGCCGATCCACAACAGGTTCGGATTATCCACCCCTTTCATCCGTGGTGCGGGCAGACGTTTCGGTTCGTCGTTTTCAAGATGCTTTGGGGCGAAGACCGGGTAACGATTCAGCTAGCGGATGGATCCCCGCTTTCCGTGCCCATCAGCTGGACCGATGCGGCTCCCGCAGACGCCTACCTCGTTGTGGGTGGTGGACGCTCGCGGTTCCGGGTAGAGGACTTGTTGTCGTTGGTCGAACTGGTGACGTCGCTCAGGAGGAAGGCATGACAGTTGCTCATCCCATGTCAAGCGGATTACGTCCATTATGTCACATTTATTCAGTCCATCGGCCATCATGTCGGTCGTCCATTTGTGGCGATTTGCAGTCCATCGCTTGGATAATATCGACAGCATCTTCAGGTCATATCGAATCATCCGTGGTTACAGATTTACATTTTCCGCTTGACAGTCATTTATATAGGAACATAATACAGTTGACAGTTATGAGACGAGCAAAAGCGAACATAGCCAACCTGGCCGTCGATGCCAAGGCCGGTGTCCTCGGTCAACACGGAGCCCTTCATCTGCATCCGGAACATGTGCGGGACGAAGCGTTCCAGAGCAATGAATTCTTCGATTCCCGCGACTTAGTGCAAGTGCGCTATGAGATGCTGCGGCGACGCCAGGTTGACGGGCAACCGGTAACCGATGTGGCCGCCGCTTTCGGAGTGAGCCGGCAGGCGTTCTATGGAACCGAGGCGGCATTTGCGCAGAAGGGCATCGTTGGCCTCCTGCCCCGCCCGCGAGGTCCGCAACGTGCGCACAAGTGCACGGACGAGATCCTGGATTTCGTGGAGCAGTGGAGCGCGGATTCTTCTACCGGCGGGGATATCGGCGAAGTGGTCCGCAAGCGTTTTGGAGTTGCGATCCATCCGCGCTCGCTGGCCCGGGCGCTGGCCCGCCGAAAAAAAACCAACTTTGACGGAGCGTCAGCGATGAAGTGGGTGGATCCAGAGAACGATTGGAGGCAGGAGTACGAGATCCTGCGTCAGGAAGCCCTCGATGTTGGTGGACGCCGTGGTCATGGTCTGGCTCTGTTTCTTTCGCACGGCATGATGGCTTGGCTCGAAGCTTTGACGGCATTGCGGCCGCGGCGACCGATCTCACATAGAGAGCCCGGGCGCCCGGCCCATATGCTGCCGGCCCTGCAGCCTGACCTGACGACGTTGCTGGCCAACATGGTGTTGTCGTGCATAGGAAAGGAGGCATATGAACTCACCGTCGAAAGTCACCACTGATCATCTGCGCCGCTCGGCTTATCTCTATGTCCGCCAGTCAACGTTGCGCCAAGTCCACGAGAACTGCGAGAGCACAGCCCGGCAGTACGATCTCAAGCGGCGGGCGCAAGCTTTGGGGTGGACGAGCGAACAGATCGTGGTAATCGATGAAGACCTGGGCATGTCGGGAGCCACCGCCGCAGCGGAGCGTGTCAACGAGTTTGAGACAAGTGGCGCACGAATTTAGTGTTGAATTTCTTCTGTCGGCACTGGCGGGATGGGCGGGTTGATCCAGACCGCGGT
>JAJYFB010000045.1 GCA_021785495.1 Acidobacteriota bacterium | reverse complement strand
TTGGCCACGTTCGAGAGGGCGGCGTTGGGGTCCGTGCCGGGCTTGAAGTAGATCTTGATCAGGCTGACGCCGGTCAGCGAGCGCGATTCGCTGTGATCGACGTTGGCGGCCAGCGTAAAGAAGCGCTCGAAGGTGTTCGTGATGTCGGCTTCGATCTGCTCGGGCGGCATGCCGTTATAGAACGTCGCCACGACCACCACCGGCATATCGATCTCCGGAAAGAGATCAATCGGCATTTTCATGATGCTGACGGCGCCCACCAGCGAAACCATCAGGCAGAGCATGAGAATGAAGAACGGAAATTTGAGCGCAAATTTCGGCATCAGTGACTATTCCCGGAGCTCCCGTTGCTGTCGAGGTCGATCATGCCGCCGGACTTCTGTGCGGTTTCCGAGGCCGGTTCCGTGGCGATGAGCGGGGTGACAATTTCCCCTTCATGATACTTTTCCTGGCCACCGATCAGGACGCGATCGCCGGGCTGAAGACCGCTGGTAATCTGGGCGAGCTTCGATCCCTGAACGCCGACGCCGACCGTGCGCACTTGAATGCGGTTGTCGTCGTCCAGTGCGTAGACGGTGTGCTGGTTCTGCGTGTTCAGGGTCAGGGCGTCGACGGGGACGGTGACGACATTTTCGGCGTGCGCCAGTTGGAGCGCGGTGTAGGCGTACATGCCGGGCGCGATGGCGAGGTCATTGTTCTCCACGTCGACTTCGGTCTCCATGGTGCGGGTCTCGAAGTTGACGTTGCGCGTGAAGCGCACGACCTTGCCGGTGAACGAGCGATTCACGGCGTCGACGCGCACCTCCAGCAGGTCGCCCTGGTGAATGAACTGCACGTCGTCCTCGGGAACAGGAACGCGCAAGCGGAGCAGACTGCTCTGAGAAAGGCGCACGATGGGCAGATCCGCTTCGTTCGAGTTGGTGCCTCCCTGGATCAGAGCGCCCGTATCGGCGTAGCGCCAGGTGACGACGCCATCGATGGGCGCGGTGACGGTGGTGTAATCTTCCAGCGCCTGCACGCGCTCGTTGTCGGCGCGAGCCGCCTGGGCGTGCTGCTGCGCCGCGGCCATGGCGGCCTTGGCGGCGTCGATCTGCGCCTGCGAATCCAGATCCTTGGCGCGCGCGTCGTCCAGTTCCTGTTGCGCGATCAGGCCGGGGCGCGTGGCGGCGGCCTGTTGCAAGCGAACCGACTCGGCGTGCAAGGCGAAGTTGAGCGCTTTGGCGCGATTGATCTCCTGCTGCGCGCGCACAATTTCCTGCTGGCTCTGCTTGACCCGGAACTCGGCCTCTTCGAGTTGCGCTTTCAATTCGGGCACTTCAATCCTGGCCAGAACCTCGCCCTGGTGCACCACGTCGCCGATGTCCACATAAATGTGCTGCATGTAGCCGCTGACCTTGGGATGCACATCGACCACCTGGTAGGGTTGAAACTGGCCGGCAAGCGTCAATACCTGGGCCATGTTGCCGCGCTGGGCGACGGCCACGCGCGCCGTGGGCACGGTTGAAGCGTGGACGCCGGAGTTTGCTGAGCGGCAGGCGGAGATTCCCAAGGCCATTCCCGCAGTCAGGCAAAGAAGAATTCGATTGGTCATGCTCATGTTGCTCCTGCTTCCTGCGCGATCGCGCAGGAAGTCAAGTACAGAGTTGAAGTGGTCGCTTCGAGGAAGCGCGGCGCACCGCAAAGGGATCTGCCGCGACGTTCTCACGCGCAGTGAGGCCGCTGTTGATCTTGGATGCAAACGGAGGCAAATGCGTGGGCTGGGGGTGGGCGAAAATAAAGCGCAGCGAAGAAAAAGGCGGCAACGCCTGAGCCGGGGCGGCCAAATAGTTCGCTGCGGAACCGGCCGGGGGGATTCTCCGGGATCGAGACGACTTCTCTGGAAGAAAATACGGCCGGATCGGGGTAGGGAAGCCGCACCTCCTGCGCTGCCGCATTCGGTTTTGCCGCATCGGGCGGAGCCTTCGGCAGCGCTTTGGCCGTGACTGCATCGTCGGCCAGTCCGCTGGACGGTCCGAACCATCCGGTCTTGGCTTCGACGGCAAACAGCAGCGCCAGCCAGCAAAGTGCACATGCGAAGAGGGTGCGCCGAAGAAGAAGACGATCAGCTGACAGTCCCCGCATAGCGGCAGTGTACCACGCAGTACGGCCCAATCGGCCTCGTTCTGTGCCCGGCGTCACCCGGAGCCGCGGGGCCGATCCCATAAAATCGAAATGCGAATACTTTTTTTCTGGAAGGAATCCGAAACATGTCCCGTAAAGCACTGATTGCCGCCAATTGGAAGATGTACAAAACGCCGGCCGAGGCCCAGGCGTTTCTCGACGCCTTTTTGCCGCTGGTCGCCGGCAACTCGCGCGACGAGATCGCGCTGTTTCCCTCGCCGGTGCTGCTCGCCACGGTGATTCCTGCCTGCAAAGGCTCGAACGTCGCCGTTGGCTGCCAGAACATCCACTTTGCCGAGGAGGGCGCTTACACGGGCGAAACCTCGATTGCGCAACTGAAGGCTGTCGGCGGCACGCACACGCTCATTGGCCACTCCGAACGCCGGCAGTATTTTGCCGAGACCGACGAGATCGTGAACAAGAAGCTGCACGCCGCGCTCAAGGCCGGCATCGTTCCGGTGGTTTGCGTGGGCGAGGTGCTGGCCGAGCGCGAGGCTGGCAAGACGGCCGAGGTGCTCAAGACGCAGGTTGCGGGCGCTTTTGCTGGCGTATCGGCTGAAATCGCCGCGCCCATCGTCCTTGCGTATGAGCCGGTGTGGGCCATCGGTACGGGCAAGACGGCTACGCCGGAGATGGCCGACGAGGCGCACAAGACGATCCGCGCCGAAGTGGCCAGGCTGCTCGGCGACGGGATTGCGGCCTCGATGCGCATTCTCTACGGCGGCAGCGTCAAGCCCGACAATGTCAGCTCGCTGATGGCGCAGCCAGAGATCGACGGCGCGCTGGTGGGCGGAGCCAGCCTCAAGGCGGACTCCTTTGCCGCTATCGTGAAATACTGAAAACAGGGCGCAGGGACCGGCGGCCGAGGCGCTTTCCGCATCGGCCGCCGGAAACGCCGGCGGGAAGCGCAAAGCGCAGGGAACTGTCCGGCGGGCATACGGCTTCGACGCGAAGCTGCGGAAAGCTGTCTGAAACAGATGTTTTCCGGCGGCGTCTCCTGCTTTTCCAGCAAAAAAATCGCGGCATTTCTCCGCGGCTCTTCTCTGTTCTGAACGAGAACCGCCGCTGCGCCCCGTAACCTATCGGGTTCCCCGTCGCATCGATGAATACACCGTCGCCGCGCCCGGAGCATAAGATGGAGTCTGGCGATTGTCACGACTCTGCTCAAGCGTGACGAATCAAAGCATCACGACAAACCGGCCTCTGCTGTGGGACGACGATCCCCCGGTGGAGATGCGCACCCGGCGGCTGAGGGAAGATGCGCCTGCCGAACCGCGTCTGCGCCGCCGCGGATCGCCGGGCATGCCTGTTCACCTCGACGAAGAGGACGACGACGGCGTGCTGCGCCCCCCGGCCGAACGGTTTCGCGCCTCAAGCGCCGCACGCGCTTCCCGATCCATTTGGTGGTGGCCGCGTTCAAGCGCTGGACGTGTTTTTGTCGGGCTCGGAACGCTCGCCGTTCTGGGCGGCTTTGCGCTCGCCGGGCTTTCGCTTGCGCACATCATCGAGCGCGACGCGCGTTTCCGCATCGCCGGTTCCAGCGACATTCAGGCGACGGGTCTGGCCGAGGTCAGCCGCGACGATCTGCTGCCAGTCTTCGGCGCCGACATCGGCCGCAATGTCTTTTTTGTGCCGCTGCGCCAACGCCGCCATCAGCTCGAAGAGATTCCCTGGATTGAGCACGCCACGGTCATGCGCGTTCTTCCCGACCAGATTCGCGTGGCGATAGTCGAACGCAAGCCGGTGGCCTTTACGCGCAACGGCCAGCAGATCGGGCTGGTCGACGCCAATGGGGTTCTGCTCTCCATGTCGCCGAAGACGATGGCGCGGCGGCATTACTCGTTTCCCGTGGTCACGGGCATCGATCCGGGCGATTCGGCCCCGTCGCGCAAGGCGCGCATGGCCGTTTATGGGCGACTGATGGCGGATCTGGACGCCGGCGGCCAGCGCAACTCCCAAGAGATTTCAGAGATTGACCTGACCGACCCGGAGGATGCGCGCGTCTTGATGCCGGCCGGTGGCAAGGATATTCTGGCGCACTTTGGCGAGGATCATTTTCTGGAGCGATTCGAGCGGTACCGCGCGCACATCGCCGAGTGGCGGCAGCAGTATCCGCAATTGAAGTCGGTCGATCTGCGTTACGACAACCAGGTGGTTCTGGAGATGGCCTCCGGCGGCACGGCCGCGACGGGTTCATCCGCTCTCGCGGCGGCCTCTGCGCCCAGCCTCCACGCGCCTGAGAACAAAGCGGCGGCTCCGGCGGCAAAGAAACATCTCGCAAGCGCGGGAAAAACGGCTACAAAGAAAAAGTCCGCGCAGAAAAGGCCGCATCTTCGAGGGAAAAAGCGCAAGCTGAGCGGCAAACTCGCAGAGGCCAGACGCGCCGCCCGGCCTCCACGCAGGCCGGCGGCCGCTGCAACCAGAAGCCACGCCGTGAGCGGCGCCATGCAAGGATGATCGCCATGAGCCAGAAGCAGGACAACTCGATCGTCGTGCTCGACATCGGCGGCCAGAGCACCCGAATGCTCGTTGCCGATGTGAACGAACAGGTGCTGCGCTATCGCGGCCACGGCGTCGTGGAGTCGGCGGGGATGCGCAAGGGCATGATCGCCGAGCTGGGGCCGGCGGCCAAGGCCGTGCGGCAGGCGAGTGAACTGGCCGAACGCGCCTCACGCAGGAATATCGACGAGTGCATGGCCGCCATCGGCGGGCCGCATATTCGCGGCCTCAATTCGAGTGGCGGCGTTCAGTTGGGCCGCGGTCTGCGTGAGATCACGCGTGAGGATGTGCGCGCCGCCGTCGATCACGCGCGCGCCATCGAGCGGCCGGCCGACCGCGACATTCTGCATCTGCTTCCGCGACAGTTCGTTCTCGACGGACAGCCGGGGATCTTCGATCCGGTGGGCATGATCGGCGCGCGTCTCGAGGTTGAGCTGCACATCGCCACCTGTTCGGCCAGCGCGCTGCAGAGCGCGGTCAACTGCGCCAATCGCGCCGGACTTGAAGTTTCCGAAGCCATTCTGGAAGCGATTGCCGCGGCCGAATGCACCCTCTCGGCCGACGAGCGCGAACTGGGCGTCTGCCTTCTCGACATCGGCGCGCATTCGAGCGAAATCGCGGTTTTCTTCGAGGGCGCGGTAGCCTACACGGCTTCGGTTCCCATCGGAGGCGCGCACTTTACCAACGATCTCGCTATCGGCCTGCAAATGCCGCTGGCCGCGGCCGAGGAGTTGAAGCGCATACACGGCAACGCCGTCGTCACCGCCGTGCCGCAGATGGCCGAGATCGAGATCGCCCATCCGCAGCCCCGTCGGCTGGCGCTGCGCACGATAGCCGAGATTCTGGAGCCGCGCGCCCGCGAGCTGATGCACTACGTGCGCGAGAGCTTGCGCCAGGGCGGCGTCTTCGACGCTCTCGGCGCCGGCTGCGTGCTGGCCGGCGGCGGGGCCATGCTGCCGGGCATGCTCGACGTGGTCGAAAGCCAGTTGCGCGTGCCGGCGCGCGTGGGCCTGCCCGTGCGCCTCTCGCAGATGCCCACGGAACTGAACCACCCGGCCTGGGCCGTCGCAATCGGTATGATTTTGTATGCGCACCGTACGCGCGTCCTGCGCGCGGCCGAGGACAAACGCAGCCTGGGCGCGAAGCTGCGCGCCATGTTCGCCGCAAGTTTTTGAGAAAACAGAGACGAGAGACCGAGAGACAACGGGACGCGGACGCGAACCAACGGAATCGATCGCAGAGACAGGACCCGAGTTTCGCAACGAGGAGAGCAAAAGTCAGATGGACCAGCAAAGAGAGCAGCAGAACGGCCAGCCCGGAGAGATGCGCATTCAGTTTCACGACGAGCCGGTGCGCGGTGCGCGCATCAAGGTGATCGGCGTGGGCGGCGGCGGCGGCAACGCCGTCAACCGCATGATTCAGGCGCGCATGGAAGGCGTGGAATTCATCGCCGCCAACACCGACGTGCAGGCGCTCAAGCTCTCGCAGGCCCCGGTCAAGCTGCAACTGGGCGTGCGCCTGACGGCGGGCCTCGGCGCGGGCTCCAATCCCGACGTGGGCCGCCGCGCCGCCCTCGAAGACTCGGAAAAAATCATCGAGGCCCTCGAAGGCGCCGACATGGTCTTCGTTACGACCGGATTGGGCGGCGGCACGGGCACCGGCGCCGCGCCGGTCATCGCCTCGCTGGCCAGCGAAATGGGCATTCTGACCGTCGCCGTCGTCACCAAGCCCTTCGGCTTCGAGGGCAAACGCCGGCTGATGCAGGCCGAGCGCGGCATGAAGGAACTGGTCGAAAGCGTCGACACGATGATCGTCATTCCCAACGAAAAGCTGCTGGCCGTGGCCAAAGACGCGGGTTTTTTCGAGAGCTTTCGCATCGCCGACGACGTGCTCAGCCAGGGCGTGCAGGGCATCAGCGACATCATCACCATTCCCGGCATCATCAACCGCGACTTTGCCGACGTGAAGACGACTATGGCCGGCATGGGCCACGCGGTGATGGGAACGGCCGTGCGATCGGGCGCCAATCGCGCCGTCGAGGCCGCGCAGGCGGCCATGGCTTCGCCGCTGCTCGAAGCCGGCGCCATCGACGGCGCGCGCGGCATCCTCATCAACATTACCGGATCAAGCTCGCTCAAACTCTCCGAGGTCAACGAAGCTTCCTCGCTCATTCAATCGGCCTCGCACGAGGACGCCAACATCATCTTTGGCGCGGTGCTCGACGAAAAGATGGGCGACGAGGTGAAGATCACCGTCATCGCCACCGGCTTTCGCGACCAGATGCCCGAACGGCGGGCGCGCATGTTGAGCGTGGAGGACGCGCCGGTGATTTCCGTGCCCGTTGTCGCCGCGGAGACCTGGTTGCCCGAGGCGGCGCCCGATCCCGAGCCGGAGCCGCCGCAGCCGAAGGCGCGCTTCTTGAGCGAGGCGGAAGAGGAGATCGCACCGTACGATGCGCCAAACGAAATGCCGAGCCAAGGCACGGGGCTGGAACAGGATCGCGACGAGTTGGTCTTCTCGGCGGCTGCGCCGAACGTGACCACCACGGTGACCGTCGCCGCGCCGCATTTCGTTGCTCCACCGGCCGCGCCGGAGGAATTCGTGACGGAAGACTTCAGCGCTCCGGACTATGTGCCGCAGCGGATCGCCTCCGACGATAGCGATCCTGAGTTCCACACGCCCCCGCGCGATTACGTTGCGGATTTCTTCGTGAATTCCCGGCCGAGGGCCGACGAGCCGATGCCTCAGCCGGCGCAAGACGCCGAACCCTCGCTCTTTGCCGAGTCGGCCATCGAGCCGGAACGCGATCTCGACGTTCCCACGTTTCTGCGCCGGCTGAAATTCTAGCGGCCGGATGCGATCTGGGCGGGAAACCTTGTAAAGCTGTCCTGTTTTCGTACAGTTTTCCGGCGCAGAGAATGAGAGTAGGCAAACAATCGCGAACACGCTATAGTAAGCGCAACGCGCATGAATCGTCTTACGCCTTGTGCGGTCGCATTGCATGAGCGTGGAAGGTTCATTTTGAAACCGCACCCGCTGGCAAAGCCCGAATTTGCATAGGCATCGATGCGAGGCGCGCCGATACCATCGATAGCCCTGGCGCACGGGGAGAGCAAACGGTACGGAGTGCGTCGTCCACGGACGAGCGCGCGGCATGGAATCCAACGGTTGAGAGGGTGCAGACTGGATGAAGTGGTCTCGCGGAAAGTTTCCTGGATGGGCGCTCCGGATGTTTCTTCTGGGCGCAGGCATGGCATGTGCCGCTGCGGTCAACGCGCAGCAACCCGCGACGGTCTCGCCCAAACCCGCCCTTCATCGCTCGTCGCACTCCGCTTCTGCGCATCATGCCGCGTCGCATCATGCCACGGCAAAAGCGAAGGCGAGCCATCGGAAGACCGCCCATGGGGCCGTAAGACGTTCCACCGCCGCCCATGGGGCCGCGTCGCGCAGCGCAAAGCCGCGCTCGGCAACGCGCACGGGATCGCACCACGTGACGGTGCGCCGGCGCCGTCGTTCCTACGAGCGTTACACGGCCAGTTCGTTTGTCAAGGGCGAGGTGGGCGCTGGCGACGTGACGGCCGGCGAGGATCCGGTGGTTCGTCAGGCGGCCCTCGACGCGCTGGGCGAGATGAACGGCACGGCCGTGGTCATCGATCCCTCGAATGGGCGCATTCTGGCCATGGTCGATCAGAAGCTGGCGCTTTCGCCGGGGGCCGAGCCCTGCTCGACCATCAAGTTGAGCGTGGCGCTGGCCGCGCTCTCCGAAGGCCTCGTCACCAACGAAACGATGGTCAAACTCGACGGCTTCCGCATGAACATGACCGAGGCGCTGGCCCACAGCAACAATCTTTACTTCGAGGCGCTGGGCCGCGAACTTGGATTCGACCGGGTGCATCGTTACGCCACCGAGTTCGGCCTGGGCGAACTGGCCGGCTATCATATCGCCGGCGAGCAACTGGGCGAGTATCCCGATCAGCCGATTTCCGCGGCACAAGGCGGCGTCGGCCGCATGTGCAGCTTCGGGCAGGGCGTCTCCGTCACGCCGTTGCAACTGGGCGCGCTGGTGGCCGCCATCGCCAACGGCGGCACGCTGTATTACCTGCAGCATCCCACTACGCCCGAAGAAGCTTCCAGCTATCAGCCGCGCATCAAGCGCAAGCTCGACATCGCGCAGTACGTGCCGGAGATCGAGGACGGCATGGCCGGTGCGGTCGAGTACGGAACCGCGCGCAGTCTGCGCATGAGCTTTCGCGAGCTGCCGGTCTTCGGCAAAACCGGAACCTGCTCGAACGACGGCGCGCGCTTCGGCTGGTTCGCTTCCTACTCCGAGTCGCCGCAAGGAGCGTTGGCCACGGTCTTTTTTCTCGAAGGCGGCCGCCCATCCTTCGGTCCACATGCCGCCGAGCTGACCGGCGAGTTCTATAAAAACCTCTGGGATCGCGGCTACTTCGCGGAGAAGAATCAGGACGCGCGCAATGCGCCGTCCGCCGGCGCGGCCGCGGCTCCCGCCCAGACGCTCACGTCCGTGCAGTAGTTTCGGCGGCGTGCATGGAGCGTACGGCGCGCCATGCACGCAGATCGGTACCCATCCGAGCAATTCGTGTTCGGCGTCGAGCGCGGCGCGTGGCCTCTGCCGCCCACCGGGCCTCTCTATTTTGGGGAGGTATCGTCTCGCGCTTCGGCTGTATTTTCTTGCGCGGTCAGGGCTTTGATTTCGAGAAACAAGCCCTTGCCTTGCACCAGCGTTTGCCCTTCGGCATCGGTGATAACCGCCTCGGTCCAGTGTTTACGCCCTTCGCTGCGCACCACGCGCCCCTCGACGCGCAGCGGCGTCCCGCTCGGCGCCGGCCGGCGGTAATCAATCTCGATACGCGCCGTCATCGCCGTTCGGCCCAGGGCGCGCACGGACTTGCTCATCGCCTCGTCGAGCAGCGTAGCCAGAATCCCTCCGTGCAAAAAACCGGGATAGCCTACGAAGGTTTCTGGAATCGCCGGAGTACACACGACGGCGCCATCGGCGGCCTGAAAGAACTTGAGTCGCAGGCCAGCCGGGTTAGCCTCGCCGCAGCCAAAGCAGCGATTGTTGGCCGAGTGGGCAAGGGGAGTCAGCGCTTCATCCGTACGGTTCGCCATCCTTTCAGAATAGCGGTTTCCGAAGCAACGTATACTGAAGGTCTATGGCGGCGGAAAAGACATTCTATTTGGAGACCTTCGGCTGCCAGATGAATGCCCATGACTCGGAAAAGGTCATCGGTACACTGATCGAACAGGGCTACCGGCAGGTGGAGAGCGAGATCGAGGCCGGGCTGATCCTCTATAACACCTGTTCGATCCGCGACAAGGCCGAGCAGAAGGTCTTCCACCGGCTCAACGACTACAAACGGCTTTTCAAGGAAGGCAAGCGCTTTGCCGTGCTTGGCTGCGTGGCACAGCAGGAGGGCGAAAAAATCTTCGACCGGGCTCCGTATGTCTCGCTGGTCTCCGGCTCGGCCTCCTACCGCAAGCTGCCGGAGATGCTTGCCCGGCTGGAGTCCGGCGAAGAGCGCATTACGGGCCTCGACGACCGTCAGACCGAGGAGACCTTCGAGACCGAATTTACCGCCAGGCAAAGTCCCTATCGCGCCTACATTACCATCGTCGAGGGGTGCGATAAGTTCTGTTCCTACTGCGTTGTACCGTACACGCGGGGCAAAGAACGCAGCCGGAGTTCCTCCTCCGTGCTGGCCGAGGCGCGGCGCATCGTCGATCAGGGTTACACGGAGATTCAGCTCCTCGGCCAAAACGTGAACAGCTACCGCGATCCGGAAGGGAAGTGCTCCTTCGCCGAGTTGCTCGCCACCGTCGGCCAGGTGGAAGGCATTCGCCGTGTGCGTTTTACCACCAGCCACCCGCGCGACTTTACGCGCGACATTGTCGAAGCCATCGACCAGACGCCAACCCTCTGCGACCATGTCCATCTGCCGGTGCAGTCCGGCTCGGCGCGTATCCTCAAGGCGATGGCCCGCGAGTATACCCCGGAGTGGTACCTCGAACGGATCGCCTGGCTCAAGGCGGCCCGGCGGCCCATCTCGCTCTCGACGGACATCATCGTCGGTTTTCCCGGGGAGACGGCCGAGGATTTCATCGCCACGATGAACCTGCTCGCAGAGGTCGAGTACGACGGCGTCTTCGCCTTCAAGTACTCGCCCCGGCCGAACACACCAGCCCTCACCATGATTGAAACCGTGCCCGATGAGGACAAAACGCAACGGCTTCATGTGCTGCTTGATCGCCAAAGAGAGATACAGAAGATCAATTATTCCAGGCAGATCGGTGGAGTTCTTGAAGTCATGGTGGAAGGTTTAAATCCTGCGCGCGGCCAGATCGTCGGACGTAGCAGCCAGAACAAGCCGGTGAATTTTACCTGGCCGCACGCCATCGCCCCCGCCCCAGGCAGTTACCTGCGCGTCAAAATCACAGAGGCTTTTCCGAACAGTCTCGCCGGAGAAGCCGTCTAATACGGAGGGAACCATAAAGGGAACCATGGACATCGAAGTACGAATTCGCGGCCTGATGATGGATCCTACGACGAATATGCCGATCATCGTCTTGAAGGATGTCGCCTCCGATGCGGTGATGCCGATCTGGGTGGGCATCTTCGAAGCCAATGCAATTGCACTGGAGATCGAAAAAACGGCGGCCATGCGGCCGATGTCGCACGATCTGGCGCGGAACCTCATCCATCACCTGAACGCTCGCCTGGAAAGAATTGTTATTACAGAGCTTAAAGACGATACATTCTATGCTGTTTTATGGCTGAAACAGGACAATGAACCGGTTGCCATCGATGCGCGCCCCTCCGACGCCATCGCGCTCGCCCTGCGCGCGGACTGCCCAATTTTTGTGAATGAGAAGGTGATGGAAAGCGCGAAACTCAGCACCAGCGGCCCAGCCGAAGGCCCTACAGCCGAGCAGTTGCGCGGTTGGCTGGAAGGGCTGAATGACGAGGACCTCGGCCGCTATAAAATGTGATCGAGCCAGAGCCGCCAGAATTCGGCCGTTTTGGCCTGGAGTCCTGAAGCATATCTTTGTGTTTCACTTCTTAATTCATTGACAGAAATATGTTTAGCATGTAGCTCGCCGATATGGCCCACGTACCAGCGTTCGAGCCCCCGCGCCGTCACTTCCGGGTGAAATTGCAGCGCAAGGCCATGATCGCCCACCGCGAAAGCCTGCTTTTCGTACTGCTCGCTTCGCGCCAGGAGTTTGGCCCCCGCAGGCAGGTCGAACGTGTCGCCATGCCAATGAAACACCGGCTGATCGTTGGCAAGAAGTGGCGCAAACCAGTCGGGCGCTGCCACTCCTTCCACCGGTTGGAGCGGAAACCAGCCGATCTCCGCGCCAGCTTTGCCGGGGAAGACAGGTGCGCCGAGGGCCGCAGCCATCAGTTGCGCTCCCAGGCAGATGCCGACAGTTGGCTGGCGCGCGTCCAAACGCTGGCGCAGCGCCTGCATCTCTTCGTGGAGAAACGGAAACTCCGCCGTGTCGTAGACGCCGATCGGGCCGCCGAGAACGACCATCAGGTCGCAGTCTGCGGCTTCGTGCAGCGGAATTTGTGTGCTCGGCACATCAATTTGACGAACGGTAAAGCCTCTTCGCAGCAGCTCAGGCTCAAGCGAGCCCAGATCCTCGAAAGGGAGGTGGGTAAGGATGGATGCTGTCAACTCACGAAGAGACATGAGGTTACCCGCTGCGGATACAAGTTTCACTTCACTTGACAGAATATCTGTTATCAGACGTAAAGGGCGTCTTCCGTCCGAAGCACGCGCTTCGTCTTGCGAACAGATTCACGCCCCAAACAAGGGCGGGACCGGCCTGTATACGAGCCCCGGCCCCGTGCTTCGCCTTGCGCGCGACCGGTGGCTTACACGTGGAAGGAGGAACCGCAGCCGCAGGTGGACTTTACGTGAGGATTGTCGAACTTGAAGCCGGCAGCCTCCAGCGTCTCCACGTAATCGACCGTGCAGCCCTGCAGGTACATCAGCGAGGTGGAGTCGACAAAGACCTTCAGGTCGTCGAAGTGAAAGACCTTATCCATCATTCCAGCCTGATTTTCGAACGCCATGGAATATTGAAAGCCCGAGCAGCCTCCACCGACGACGCCAATGCGCAGCCCGGCGGGAAGCGGATTCTGTGTGGCCATGATCTCGCGGACCTTGGCAATGGCCGTGGGGGTCAGTACCAGCGGCTGCTGTTTCTGGGTTTCCTGTGTGGCTTCGACAGCGGTTGTAGCCATGATTCCTCCGTTGGGGGTGGGTACGCGCGTTCCTGCTTTCACTCTACCGTTCCACTTGCTCCCGGCACAAGCCCCGTCCGCGCTGCGTTTGTATAGATGCGCAGGAAGGGGCGCTCGTCGCAAATTCTTCACTTCCCTGCCCTGAACGGATCGTTTTGCCCATTCCAGACGGGAAAACGAAAAAGGCGGCGGCGCGATTCCCGATTTCAAAGCACTCCGTCGCGCAACCCCGTCGGTGTGCCTGTCTCCTGAAAATAATTTCTTACGGCCGTTCCCAACTCCACCAAAACCGGGCTATGATAATCATCCGAACGGCCCCAACGGCCGCGAGACCGCGATTCCTCACGACCCCGCTGGCCCATTGGGACCGCAACTTGTTGGGAGGTGCAGCATGACGGTTGCTTCGATGGTAATTTGGAGTGTGTGGTCGGCGTTTGTGCTCTTCATGGCGGCGCTCTACATCTACCGCACCACGCTCACCCGCGATGAGGAAGATCAGATTTTCCTCGACGACTCCTTCGATCATGAGCGGGCCGAACAGGCGGCCATCACGGCCAGAGTTTCGAAGGTTGAGCCGCTGGTGCGCGTCTCGCACTGGCTGGTCGGGGCGATGTCGCTGGTCGTCGTTGCCTATTACGTGCGCGATGTTCTGGTCCAATTGAACGTCGTCCACTGAGAAGCGGTTCTGCGCGGCCGGCCAGAGCTGGCCGCGCAGGTCAAAGTCCGCGCCTGGTTCCGCTTACTGAGCCGAGGAACGGAGGTAAGTGTCGACCGCATGTGTGCGCATCCGTCGATGCGCGGGCAGGATCCCTGCGCAAGGTACCCAGAGCCTGCAACGACAAAGCATCCATCCTTGCCGCAAAAAGTGTCGGCCGGGGGTGAGCGCTTCCTCTGATTGGCATTCTGGCTTGGCCATTCTGCAATCTTCCGCAGGGCCCAGCCTTTGCGGGCAAGCCGCTCTCCGCTTGCCCGGAGGCAAAGATCCGATTCTTGCGCTTGGAACGTAACCATAGCAATGCGCGGGTGGGCTCAGTAGCTGTTCATGGTCTTGGTGAATTGCAGTTCTTTCCCGGAGTAGACCGAGACCGCTCCCATCGAATAGTAGCTGGTGGTGGCATTGTCCGGTGCTTCCGGCTCCCACCAGATCACGCCCTCGCCCATGCCGTTGGGAACGGCCTGAGCCGCCGCGACTGCCGTG
The DNA here is from genome assembly GCA_021785495.1 of Acidobacteriota bacterium. Lineage (GTDB taxonomy): Bacteria > Acidobacteriota > Terriglobia > Terriglobales > Acidobacteriaceae > Telmatobacter. Next base: position 5,110 of record JAJYFB010000045.1, on the reverse strand, counting down.
GACAGGTCGGTTTCACTGCCACTCAGGTCGCTGGAGGCATGACCGATCTCGCAGATCAGGATTGGCTTGTCGTAGCGGGCGGTCAGCGTCTTCATGTTGTACGTGATGGAGCTCAGCGTTCCCGGACCGTCGTAATATGAGGCGCCGATCACATCCCACAGGCCGCCATTGGCCTTGAAGTTGTCAAAGAACCACTCGAAATCATTCAGGTTGCTGAGGGTAGCCAGATGCACCACCACCTGCGTCGACGGGCTGACATTCTTCACCGCGTAATAGCCCTCGTTGACCAGGCCGGTCAATTGGGCAAAGTTGGTGTACGAGCCAGTGGGCCAGAGCAATCCTGAATTGATCTCGTTGCCTACCTCTACCCACGTCGGTGTGACTCCGGCGTCCTTCAGCGCCACCATGAAGTCGTAGGTGTAGTAGTAGACGCTGGTCTCAAGCTGCGTGTACGTCTCGCCGGCCCAAGCGGCCGGGATCGTCTGATGGCTCGGATCGGCCCAGGTGTCACTATAGTGGAAGTCGATGTCGATCTGAAAGCCCATTGAGGCGGCCAGCTTGGCTTCGGCGATCGTACCCGCCTGATTGCAGTCGCCCACGCCCAGACTGGTTGATGAGATGGTGGGATTCACGAAGGTTCTCAGGCGGATGGTGTTGACGCCGTCTTTCTTCAGAATCTGCAGCGCGTTCATCGTTGTGCCGTTGCTGACGTAGCTATACCCGAGGGTCTGAAGCTGGCTCAGCCAACTTACATCGGCACCCTTGGCAAAAGCCGCTCCATGGGCGCAGGGGCTGGCGCACGCGGCTATCAGCAGTAGGGCGATGGCCAGCGCCCAGCCGCAGGGATGTTGAGCGAGTTGTTTCCGTGAGTTCATAGGAGCCTTTCCCGGAGAGGTTGAGCCTCCCCGCTGGTTATCGTGACGCATGGAAACCTTTTCACACAGCGCGGATTTCCGTGCGTACGATCACTCGCTAGCGATTGTGCTTTGGCCTATGAATCACGCGAATCCTTCGAAAGTAGGATTCTTGCAAGAATTTTTTGCCTCCTCAGCTCAGCAGATTCTGGGGCGGTTGTCAGCACGGCAGCGCCGCCGCACGGGCCGGGCGGTTACCTCTGTATGCGGATTTCGTGGTTGACAGCGTCTGCTCCCGTCAAGCAAAAAAGGCGCAACAACTCCCTTTGGTGGCCGGGGCGGTGTCAAGGGCGCCGTACTTTGCCGTTGAACTCATAGGACCAGCGCCACAGCTTGCCGCCGTGGACGTGACGACCAGATACAGGCCGCCGCCGTCGCTGAGCCGGTAGGGCTTCGGCTGGGGCCTGGCGTTTCGGATCGCGCGTTCCTTCAGTCGGCCGAGAACATCCATCGGCAGCCGTCCGGGGCAATCCCCCCGCCATCCCTGACGGCGTCTTTGATCTTACCCCCGCCGATACCCCCAGTCCAACGAGGATAGGCGTGGACGGGCATGGACGAGTATGGATAATGTTCTTTATTATCAATAGCTTAAGACGGAAGTGTGAACGAAAAGAAACAAGGACAGACAGATCTGGAAGGAATCTGGCGGAGAGACTGGGATTCGAACCCAGGTTAGAGTTTCCCCTAAACACGCTTTCCAAGCGTGCGCCTTCAGCCACTCGGCCATCTCTCCGCAAATCAATACAGATTATACAGCAGTCTCTGCCCGGCGAACCTCGACGGTACTGGATCAGCGTTTTCCACAGGACAGCACAGGCAGAACGCGGCAAGCACCATACTTGCGGGGCGGAATTATGATTGCGCTTAAGCCGAAAGCGCTGCCGATTCGCATCGATAAAGCGAACAATTGGCTCCACTCTCCGAATCATCGGTGTTGCAAAATCGCTCGCGGAGGAGAAACTCAAAAATCCGCGTAAAACGGCCACTTTTACACTTTCTCGCAAAGAGCCAATAAGAGTGGAGAAAAAATGCTACGTTGATCGGGCACGGAAGATCGCCCACGTTTATGCGAAAAGAGCGTCCCATCTGCCGATTTCCGTCTAACTGCCGAATAAGTCAGCAAGCAAGTCTAACTTTTGTCTAACTTCATCTGGAATCGATTCAGGAGGAACAAATTCTACCAAGCGGTGCAATTCTCCTTTGCGTAATAACATAGGCCTTTCGATGTGTGCCGCTAGACGACGGAAGAACTCTTCTGCAAAATCGCTCAGCTTCATCTGCCTTGTTGAAGTTTCCCATATTAGGCGTGCCTGGTCTGCTTGCGCAGTTTTCCATGTGTTGAAATTTTCTCGTATGTTTCTAAAAACCTTTTCAAGAACGAGCTTGTCAAGCACATCCATTGTTTCCTTTTGAGGCGCGTCACCAAAGAGACTGTTTGAGTCATAGCCATACAGCGTTGAAGTATACGCGAGCAGCAATTCTGGAGTAATAAAATAGTTCTCTGCTTCGTATCTATCCCAAAAGAGTATTTGCAGGCCTTGATCTATCACATCGCTGCGGCCACGCCCGTCATTATCAAGGATCGCGAGTCCTCTAAGCTGTGGAAGCAAAGAGCGCAGGTGGGCAAAGTGCCTTCCCGGTTTGATCTCATGCCCCATTTCTACTCGATCCAGTTCACTTTCGAGTGAAATGTCTGGATAAATATTTTGGATATAGTATGCATTCAATCGTTCATCAAATTTATCCGCAACTGGATGCTGAATCCGGTGAGCGAGCGCCCTCAGCATATCGACATCAGTACTTCCCTCCACATACAACACATAACCACGATCGATTGCCTTAACGTAGTTCTCGGTTCCGAATAGTTTTAAACTGCTTTGAGTCTTCGCTTTGTCGGAAATACTTTCCGCGTGGCCATCGAGAATCAGAGTCAAATTGCGCTCTACTGCCTCGTCGAGAATCACCTCCGAATGTGTGACCATAACAATCTGGGACTCATTTTCAGCCGCAATATCCCTCAATAGCACATACGCTTGCCTCTGCCGGAGAATTTCTAGATGCGCGTCTGGTTCATCAATTAATAAGACGCTTTTCGTGTGCGAATACAGATAGGCAAAAATCAAAAGCATCTGCTGGAATCCACGCCCTAATGAAGCAAGCTCAAGGCTCGCTTTGGTCCCCGTGGCGTGGGAATAATATAAATCGATACGACCTTGGGCATTCTCTATTGGTGAGTCGAGCTTAATTTGAAACAGCCTCTCCATCAAGTTTTGAATCTTCTTCCAGTTCGACTCATTATCTTGAAGACATTTGAAACAAAGATTACGCAAAACTTCAGCAGTGCGCCCCTGCCCCATCAAAAAGCCAATGAATTTATTTTGATAAATCGGCTCATCTGTACTAAGCCCTGACATCGGATAAAGTAGTTCTACCTTAATGCCAGAAACGTATTCCATAAAACTACTTTTCTGGTCATCTCTGATAGTTGTAAAGCTGGAGTCATCTTCTACTTTGCAGTAAACGAGATCATCGCCATCGTTATAAAAGCTCATCGTCAGTGGAACGACTTTTTGATGAAATTCCACTCCAACAGTGATGATGAGGTAAACAGGCTTATTCGATCCCCTTCTGACTCGAACATTGGACCAGAAGTAGCGAGTCTTTTGAACGGGGACGGAAACGATCTCAAGCCGATTTAAAGCAACTCCACGGCGTTCTTTCGCGTTCGAATTTGCTCGAACGCTATACCAAGTCTTCACGCCTTGTGACCAAAGCGCCAACGCTTGTATAGCGCTCGTCTTGCCACAATTGTTTGGGCCGATAATGACGGCGGGGTGGTCCAATTCGATCCGTTGCTTTTCGCCAAATAGCTTGAAATTCTCGATCTCGACGTAATGAAGCAGTCTCACGGACATCCCCTCGGTTCATACAACTTTATCCCAAACTGCTGTCAAAACGAATTGAAATAGGCTTTGAATCCGTGGAACGATTTCCTACCCCGCGTTCTTCACCCGCACCACGGTGATCTTCTCGAAGCCTTCCTCGAAGACCGGCGGCTTGAGCTTTTCGGCCATCTTGCGCATCACCTCTTCGCTGACCGAGCGGTCGCGGTTGCGGTTGCGATCCAGGCAGACTTCGAGGGGCACGTCGAAAAAGACCGCCTGCACCTCGTAGCCGAAGCTCTTGGCCATCTTGATCCACTGGCGGCGTTCGTGGGTCGAAAGGTTGGTCGCATCCACATAATTCATGGGCATGCGAGCGATCAGGCGCGCGCGCAAAAGCGAACGGAGGGTCGAAAAAACCAGCCCCTGGTAGCGCTGCTCCTCGACATCGTCGAAGAGGATGCCGCGCAGCAGGTCCGAAGAAAGCGGAGTGATGCCGCGGCGGCCGAACCAGGTGGTTTTGCCGGAGCCGGGCAGGCCGATGGCCAGCACCACGAAGCCCTTGGGCGTCTGCCCCTGGGCGTCGGGCCGGGGCGCGTCGACGGGCGACAGCTCGGGCTGGGTCTCCACTTCGAGCCGTCCCGCACTGACCGGCTCGCTCCACTGCGGGCGCGGGGGGCGGGATTCGCGGCGGGGCTGCTCCACCGGTTCGGCTTGCCTGGGTGGTTCGGTCTGTTTGGGTTGCGGATGTACGTGCGCATGTGGCCGCGCGGAGGCGGCCGGCGTCTCGTCCAGATAACTGGGAACCAGCGGAGCTGGTTGATTCGATGGGATTTCCGCGCCCGTTTTACCGGTCGATTCCGAAAGGTTGGGGCCGTGCTTGGAGCGTCTTCTCATGATGCTGTCGATTCCTTGCCGAAAACCGGCTGTACCTCCCAAATACCATACCGGGCGCTGGCCCTGCAAATCGTGTGCCTTTCGTCACATACAGTGCTTGCGGTGTCCCCTAATCCTATCGGCGGGGGATTGTGTGCGCCGCGCGGCCGGCTTGCCTTTCTTTGCCGCCGTCCCAAATGTTAAGATGAAGAGTTTGGTGCAATCGACCGCCGGACGCCGCATGACCCGTATTTTTTGAATCCACAGCCTACCCACTACGAAGGAGAAATGTCCCATGGCAGTAAAGGTTGGAATTAACGGCTTCGGCCGCATTGGCCGCAATGTTCTGCGCGCCGCGCTTGGCAACAAAGAGATCGAATTTGTCGCCGTCAACGACTTGACCAGCCCGGCCACGCTGGCCCATCTGCTCAAGTACGA
>JAJYFB010000044.1 GCA_021785495.1 Acidobacteriota bacterium | reverse complement strand
GCCGCGCCGGCCTGCTCCAGCCTTTGGATCAGCGCGACCATCTGCGCGATGTGCTCGGTGGCGCGGGCGACAATCTCCGGCCGCTCGATGCGCAATGAGTCGAGGTCCTCAAAGAAGGCTGCGACGTAGGTCTGCGTGTATGGACCGATCGACAGGCCGGCCGCCGCCGCGTTGCGGATGATCTTGTCGTCCACGTCGGTAATGTTCATCACGTGGCGCACGGGCGCGCCGCTCAGGCGCAGGAAGCGCCGCAGCACGTCCACGTGCAGAAAGGTGCGGAAGTTGCCGATGTGGCCGTAGTCGTAAACCGTGGGGCCGCAGGCGTAGAGGCCGAGCGGCTTGCCGCCGACCGGCTCCAGGGCGTCCAGTTGTCCAGTGAGGGTATTGAAGAGGCGAAGGGTCATCGGCTCCCGATCGTGCGGCTTGCTCCGGTTCGATCCAGCGCTGCCGTTGCAGCCTCTTCCATTTTACCAAGCGCGCGGATGTGGCTCCAGGTGAGACATTTTCTATCCCACCTGTGTTATGCTGGCGCTATGCACGCGGCGAGAAAGACCGTCCGCAAACCGGTGAAAGTGACCGACGAAGCCGCCGTGATTCGGTGCGCTGCCGGAGACGGCCTGGTTCGTGAAGAGGTTTGGAAGGACGCCGAAGGCAAAGTTGTTCGCTACAACCTCGCCTTCATCAACCTTTCTCTGTTTGCAGGGGATCGCGGACGAGTGCTGGGCTATGACACGGCGCACGGTCAATTGCATCGCCACTTCGCAGGAAAGGTCGAAGCTGTTGCAGCATCGACCTATGAGCAGATTCTGGAACGGTTTCTCAGCGAAGTCGAACAACTGAGGAGGCGAAAAACCTTATGAAGATACAAATCTACACGGACGGCTTCGACGGATGGGCAAAACGGGCGCGCGAGCGCGCCAAGGCAATGGACAAAAGCCGCGCGATTTCACCCTCGCGCGGCATCGCCTTCGAAAATGCCGCCGACATGGTTCGATTGCTGACACCGGCAAGGCTCGACTTGATACAAACAGTCAAGAAGCGCCAGATCTCGATTCCGAAACTGGCTGCGAGCCTTGGGCGCGATCCAAGCGCGGTGCGCCGGGACGTGGACGCGCTGGAAAAATTCGGCATCGTCTCGTCCCGCAGCGTCGTCAACCCCGGCCATGGCCGGATGCGCATGGTATCGGCGCCGGTCCGCATCGCAATTTCAGCAGAGATTTGAATTCTTGCCCTGCACGCTCTGCGCTTACCCCATCACAGCCGCGGTGGCCACGCCGAAGAGCACGAGGATCAGCCACCAGCCAAAGACGGCGATGTATCCCGAGCTGCGTTTGACGCCGGCGACCGTCGCGAGACCGATGCTGAGCAAGACCACGGCCCAGATGGTCGTCAAATCGAGAGAGGTCGCCAGCGCGTAAAGCGCCTTCGGCGTGCCGGTCGGGTCCAGAAACGCTCCCACGTTGGTCGGCGCATAGTTTTTGACGTTGAACGACTCCGGGGCCATGCCCGCGTAGAGCGTCACCACCCCCAGTAGCGCCTTGACCGCCATCGGAAGCGACGCGTAGTAGACGACGGCAAAGACCTGGCCAAAGTTCGCCTTGCCCCCGAAGCCGAAGTTGATGGTGGCCATCAGCACGGCGGCAATCACCAGCGTGAACAGCATACCGATCGCCGGCCCAGCGAGAAACGCAACCTCAGTGGATACTTCGGAGATCTTGTACTCCTTTTCCTGCTGTTCCGGACTGGCCTGGGACATCTGTTCCTGCGCCCGCTGATTCAAGCGAATCTGGTTCTCGACGGTCTGCCGGATGCCGACCCGCTGCACCACGGCGCCGAAGAGGATGTAACTGACGAGCGTTATCACGATCAACGGCAGCCACCAACTGCGGTTGCCGCGCTGGATGTCTTGAAAGATCTTCGACGGCGCGGTGAAGGCGCAGCTCAGACGCTGCCACTGGGTCAGGCCGGCATGGGCCGGAACCGGAGACGTAACTTCGCTCATACGAATTGCCTCACTCAAGTAAGTTGCGCACCCTTCCTCCAGAGCAGTTCGATTTTTCGGGCAAGATGCGGTTGCCCGCGATTGTATCCCAGCAATGAGTCGGGAATCGAATGAATTTTTCGGAATCGACGTTCGTTGTCTTGTCGATTGACGAGACTGACCGTTGCGCTTGCAATCCGGCCGGAGGGATCGGCGGCAGGAAGAGGAATGCCCAGCAAACGCGGCTCCATTCAAAGGACGAAGTCAGAACGCCATGGTCAAAGCGCCCTGGCGCAGAACTCCGCCGGGGGAACGATGCACGTGCGGCCGATGTTGCCGCGCTCCAGCAGGCCCGCCCTGCGATCGCCAGTGACCAGATAATCGGCCTCGCTGGCCAGAGCCATCGCCAGGAGAAACGAGTCGTTTGGATCGTTCACCGCAAGGTTTTCCGGCAAGCAGGGCAGATGTGCAAGCACGACGTTGCGTTGCATTCTATTCACCATCGTGCCGACACGATGAGCCGGCAGAATGGTCTTGAGCTTCGGGTAGCGGCTCACGCGCCGAATCTCGTCAAGTTGCACCACGGAGGTCACCAAATCGAAACGGCCTGCCCTCCAGGCGCGATAGATTTTGTCCGGCGATCCATAAGGCGAAATCAACGCGGCGATCAGAACATTGGTGTCCAGAATGACCCGCATTACCGTTTCCGCGCCCATGCGACGGCCTCGTCGATCAGATGCGTCAGTTCCGTCTCATCCATACCGGATGCAGCCGTCTTGGCCTGCTCGACGGCGCGCTCAAACAGGTAGGTGCGCACAGCTTCCTCAATAAAGCGCGAGAGACTCCCTTTGCGGCCATTGCCTTGAGCAGCCAAAAACATGCGGACGGACTGATCGGTCTCCGGCGACACGGCGATATTCCAGCGAACTGTTTCCATGAGACCTCCGGCGCTTATGCGCATAGGTGTTTATACACCGCATCGCATCCATTTGCAATCGTGACCCCATCCTGCTCCGCTACACTCAACTCAACGATCGTCTTGCGCAAAGGAACCCGCCTCCGTGAAAAGAATCGCCCGTTTCGCCCTAGCCGCCGTTGCTTCTCTCCTGTCGCTTTCTGCGCTCGGCGCGCAAAAGCTCTCGCTCACGTCGCAGGCGCAGGCTCCGGCCTCGCTCGCCGACCGTCGCGCAGCGCTCAACGACCTCTTTCACGACTACTGGCAGGACTATCTCCGGCACGATCCCGAATTCGCCTCGACCATCGGCGACAAGCGCTATGACGACCAGACCAGCGACGACTCGGTGGCGGCGATCAACGACACGCTGGCGCGGGAGCAGAACTTCCTGATGCGTCTGGCGGCCATCGATCCCACCGGCTTCACCGCGCAGGAAAAGATGAGCCGGGAGTTGCTGCTCCGCAAGCTCGAGATGGACCAGGAGGCAGCCGACTACAAAGAGTGGGAGATGCCGATCAACCAGATGGGCGGCATCTACAGCGACTATCCGGATCTGGCGGCCGAGTTGAGTTTCACCTCAGTAAAGGATTACGACGACTGGATCGCCCGTCTGCGCGCTCTGCCCAGGGCCTTCGCGCAGGTCACTGAGAATATGTCGATCGGCATCGAGGACGGGCGCGTCCCCCCGAAGTTTCTGCTGGAGAAGACGCTCGTTCAGGTCAACGCGCTGGCCAACCAGAAGCCGGCCGACTCGCCGCTGGCCCTGCCGCTCAAGAAATTTCCCGCCTCGATCCCGGCCGCCGAACAACAGCGCATCACAAGCGAGATGCTGGCGGTCATCGCCAAGGACGACCTGCCGGCCTATATGCGTCTGGCGCGCTTCCTCAAGGTCAGCTACATTCCGGCCGGCCGCCTGAAACCGGGCATCGATTCCCTGCCCGACGGCCCGGCCTACTACCGCTTTCTCGTCCGGCGCACCACCACCACCGATCTGACGCCGGACCAGATTCACCAGATTGGTCTCGAACAGGTCCAGAAGGACGAGGCCGCGATGCTGGCCATCGCGCACAAGCTCGGCTTCGCCGACCTGAAGAGCTTTCAGGCCAGCCTGAAGAACAATCCCAAGCTGCACCCGGCCTCAGCCGAGGCGCTGCTCAATGCCTTTCGCGGCTACCTGAAGCCGATGCAGGCCAAGCTGCCGGAGCTTTTCGGCACGCTGCCCAAGGCGTCTTTCGAAGTGGTTCCGGTTCCAGACTACCTCGCGAAGACCTCCGCGCCGGCGTATTACCAGGAAGGCACGCCCGACGGCAGCCGGCCGGGACGGCTGTTCATCGACACCTACGACGCGCCCCAGCGCAACCTCTACGATGTGGAAGCGATCGCCTATCACGAGGGCATTCCCGGCCATCACCTGCAGCTTTCCATCGCGCAGGAACTCCAGGGCATTCCCGATTTCCGCAAGTACGGCAATGACACCGCCTACATCGAGGGCTGGGCGCTCTATGCCGAGCATCTGGGCAAGGACGTGGGCTTCTACCAGGATCCCTACTCCGACTATGGCCGCCTGGAGGCCGACATGTGGCGCGCCATCCGGCTGGTAGTCGATACCGGCGTCCACTCCGAAGGCTGGACCCGCCAGCAGATGGTCGATTATTTTCACGCGCACTCGAATATCGACGACGCCAGCATTCAGGCCGAGGTCGATCGCTACATCGCCTGGCCCGGTCAGGCGCTGGCCTACAAAATCGGCCAGTTGAAGATTCTGGAGCTGCGCGCCTGCGCGCAAAAGGAGCTGGGCCCGCAGTTCGATCTTCGCGCCTTCCACGACCAGGTGATCGACTCCGGAGCCATGCCGCTCGATCTGCTGGAGCAGAAGATCGACGCTTGGATCGCCACGCAAAAGACGGGAACAAAGTAGTTCCCTGAACAAAATTCAAAAAGTCCAGTTCTGCCCCGCGCTCAGAGGCTTCGGCCCTTGCCGAGCCAGATTTTGCCACGTTCGCCGAATTGAGCAAGAGGTTCGGTTACAACGCAGAATCCGCGCGTTTTCCAGCCGATGCGCATCGGCTGGGAAAGCGCTCCGTGCGTGCCCCGGCGCGCACGGAAGATGCGTGACCAGTGTTAAGTGATGCACATCACACGGCATTCTGTCGCAACGATGAAACGATAGCCTCTACAGCTTCCGGGCGAAAGATCTGGAAGGATTCGTTTGCAGGAAGGTTTTGTCGTGCCGCTTGACCCCAGTGCATTTCTCGCCGATCCCGAGTTGCTTGGCGTGCTGAGTCAACACGCCCAACCTGTCGATTGCGCAACCGACCGCGTCCTGTTTTGCCAGGACGACCCTGTTTCGGGCCTCTACATTCTGCACGAAGGCAGAATCGCGCTCAGCATGACCTCGCAAGGGGGCAAGACGATTCTCTCCGCCGAGGCCAAAGACGGCTCTCTGCTTGGGCTTCCCGGCCTGATCAGCAAACAGCCTTATTCGCTCACTGCGGTGGCTCACTCTGGCGCCAAGGTGAGCTTTCTGGATCACGATGCCTTTACGGCGCTGATGGAATCGGGACCGGAGCTTTCGTTCAAAATTCTGCGGGTGCTCGCCGCCGAGGTCCGCGCGGCGCGGTATGCGCTGTTTTAACCGCTGAACCCGTGGCGCCCGCAAGCGCAACGGGCACATTTTCCCGTCAGGCCTCCACCTGCTACACTCACTTTCGTCGTGATTTCCGCACAGATCGTCATTGCAGTCCTTTCTTACCTGCTCGGCTCGATTCCCACGGGCTATCTGCTGGTCCGCCTTTTTTGCCGCCAGGACATCCGCTCCGTCGGGAGCGGCAACATCGGCGCAACGAACGTCCTCCGCACAGGCGGCAAAGGGCTGGGCGCAGCCACCTTCCTGCTGGATATGCTGAAGGGATGCGCCGCCGTCTGGCTGGGCGGCCTGCTCGGCGCCGGGCTGATGCCCTCCTTGCCCGTGCGCGACGCACAGGCGCTGGCCGCGCTCTTTGCCGTTCTCGGCCACATGTTTACCTGCTGGCTGCGCTTTCGCGGCGGCAAGGGCGTGGCCACGGGATTCGGCGTCTTTCTGGTGGCTTCGCCCTGGTCGGCGCTGGCGGCCATCGGCGTCTTTTTCCTGGTGCTGGCGCTCTCGCGCTACGTCTCGCTGGCTTCCATTCTCGGCTCGTTGGCCTTTCCGGCCTTTGCATGGTTCTTTCCGCCGGGTCCGCACCCACCCTTTTTCTTCGCCGTGGAATGCCTCACGGCCCTGCTGATTGTCGTCAAGCATCATAAGAACATCGGCCGGCTGATGACCGGCACGGAATCCCGCTTCGGAGCAAAAAAGCACGTATGAGCCGCATTGCCGTTCTCGGTTCCGGAGCCTGGGGAACCGCCCTCGCTCTCTCGCTGGCGCGCCGCGGCGGCCATCAGGTCGCGCTCTGGGCGCACGCCGAAGAACTGGCCCGGCAGATCGCCGCGGCCGGAGAAAATACGCAGTTCCTTCCCGGCTTTCCGCTCCCGGCCGATCTGACCGTCACGGCCGATAGCGACGTGCTCGCGTCCGCCGAGATCCTCGTCTCCGTCGTCCCGTCGGAGTTTCTGCGCGCCACCTTCGCGCGCGTCGTTCCGCATCTGCACGATGGCCAGATCGTCGTCAGCGCCACCAAGGGCATCGAAGACCAGAGCTTTCTGCGCATGACCGAAGTGATCGCCGACTGCCTCGCTGGAGCTTCCGCGCGTCCCTCGTCCCTAGTCCCTCATCCCTGTTCTTTCCCCATCGGCGCGCTCTCCGGCCCCAGCTTTGCGGCCGAAGTCGCCGAAGGACAGCCTACGGCGGTGACGCTGGCCTTTGCCGACCCGGGCGTCGCCGCACATGTGCAGCAGGCATTTTCTTCCGAGTCGCTGCGCCTCTACACTTCGACGGATGTCACCGGCGTGGAGCTGGCTGGCGCGCTCAAAAACGTCATCGCCATCGCCGCTGGCGTGGTCTCCGGCGCCGGCCTCGGTTACAACTCGACGGCCGCGCTCATCACGCGCGGCATCGCCGAGATCACGCGGTTGGCCGTGGCCTGTGGCGCGCGCCGCGAGACCCTTGGCGGGCTGGCCGGCGTGGGCGACCTGGTGCTGACCTGCACCGGCAGCCTGAGCCGCAATCGCACCGTCGGCGCGGCCCTCGGCCAGGGCCGCAAGCTGCCGGAGATTCTGGAATCGCTCGGCGGCAAGGTCGCCGAGGGCGTGCGCACCACCCGCGCCGCGCTGGGCATGGCCCGCCAACACGGCGTCGAGATGCCCATCGCCGAGCAGATGGAGCTGATCCTGAACAATGGCAAAGACCCGCGCGCGGCCATCCGCGAATTGATGCTGCGGCCCGGCAAGGAAGAGCGCTGAGCCCCGGCCCCTCTGCGCACGAGCGCACGATTTGCGACCAGCGTCGCTGAACATCCTTCGTCCGTCTCGCCGCCCGCGTCCTTGCCCGCTTCCTTCTCGCGGCGCAATTTTTCTGCGCTCCATCCATGCGTGACAGTACCTTCCGATCACGCCTTCCAGGGCGCGCATCATCATTCCGCACGCAATCCTGGCTATGTCCATTCGATGGGACGATCCTGATTGCACACATGCACGCCAAGTCCTCGACCCAGTCCAGATACATTTGGGTCCGCCGCGAGAGCGCCGACTTGTCGATCACTGGTATGCCAGCTACGCCGCCGAAGAAATGCGCCTAACTTTGGGTAAAGTTATGCGACTTACACGGGAAAAGGCCAGGGCAGCCGTGGCCGGAGCTTTGCAAGATGGGAATCAGTGATTCCGGACTTCCCAAACTGCAAAAAAAATCCGGTAAATACTGTATACATTCATCGGAATGCGTTATTCTTCAGTTATGGCGATTGAAAAGATTCTTGCTGAAATAGACGCTGAGATAGCCAGGTTACAGCGCGCACGGGCGCTGCTGGCCAAGCTTGGCGGTGCATCCACGCGCGTTGAGCGCAAAGCGAAGAAGGCGTTGGCCGCGGCCCAACCCCGGAAGAAGCGGATTCTGAGCGCTGAGGCGCGCAAAAAGATCTCCGAGGCACAGCGCAGGCGTTGGGCCAAGCAGGGCTCCAAGGCCAAGTCCTCGGAGTAACTGCGAGTTAGCGTCCCCCGTTGATGGATGCGGCTTTCGCATGAAAGGTGAGTGGCTACTTTTGAGTCAACTCCCGGAAGCTTTGTAGGATCGTTCTTCTCCTGGTTCTGGGTCGAAGTTGGCGGACGGCGGACGGTTGATGCTTGAGGTCACGCGCGGGCTTGGTCTGAAGTAGAGCCTGTTATCAAGAAGCGGTGTGCAAGAAGTGGTGCGCGCGGCGCCTCTCCGCTGGGTGGAAGGTATGTGTTCATGTTCAGACACATTTTTTCCATTCCCTTTTGGTTGGTTTCCATCCGCAGCGCCACCGCCGGCCGTTGCTGCTGCGAGCGCAAGTGAAGCGAGATACGCGGAAGGTGTATCTTGACCCTGCGGACGAAAGTCTGTCGCGGAGGCTCTGAACGTGGCAGCGCGGCCAAGCCGCTGTCTCAAATTGCCGTACGATTGCCAGCACCTGTCCGGCAGGATCGTCCGAGACCATGTAGCCTGCGCCGCGCAAACCGCGCTCCTGCGGCTCCGCGAAGATCTGGCTCCAACTGCCCTCCGACGCCGCATCGAAAACCCGGCAGTCCGTCCTTCCCACAGACCTTGAAAGCCGATCTCCCCATTTCCACCGTCTCGACTACGACGAGCAATTTTTCCGTGGAAAAACCCGAAAAACCTGTCCGAACAAGCGGTGCCACCTCGTTACTCCGGCGCAGGCGGTTCCGCTTCTGGCGTGCGGACCTGTTCGAGCAGCCGAATCAATTCGGTCAGCTCGGCGCGGCGCAAGTGGCCGAGGAGTTCCCTGGGACTGTTCAGCACGACCGGGTCCATGGCTTGCAACAGTTCGAGGCCTGCGGCGGCGATGGTCGTGAGCACTACGCGCCGATCGCGCCGGTCGCGATGCTGGCGGATGAGCTTCCTGCGCTTGAGCCGCGCGAGAAGCCTCGTCATGTCCGGTTCGGCCGCGATCATGCGTTCGCCAAGTGCCGCGCAGGCCAGCCCGCCGGGATGCGCTCCGCGCAGGATGCGCAGGACGTTGTATTGCGTCGTGGTCAGGCCCCAGCCGCGAATTATCTGCTGAAAGGCGCGCGCCAACCGGTCCGCGCTGCGCAGCAAGTTCAGCATGGCCTCTTCTTCCAGGCTGGAAAAAGGCGGCTCCTGCAGGATCTCGATCTTCAGGTTGGCCATGGCGATGTGTTCCCGTGGTTCCGGTCCATCGCGCTACGCTTCCAGCGCGATGGCGGCGAATCGTTGCTGCGCGCTCGCAGGCCGCTGCGAACGCGCGCCGGTTTACTGCTTGACGACTTCCAGTTCGATGTCGAGCGCAACCTCGTCGCCGATCAGTGCGGCCGGAAACTTGGGGCCGATGCCGAAGGCTGTGCGGTCGAGGGTGGTGGTGGCCGAAAAACCCGTATGAATATGGCCCTGAGGATCGGTCGCCGAGCCGTTCGGTCCTGCCACGTCGAGGGTCACCGGCCGGGTGACGCCGTGCAAGGTGAGGTTGCCTGTAACGGCCAGATGCGCGCCGTTCTTCTTGACGCTCGTACTGACAAAGGTGGCCGTGGGCAGCGTGGCGACATTGAAGAAATCCGCGCTCTGCAGGTGCTTGTTGCGCGCATCGACGCCGGTGTCGACCGTGGCCACGCCGATGGTGGCCGTGACGGTGGACTTGGTTGGATCGGCCTGATCATAGACGATGGTGGCCTTCACGTCGCCGAAGCGGCCGTGGACACGCGAGACGCTCATGTGTGTGATGGCGAAGTCGACTTCGCTGTGGTTGGGATCGGAGACCCAGGTGGAGGTTTGCGCCAGGGCGAGCGGCGCCGCCATGGCCAGGATTGTGCTGAGAACGGCGATTTTTTTCATCGGGGAATGCTCCTTTGCGTGCAGGGACCGTCGCGCCACAGGGCTGCCGGAAACAGGCCGGCGCCGGGCAAGGTCTTCAACTCCTGCTAAAGGATAGGATGCGCCTCCGGCAATAGTCGTTGCAACAAATATTTTTCTTTTTTTGCAGGCGACGCGCGACCGCTTCGTCCCTGGAGGCCGCGCCCCCGTCGCGCCCGCAAGGAGCTTGGCGGGAATTGGCGCAACTCTGCTATGCTCGCGGCTATGCTCGTTTCTGGCCCGTTCCAAAAGCTCAGCCGCGCGCAACGCCACGCCTTCGCGGCCGCGTTTCTGGGCTGGACGCTCGACAGCCTCGACTTTTTTCTGCTGGTCTTCTGCGTCAAGGCCATCGCCGGCGAGTTTCACACCCGGCCTTCGGCGGTTCTGGGCGCGGTCTTTATGACGCAGGCCTTCCGGCCCGCAGGCGCGCTGCTCTTCGGGTTGCTGGCCGATCGCTACGGCCGCCGGCCGGTGCTCATCGCCAACATTCTCGGCTTTTCGGCGATCGAGCTGGGCTGCGCCTTCGCGCCCTCGCTTCATGCGCTGCTGGCGCTGCGCGCGCTCTTCGGCGTAGCCATGGGCGGCGAGTGGGGCGTGGGCGCGGCGTTGGCCTTCGAGACGTTGCCCAAAGAGGGTCGCGGCACGTTTTCCGGAATGCTGCAGGAGGGCTACGCGCTGGGCTCGATTCTGGCCTCGGCGGCTTTTGGGCTGTTGTTTGCCGGCATTCGCTGGCACGGCTTTGTCCTGCCGGGAATCGGCTGGCGCGGTCTGTTCATCCTCGGCGCCATGCCGGCGTTGCTGGCGCTCTATGTGCAGGCGCGCGTGCCGGAGTCGCCGGTCTGGCTGGCCGGCGCCAGCAACCGCGCCGCCGCGCGCACGGCCCTCCACGCTGGCCTCGTCTGGTCAAGACAAATCGTGAAGTTCCTGCCCACGTTTTTGTTTCTTGTACTCTTGATGACGGCCTTCATGAGCTTTTCGCATGGCACGCAGGATGTGTATCCCACGTTTCTGGCCGTCGCGGCCCATCTTTCGCCCCGGACGATCGGCCTGATCGGCGTTCTCTACGGACTCGGCTCGATTGCCGGCGGTATCGCCTTTGGCGCGCTCTCCGAACGGTGGGGGCGCAAGCGGGCCATGATCACAGCCGCATTGCTGGCTCTGCCGGTGATTCCGTTGTACGCCTATGGGCGCACGGCCGCAGTGCTTGGTCTAGGCGCGGTGCTGATGCAGTTCATGGTGCAAGGCGCCTGGGGCGTGGTGCCGGCCTATCTTACCGAACTGGCTCCTGCTCCCGTGCGGGCCACCGCGCCCGGGCTGGCCTACCAGTTGGGCGCGTTGCTCACTTCGTGGAACGGCAAGGCGCAGGCGCTGGCCGCCGAACGATGGGGCAGCTATCCGGCGGTGCTGGCCGTCACCGTCGCGGTGGTTGCCGTGGCGCTCGCCACACTGACGGCCTTCGGCCATGAGGCCAAGGGCAGCGAGATGACTGCCGACTAGACGCCGCGCCCCAAGCATACGACGATGCGGCCGGTGGCGGCGAATGTCCGTTTTTCGTACACATGGTTACTGATGGTGCGGTTACCCGTAATCTGGCGCATTCAATTAGCTTTCGTTAATATCGGCAGCATTGGAAAAAACTTGAGGCCCACACAAAAATATTTTTTGTGGCCTCAGGCATTTCGCTGCGAGGAGCTGCCATGACCAGTTCGTGTGCGATTCAGGAAGGTTTCGAGATCAGCCCGCGTTTCCGCCAGACCGTTGAGGAGCGTATTACCCGTCTGGAGCGCGATGCGGCGCACGACGAGACGCAGATCGAGCGGCTCGACGACATCGATCACATTCGCCGGCACATGCGGCTGGTCACCGCACAGCGCGCCGAGGCGCTGCGCATGAGAATCTTCCTGGACCGCGCGCGGACCCGGCTGCCCCGGCCGATGATTCAACTGTAGGTTGCGCCTTACGGCCGCCGGCAAAGGGCCTCTCTGCCGGCGCTGTCCGCACGGACGGCACTGCTGTCCGCAGTCCGCATGGCGCGGAGTCTTCTCCCGCTCCAACCTCGACGCAACCGCCTCGGCGCCAGCGCTCTTTTCCGCACGCAGCGTTTCGTCGGCACGCAACGCCTGCGCCCCAAGGCCGCCAGCCGCGCCCCTTCTCGTCCTACGTTCCTTTCCTGATCCGCGCTGCAAACTGCGCGGCCAGGAATCCCTCGTGGACGGCCGCGTTTTCCGGCGAGGTGAAATGACCACTTTGTCACTTATTGAGGCAGATTGATGAAAGAAATTTCATGAGGGTTGCGTCTTTTCGCGCCACGGGCAGCACCGCTCTTGCAGCAAATGGGCGGCTTTTCCTGCCGGGATACACATGCTTTCAACAGCGATTCATCATTGCAACTCGTGACAGGTGTTGGCCCTGGAGGTTTTCCACGCGCTGGCCGCGTTTTTCCACTTCCATCTTCGCCTCTCTTTCTCTCTATCCACGCCACGCCTTTGTCCGTAGTCTTTGGATTCGTTGAAGAGATTTCTCCGGCGCGTCTTTCAAGTCATTCAAGCCGCGCCTCATGCTGAAGATTCGACCGCAAACGAGGGGTTGACCCGCTGAGAATCGCGAGCCGGGCAGTCTGAATGCGCGCGCCTACGCCTTGAATGGCGCGGCGTACGCGCTTAGACCGTGCTGCGATCCAAAGCCCGTCACTTCGCTCGATACGCGGCCGTCGTACCCATCCACGGCAACCGCGGACCGTGCGTCACGCGGCGCAGGTTTCGTGTTGCCGGAAAACCGACTGCACTACTGCTGTCAGGAGCGATTGACCCGATCATGCGTCCGAAAAAAGTACTTCTTTGCGTCGATGATAACGAGCAGGAGCTTTCCGTCACCAAATTCATGCTGGAGACCAACGGCTATCGCGTGCTGGCCGCCACAAACGGCCAGGAGGCCATCGCCATCTTCTCCACCACGCCGCAGATCGACCTGGTGCTGGCCGACACGGTCATGCCGCAGATGAGCGGCGGCCAGCTCGTGGAGCGGCTGAAGCGGATGAGCAGCCACGTGCCGATGATTCTGCTCGGCGACCATCCGGCCGCGAGCGGCGAGATTCACCGGGCCGACGCCCTGATCGCCCGCAAGAACTGCACGACGCAAGAGCTGCTGGAGCGTATCAAGGTGATGAGCGCGCGCAAGCGTGGCCCGCGCAAGGGCACGCAGCGCGTGGCGCATCTGCACGAACTGGCGGCGGCGTCGTAGACCGGGATCCGGCTTCAACGATTGAACGGCCTGCCGGGCATTCGATCTTCCCAACCGGACCGGTCCGCCAGCCTGTTGCTCTGGCGCGCGGGATTGGCCTCCTTTGCTGTGCTTGGAGCAGGACGCAGGCGCTCCGGCTGACGGATGCCGGCAGGCAGGGAACTGGAAGCGTCGTGGCCGCGTACAATGGGCAGGCCGGAAAACGGCGAGGAGAAATCGCCATGAGCACGTACACGTACCCAAATCCACAGGCCATTTTCTACCAGCAGTATGAGGCCGCGCGTCGCGACGAAGTGGTGGGCGTGTTGCTTGCGTTATTTCTGGGCGGCCTGGGACTGCATCATTTTTATCTGCGGCGCATCGGGCTGGGGATTCTCTATCTTTGCTTCTTCTGGACCGGGATTCCGGCCATCGCCGGCTTCTTCGAATGCTTCTTCATGCCCGGCCGGGTGCGCGCCTACAACGCCATGCAGGCCGTGACCATCGCAGCCTCGCTGGGCATGGCGGTGCCCATGTGGGGCCAGCCGGTCAGCGTGACCATCAACGCCCCGCTCGCCGCCGCTGCGCCGCCGGGCGCCATGGCGGCCTGTCCACGCTGCCAGCAGGCCAACGCCGCTGGCGCGCGCTTCTGCTCCGGCTGCGGCAACGCTCTGTAGCGCGGATTTCGGCGCTGCTTTTTCAGGGCCTGTCCGTGGTTGATGGGTGCATCTCGCCCGTCTGCGCACCGGATTCGCGCAACCATCCTTGCCGCTGGAGCCGGAGCGTGGATGCGGCTCCAGCGGGCGCGCGGTGCGAAAAATCCTGCGGCAGCACGGTCTTTCTTCATGAGAAACTTCTGGCCGATGTGCGAATATGCGACAAAACCGTCTGAATTCGAGGCGATTTTTGTGCGAAAAGGCAACAGGACTGCCTGAAAATAGGACAACCACTGACCGAAAATGATTCAGGCGCGCGGCTTCGATCCGCGTCTTGCCCCTGCCGTCGCAGGCGTCTCCAATCCATGCGGTTGCGTATCGTATGATGACGATACACGATCCCCCGCGCGGTTTTGCCGTCGCCGGATGCACGCCGCCGCCGATGGAAGACCGGTTCCATGGATTTGCCAGAGAGGATGCTGTCTTTTGATCGCCCGATTGCTGCGCATTAAGCCCATGTCCATGCTCACCGCCGAAGCGGGCGAGCAGGGCGAGCACACCTTGAAACGCTCGCTGGGGGTCGTCAACCTGGTCACGCTGGGCATCGGCGCGGTGATTGGCGCGGGGATCTTCGTGCTGACCGGCCAGGCCGCCGCATTGCACGCCGGGCCGGCCGTGGCGCTGAGCTTCGTGCTGGCCGGTTTGACCTGCGCCTTTGCCGGGCTGTGTTACGCCGAGTTCGCCTCGATCATTCCCATCGCTGGATCGGCTTACACCTACGGCTATGCGACGCTGGGCGAGCTGGTGGCGTGGATCATCGGTTGGGATCTGGTTCTGGAGTACGCCTTTGGCGCAGCCACGGTGGCTTCGGGCTGGGCGGGCTACTTCAATAGTCTTCTGGCGCAACTGCACATCGTGATTCCGCCGCAACTGACGGCCATTCCCGGCACGCCGCTGGTCGAGTACCGCGGCCAGTGGATGCCTTTGGCATCGCTGCCGCCGGGCATGAGCGACGCCGGACTGCCGCACGCCACGGGGCTGTTCAATCTGGTTGCGGTTCTGGCCATCATGGCCATTACGGCCATCCTCGTCCTCGGCATCAAGGAGTCGGCCAATTTCAACTCGGCCGTGGTCTTTGTCAAACTGGGCGTGGTGGGAGTTTTCCTTGCGGTCGGCGGCATGTTCCTTCTGCGCCATCCGGCCGTCGCGCACGCCAATTGGCATCCCTTCATTCCGCCAGCGGATGCGAGCGGCAACTTCGGCTGGGCGGGCATTCCCAAGGCGGCCGCTTCGATCTTCTTCGCCTACATCGGCTTCGACGCCGTTTCGACGGCCGCGCAGGAGGCGAAGAATCCCCAGCGCGACATGCCGATCGGCATTTTGGGCTCGCTGGTCTTCTGCACGATTCTCTACATTCTGGTTTCGCTGGTGCTGACCGGTCTGGTGAGCTACAAGACGCTCAATGTGGCCGATCCGGTGGCCCTGGGCATCGACGCCACGGGCGTCAGTTGGGGCGCACTGCTGGTCAAGATCGGCGCCGTCTTCGGCCTGGGCACGGTGATGCTCGTCATGCTTTTGGGCCAGTCGCGTGTCTTCTATTCGATGTCGCGGGACGGGCTGCTGTGGAAGTGGGCCTCCGCCGTGCATCCGCGCTTTCGCACGCCGTGGATCTCAACGATGGTGGTGGGCGCGCTGGCGGCGATCATGCCCGCCATTTTGCCCATCGACCGTCTGGCGCAGCTGGTGAATATCGGCACGCTGCTGGCCTTCGCCATCGTGAGCGCCGGTGTTTGGGTTCTGCGCGTGCGGCATCCCGAACTGCACCGGCCCTTCCGCACGCCGCTGGTGCCGCTGGTGCCGATTCTCGGCATCCTGAGCTCGGTCTACCTGATGACGAACCTGTCGCGCATCACCTGGGAGGTGATGATCGGCTGGCTCGTCTTCGGCCTGGCGATTTACTTCACCTACTCAGTCAGGCACAGCAAGGTGCAGCAGCAGGCAGGGGCCGCATCGGCCGATTGAGCCGCTGCTCCGGCGGTTTTCCGCAGCCGTTCAAGTCGCGCTCTTGCGCGGTTCGGGCCTTCAACGAGGCGCGCTCGCGGCGGGCACTGACGGCGCGGGCGGCAACTCGAAGACCTGAATCGCGCCGGCGTTGAGCAGCGCCACGCGGCGGCTCGCGGGCGAGATGGCCACGTTGCCGCCGGCGTCGAAGATCGGGCTGAGCGGCGAAACCAGCGGGATCGCGCCGGTGGCCGCATCGAAGATTGTCACCGATTGCTCCTTGACGTCTTCGGCGCTCAAGGGCGCAAAGGGATTGACGGCATGGCCGGAGTCGAGCGTCGTCCAGGCCAGCCGCGAGCCATTGGCGGCGACGGCCAGTTGCGGCCAAACCTCGGTGGAAGGCGCTTGCGTGATCCACAGCGTGCGGCCTGCGGTGGTCATCGCCACGAGCTTGGTTGCTCCCTCCTGCCCGCAGCCCTCGATCAGCAGAACGCTTGCGGCAACGAAATGATCGTTGGGATCGCAAGTGGATTCGACGCCGCCCAGAATCCGGTTGCCGCCGGTAAAATCGTTCAATTCGAGCATCCAGCCGGATCCCTGGCCGCGCAGATTTTCAAGATAGCCCTCGGCGTTAATCGGCGGATGCACGGCGGAGTTGATGCGGCTGACCAGAACCGCCTTGCCCGTGTCGCGCCGCAGGACGCGCAGGACCAGTTCGGGCGTGCGCTCCGATTCGGCGTTCTCGTCCGCTTCGGCCGAATCCGTGGCGGAAGCAGCCTGCGGGCCGCCAGATGGTTCCTGTTTGGCCGCGGCCTCCACGGGCTCGTCCGAGTTCGTCACGAGGAATTGCTGCGAGGGATCGAGTTCGATCCAGAGCAGCGGGCCGGGAAAGTCGAGATAGGGCTTCAATTGAAGTGAGCTGTCGCCTTCAAGCAGCCGGTTGCGGTCGCGCAGCAGAAAATGGCCGTTCGCGAGCGGCCACAGGTAGCGCGCGCGGTCATGCACGGTCCAGAGCGATTCAGCAACGATTGCGCCTTGCGGCAGCGAGAGTACCACGGCGCGAATCCGCCGCTCGTAGCTGGTTGCGCCGCTCGCCGGATCGCGGCGAATCAGTCCCGGCACGCGAAAGGTGAAGAGCAGGTGGTTCTCGTCAAGGAAATCGAGCGAGACCAGCGCATGGCTCGCGCCCAGGTAGATTGCGCCCGGCGCGGCAAAGCCGAGCGGATCGAGGGGGATGCTGAAAGCTGGCGCAAACGTGGGCTTACCCGGAAATTGATTGGCGAGGAAGCGCTCTTGGACCGGTGCCGATGGACCGGCCTGCGCCGCAAGCGCGCTGGCGCAGACGCCGAAAGCCGTGGCCAAAACCAGTCTCCACATCGTTCCGGTCATTTGTGCGTGAGCCATCGTAGAGTATTTTCACCGATGCGCCTTCCGCACTCAAATGCGCACGCCGGGCGATGGTGTCCTCCGGCTTTGTTCCTGCAATGGTCCTGAATGCTCGCCCCATCGCCGGAAAGCCCGCGCAGGGCGGCGTGTGCGAGAGTAGAATAAGAATGACGCTGCAAGGTTCCTCTCGCGGACAACTCCGGTTTCTGGGCTTCGGCGCCTGCGCGCTGGCCGGAACCCTGTGGGGCACGGGCTTTTACTTCGGACGGATCGCGCTCGACGCGATGAATGTGGAGCCGATGGTGCTCTACCGGTTTCTCTTCGCCTGCCTGGGCATCACGCCGGCGATCCTCGGCAGCCGCGAACGGCTGACGGCCGGCGAATGGCGCACCGTGCTCATGACGGCGGCCTTCGGCATCCCCATTCAGTTTCTGCTGCAATTTCACGGGCTGGCGCTGACCACGGTGAGCCACGCCTCGCTGATGGTGGGCGCGATGCCTGTGCTCTTGGCCGCCGCAGCGGCTATTTTTGCCCGCGAACGGCTGGACGGGATCGGCTGGCTGGCGCTCGTGGCCTCGACGGCCGGAACCGCTTTGGTGGTTTTGGGCGGCGGCCGCGCAACGGCCGGGCGCGAGACGCCAACGCTTGTCGGCGATCTGCTGGTGATCGCCTCGCTGGTCGTGGCCCTGGCCTGGATTCTGCTCAGCAAAAAACTGATGGAGACGCACAGCGCCACGGTGGTCACGGCCTACACCATTTATTCGGGAACGCTGATGCTCATCGTCTGGAATCTCGGCCGCTGGTGGCTCGCGCCGCTTTGGCACGCGCAACGCGAGCCGCCGCTACCGGTGCATATCGGCGCGGCGGCTTGGCTGGCGCTGGCCGCCAGCGGCCTGCTCTGCACGGCGACAACCACCTTGCTTTGGAACTGGGGCATTCATCATGTTCCGGCCTCGCGCGCCGGAGTTTTTCTGAACATTGAGCCGGTGCTCGGCTCCGTGCTCGGCGTGGAACTGCTCGGCGAGCGGCTCGGCCCCTACGCATGGCTGGGCGGAGCAATGATTCTCGCCGCCGCCATCACGCTCACCGTGCGCGGCCATGAACCAGAGCCGGAAGTGCTGCTGGAATAAACCGCAGGTTCTATGCCCGCGCGATGCGCCTTGCGCAACGGGCTCTCTCCGCAGCCGCCGCTACGCGAAGAGCTCGGCCTCGCGCAGCGTTGCGCCCTGGCCGTCCTTGCCGGAGACGATCGGCGTTCTGCCCAGGAGCGGCCAGGGAATCGCCAACTCGGGATCGTTCCAGCGAATCGTCCGTTCGCCCTGGGGCGAATAGTAATCCGTCACTTTGTAGGTGAACCCGGCCGTTTCGCTCAGGACGAGAAAGGCATGACCAAAGCCTTCGGGAATCCAGAGCATCCGGCCGTTTTCTTCGCTCAGCTCCACGGCCACGTGCCGGCCAAAAGCGGGCGAGCTGCGGCGCAGATCGACGGCCACGTCAAGCACCGCGCCGTGCGTCACGCGCACCAGCTTTGCTTGCGGTTGCGTGATTTGATAGTGAATGCCGCGCAGAACATCTTTCTTCGAGATGGAAAAATTGTCCTGAACCCAGTTCGTGGGCAGACCGGCCTCGGCGAAACGGCGCTGATTGTAGGTCTCGGCGAAGGCGCCGCGATCGTCCCGGTAGAAAGTTGGCGTCAGCAGAAGCACGTCTGGCAAGGCTGTAGATTCGGTCTTCATTGTTCGCTTCCCGCGGAAAAGTACGGTTCGCGCACGAGCGCCTGGAGATATTGCCCGTAGCCGCTCTTGGCGATGGGCGCGGCCAGCGCCTCAAGCTGCGCCGCATCGATGAATCCCTGCCGGTAGGCGATCTCCTCCGGGCAGGCGATGTTCAGCCCCTGCCGCCGCTCGATGGTGTGCACGAAGAGCGCGGCTTCCAGCAGCGAATCGTGCGTGCCCGTGTCCAGCCAGGCCATGCCGCGGCTCATGATCTCTACGTTGAGCTTGCCGGCTTCGAGATAGCGCCGGTTCAGGTCGGTGATTTCCAGCTCGCCGCGCGGCGAGGGCTTCAGCGTCTCGGCCAGGCGCACCACGTCGCGGTCGTAAAAATAAAGGCCGGTGACAGCATAGCGCGATTTGGGCGACTTCGGATTCTCT
>JAJYFB010000002.1 GCA_021785495.1 Acidobacteriota bacterium | reverse complement strand
GCCGCCTTCTGCATCGGCACCACCTGCACGGTCACGTCGCGCACTTCGGCAAGGAAGCGGTTGAGCACGGAGCCGCGCAGCAGAACGTCGAGTCGCGAACGCGCCGACTGGCCGAAGACCACGTGGCTGATGTTCTCCTGCTGCGCAAAGCGGATCAGCGCGTCGGAGACGTTGCGCTCGGTGAGCGAGACCACCTGCGCGCCCAGATCGCGCGCCATGCGCTGGTACTCTTCGAGGCGGTGGAAGGCCTCGGGATCGCTATGGCCCTTGTCGTCGGGCCGCGCCACGTAGACCGCGTACCAATTGCTGGCCAGCCTCCCGGCGATGCGCGCGCCCACGCGCAGCAGGCGCTCGGTGCCCGGCCTCATGCTCAGGCAGACCATCACCTTTTCCGGAATCGGCGCCTGTTCGAGGCCTTGAATGCGCCGGTACTGGGCGGCGCGGCTGCTGACCTGCTCGGCCGTGGTGCGCAGCGAAAGCTCGCGCAGCGTGTTCAGATTGCCCTTGCGGAAGAAATTCGAGAGCGCCTGTTCGACCTTTTCCGGCGCGTAGATCTTGCCCTGGCGCAGACGCTCGCGAAGCTGCTCCACCGTCACGTCGATGTTCACCACCTCGTCGGCGCGCTTGAAGAAGCTGTCGGGAACGGTCTCGCGGATGGTGGTGTTCGCCGAGCGGTTCACGGCGTCGTTCAGCGTCTCCAGGTGCTGAATGTTCACCGCGGTCATCACGTTGACGCCCGCGTCGAGCAGCTCCAGCACGTCCTCGTACCGCTTGCGGTTGCGGCTGCCTGGCACGTTCGTGTGCGCCAGCTCGTCGACGACCACGGTATGCGGATGGCGCGCGACGATCGCCTCCACGTCCATCTCTTTCATGTTCACGCCGCGATAGGGAACGATCTTTTGCGGGACGATCTCGAGATCGCGGATGCGCGCCTCGGTATCCTTGCGTCCGTGCGTTTCCACCAGGCCGATGACCACATCGACGCCCTGCTGGTGCTTCATGTGATAGGCATCGCTCAGCATGTCGTAGGTCTTGCCTACGCCGGGCGCGGCGCCGATGTAGATGCGCAGCTTGGCCGGCTCGGGAGTTTTTTCGAGCTTGATCTCGGCCATCGCTCAGCCCACCTCGACAGGATGACGAACTGCGCCGGCTTCGGCCACAGGCAGCGTGAAACGAAAGGTCGAGCCGTGGCCCAGGCGGCTCTCAACGGCGATCTGCCCGCCCAGCGATTCGACCAGCCGCCGCGCCAGCGCCAGGCCGAGCCCCGAGCCATGCTCGGAGACGGAACCGAAGCGGTCGAAGATCGAGCCCAGCCGTTCGGCCTCGATGCCGCGTCCGGTGTCGCGCACGCTGAATTGCACAAACTCCTTGATCTCTTCGGCGGCCAGCAGAATCTCGCCCTCCTCCGGCGTATAGCGAATCGCGTTCGACAACAAATTGTCGAGAATGGAGCGCAGGGCGCGGCGATCGGCGCGGACCATGGAGAGATCGGCGTAGGCCTGAACCTCCACGCGGAGATGCTTGCCGGCCGCCTCGTCGCAATAGCGGTCGCGAGCCTCGTTGAGCGCGTGCAACGGGCCGATGCTTTCGAGATTCATCGGGCGCTTGCCGGTGTCGATCTCCGCCACTTCGATCAGGTCGCGCATCAGGTCGTCGAGATTTTCGGCGTCGCTGCTGGCCGCGGCGATCAGCTCGGTCTGCAGGCCGGTCATCTCGCCGCCAAAGCCCTGGGCCAGCGCGTAGAGGCCGCGCCGCAACTGCAGGAGCGGATCGCGCAGCTTGCGGCCAGCCACGGCGATGAACTGGGTTTTGAAGCGGTCCAGATCCTGCAGGCTGGTCACGTCTTCGAGGGTCGTCACCGCGCCCAGCAGACGGCCTTCGGCATCGCGCATGGGCGTGGTGCGCAGCCGGTAGCTCCGCTCCTGCTGGCCGATGTGCATGGGCAGCAGCGCCGTCTCGTCTTCAGCCGCCACGGCCTTCTGCATGGACACCGCGTCGCGAATGGCGCTGAGAATCTTGTCGCCGCCGGGCGTGTTGGCCAGCGCCATGCGGTCGCCGGCGGCCTTGCCGAGCAGCTCGGAAGCCGACTGATTCAGCTTGAGCACATGCCCCTTGCCGTCGGTAACAATCACCGGCTCGAAGATCGATTGCAGCACAGCGTCGGAGAGCTGAAACTCCATCTGCCGGCGGCCGGCTTCGGTGTCGCGCAGATCGCGCAGGCGCACGGCGATGCGGTTCAGCTCACTGGCCAGGACGCCGAAGCTGTCGCGGCTGCTCCAGGCCACGCGATGCTCCAGGTTGCCCTGCGCGATGCGCTGCGCGTCCCGCGCCAGCCGCTGAATCGGCCGCAACACGAAGAAGATGGTGGCCACCGCGACCAGCAGGGCCGCAACCGTCAGGCCGAAGGCGAGCTGGAGCTGCCCGGAAGCGGTCAGGGCATGGCGCGCGGCGAGCGCAAGACTCGCCGTCAGCAATCCAAGGAGCACACAGCCGAGAACGAGCCGCTGGGTAAGGTTGAGCATCTCCGCTTTCCACGCCGCCAAGAGTCGATTCATTCATTCTCGCGGATTGGGCCGCAACCTGCAAAATTCCGCATGCGCATCAACACGCAGATGCCTGGAAAGAGCCGGGATTCGGCCGCGCCGACGGCGCCATCGCTTGCCGCCGCCGACTTAACTCCGCTTACTTCGCCAACTGCGCTCGCTGCGCCGGCTCTGCCGCTTCTACGGAATCTGGCAGACGGCAAGCGCCTGATCGTGCCATGGACAGAGTAGACCGGCCGGCTGCGGTTGGGAGACCAGCGCCCAATCCACCCCAAATTCGGCTTTGAGCCGCTGGAAGTCGGCGAGCTGAAAATGAGTCCAGCCCTGCTGGGCCGTAACCTGACGGTTCCAGGAGGGCGCCAGCTCCGGCACAACCGTGACCACGGCCGTGTCTTTCACCGCATCGGCCAGTTGGCTGCGCTCGGCTAGGGCGCGGAAGGAATGAAAATCCTCGCCGGGCGCTTCAAGGTAATACGGATCGAGCGCAAAGTAGGCATTCGCGGGCGTGTTGGCGCGAATCCACGCGAAGGCTTCGAGCCAGGGATTCGACGTGCGGAGCCCCGGCAGTTCCAAATGCGCGACGCCGTCAAACTCCACGCGCTGGACCAGAAACATGCCGCCGTAAAAGACGGCGAGAAAAACGGCCCAGCGGAACGCGCTTTTCCTCAACAAAAAGCCGCCCAGCAGCGCGCCCGCCAGCAGGGTGAAAAGAAAGTACTCGATATGCAGATAGCGCATGGGCTGCAACGGCATGAGCCGCGGCGGCGCGAACGGCGCCAGCATCGTCATCGCCAGCGCCTGCTGAAAAACGCCGTAAAAGAAGATGGCCGCCGCAAAACGCGCCAGAAGCGTCCGGTTGCGCTGGCGGGCAAAGCGCCAGACGAGAGCAAAAAAGAGCAGCGGCGCCAGCACGCCCAGCCACTCGTACCAGGTCCATTGGTAAAGAAAGAAAAAGCTGCGCGTCGCCACTGCCTTGCGCCAGACCGGATCGGCCGGCTGCACGATCCAGCCCAGAGGGACGAGCGCAAAAGCCGATCGGCTCAACCGCCCGGAGGGAAGAACCGTCGGGGCCAGCAGCGCGAGAGCGAGAAACAGGCAAAAGGAGATGCCGAAGGCGCCCATGATCGGATGCAAGGCAAAGGCGCCAATCAGCAACGGAACCGCTTGCCACGGCTTGCCGGCGAGGATGCGCCAGACGGCGAGCAAAATCAGCGCCGTGGCCAGGTTGCGCGGATGCAGATGCTGATCGGCCAGGTAGAGCGCGGTGCCCGAGACGGGCAGCGTGAACATGGCTCCGGCGAGCGCCACGCCCGCCCAGCGCATGGACGCCTCCTGAAAGAGCAGGTTCAGAATCTTCTTGGCGGCCCAAAGGATCGTAAACAAGGACGCCAACTGCCAGAACAGCTCGGCCCACGCCAGCGGCATTCCCGTCCAGCGCACAAAGTGCGCCATGAAGCCGTCGAAAACGGAGGCCTGCATCTGCAAGCGGAAAAAACTGGAGTTGAACGGGAAAAGCGCCGGGTTCAGGCGGGCTTCGACAGCCGTCAGATAAATGCCGTCGTCTTCGAGGCCGGGATGGTAGCCCATCGCCAGAAATCCAAGCAACGCAAACGAGATAACCCCCAGAATTTCAAAGGGGTCTCTCTGACCGGCAGACTGAGGTTCGTTGACAACTTCCGCAACACGGACTACGCAATGGGCCACAAAAAACCATTTCCAGGAGAGGTCACGCTACCGGCCTGTCGAGCCGCACGGATGAACTCATTGTACGCGAAAAGCTGCACAGGCAAGCGCCTCGATCGACCAGAGAGCCCACGCACGGGAACCGATCCGGCCCCATCCGGTAAGGCCCCGCAATCCCCGCAGGAGATGCCGGCCGGCTCGCAGCGGCCTGGGTGCGGAAGCGGCTTAAAGATGCGGAAGCGGCATTAAAGCTGCGGCAGCAGCGTGCGCAGCAGCAGAAACGTGGCCACGCCGGCGAAGAACACCAGCGCCATGCCGATGCCCGGCTCGCGATTGACTTCGGGCACCAGGTCGGTCCCCGCCACGTAGAGCGCGACGCCGGCCGAGACCGGCAGTCCGTAGGGAACCCATCGCGGCACAAGCTGGATGACGAGCACGCCCACCAGCGTGGCGGCGGCCAGCAGGACAGCCGAATAGAAAGCCGAGGCGCGGCTTCGGCCGCTGGCCATCATCACGCTCGCCATGGTGAATCCCTCCGGCCCCTTGTGCAGCAGGATGGCCAGGAAGACCAGCCAACCAAGCCAGTTCGAGAGCGCGAAGCCCGAACCGATGGCCACGCCGTCGAAAATCGAATGCACGGTCAGCCCGGCCAGCACCGAGTAGCCCGTGTGCGTCGAAATGAACTCATCGACGTGCGTCTCCTCGCCGTAGTGAAAGTGGCCGGTGAGGGTGTGCTCCAGCAGATGCACCGCGCAGTAGCCAGCCATGATGAGCACCGGACCGAGCCGCGCGTTCAGCCGAATGCTCTCAGGCGTCATCTCCAACAGCGCCGTGGACATCAAGAAGCCCGCGCCCAGCGCGACAAAGTAGCGCAGGTACCGCTCCACACCGCGCGCCCGCACCAGCACAAAACCGCCGGCCACATCGGCCAAAGCGGCAATGGCCCCGAGAATCAGCGTGGTCTTCAGCATGGCACGTGCCTTTTCGATGCAAGAGACGGAACTTTCGATCCAGAGGGCGGCAATTCCAGTGCCGAAAGTCCGCAGTTTTGCTCAAACTCGATCCTGCAAGAGCGCAAGATCCTGTTTTCAATCTCCTGCGTGTCCGCAGGTGGAAGGCCGGGAAACCCCTTTGCAGGCTGGTGTTCGGCGGGCATTCGCAGTTTGCCCATCGCCGGCGGCGTGATTCCGGCCAGGCAAAACACGGCGCCGCGGCAAAATCCGTTCGGTAAAGGTCTCTTTCTGCGCCGCATTTTTTGTCCGGTCAGCCTGCTTGTAGCACCGGGAGCCTTCGCTGGAACCTCGGCGAACGGTGCGGCCGCGCGGAATGCGGGCTCGATACGTTTTTGCATGGTCACATGCCACCCTTGCCGAGCAGGATGCCGATACCGTAGGTGACGGCGCCTTCAACGGCGCCGACGAGGGTCATCTCCAGACCACTCGACCACCAGGAGCGCACCGTAATCAGCGATTTGGCCGCGCCCACGGCAAAATGCGCGGCCAGAGAGACGATGGCTGCGGCGACAACGGCCGGAATTCCCTGCAGGAAAAAGAAGGGAAGGATCGGGATCATGGCGCCGACGGCCGTGGACAAGGCCCCCGAAGCGGCCGAGACAACCGGATTCGCCAGCGCATCCTCGGACGAACCCAGCCGCTCGGCGGCCAGCGCGCGCAGCAGTTGATCGGGATTGCTGGCGATGTGATTGACCATTTTGTGCGCATCGTCCTCGGGCAATCCCTTCACCTGGTAGTAAAGGGCCAGCAGTTCGCGCGCTTCAGGGCCGTTCATGGCGATGGCTTCGCGCTCGCGGGCGATCTCGGCCAGATAGATTTCGCGCTCGCTTTTGGCGGCCAGATAGGCGCCCGATCCCATCGAGAGCGCCGAGGCGATCATGCCCGAAAGGCCGGCCAGCAGCACGTACTTCGGGTCGCCGGCCGTAGCGCCGGAGACGCCCGAGACGATGCCAAAGATCGCGCCCAGTCCGTCGTTGACGCCGTAGATGGCGTCGCCGATCCACGAGCCGGGCTGCTTGCGGCCCTGGTTGCGCTTGGCCAGCATCTCTTCGAGCACGGCCCTTGCGTCGATCTTCGGCGCGCCGGCCGGAGCCTGATAGTGGCCGCGGATCAGCGAACCGAGTTCGCGGTAGTGCAGTTTCTCATCCTGAATCACGTGTTCGAGGATGGCGATCGAGCCTTCGTCGCCGAGGGCCTTGAGCTGCTCGCCGTAGCGCGCGATGTCGCGGCTTTCGTCGATCTCCAGACGACGCAGCGCCAGGCCCATGCCGCCGGCGCGATGGGTCAGCGAGTCGGCCTCACCCGTGGGCGCGCCTTTGTAGACAGGCGTCGCGCCGCCCAGTTCCTGGATGCGGCCCTCCCAGAGCGCGGCGTGTTCGATCTCGGCCTGGGCCAGATGGCGCAGCACCTGCGCCCGCACGGGGTCCGTGTCGCGATCGGCCAGCGCCGTGTACGTGTGGAAGCCCTCCATCTCGGCCTGCCAGTTTCCTTCAAGCGCGGCCAGAATTTTTCTGGTTTTGGCATTGTTCAGCAGGGGAATGGGCATGAATTGCACCTCGCTGAACCCAGAATAACGCTTCGGGGCATGGCGGCGCGGGCGCAAGGACAGGGCTGGCGCGGAGCATCGTTCGCCCGCCGGAGCGCGTGGCCGGCGGAGTGGCTGGCGCGGTAGGATAGGATCCGGACTCAGCCATGAAGCGCAAGGCGAAATCGGTTGCGGCGCGGCGGCGCGCGCAGCGATGGATGGTTCCGCTGGGCGTGGCGCTGGCGGTGCTTTTGCTGCTGCTGCGCCTGATCGCATTCCTGGCGCATGCGCGGCGGCATGTTGATTGATCCGGCCCGGCGCGGTGAGACCGTACCGGGCCACCATCTCCGCACCGTTCCCATCCTGCGGACGATCGCAAAAACCAGCCGCAGGAGCGCTCTCCCGGAGCCATTGGCCGTCTATACTGTCAGCAACCGGCGCGCCGCCCTGCAAGCCATTTGGCCGCGCCTGAAGAGGTCAGGCAAATCATGAACAGGTTGATCGAACGGCTCCGTTCGCGCGGTCTCGTCTCCTCATTCGCGATTTTGGCGACAGCTTCGATTGTGCTTGTGGCCGGCTCGTTTGCCGCCCACGGCGTGCGTGGACAGGAGAAACAAAACGGATCGGGCGACGCCGCGCCGCTGAAGATCGTGCATTCGACGATTCCGCCCAACGATTTTGTGCGCATCGCCAAGCGGGTGGGACCGGCCGTGGTCAACATCGACACCGAGACGCTGCCCAAGGAGAACGGCGCGCACGGCCGCCGCGGCTTTCATCTCCATGCGCAGCCCAACCCGCAGCAGAGCCCGGAGGACAACGGCGACGGCGATCAAGGCGGCGACGGCGCGCAGAATCCCTTCAGTTGGTTCTTTGGCGGGCAGACGCCGGGAGCCCCGGACCAGGGCGGTGACGGCGGCGGCGTGCAGGAATCGCTCGGCTCAGGCTTCATCGTCGATCCCAGAGGCTATATCCTCACCAACGATCATGTCATCGACAAGGCCGACAAGATCTACGTGAAGCTGGCCTCCGACCCAGACAACGAGGACATGGGCCGTCCGGCGCGCGTGATCGGCGTCGACAAGGCGACCGATCTGGCCGTCATCAAGATCGATACGAATACGCCGTTGCCCACGGTGACGATGGGCGACTCGGACGCCGTCCAGGTGGGCGACTGGGTCGAGGCGATCGGCAGCCCCTTCGACTTGCAGCAGACGGTGACGGCGGGCATCATCTCGGCCAAAAACCGCACCATCGAGCCGGGCTCTCAGGGGCAGTTTCAACACTTTTTGCAAACGGACGCCGCCATCAACCCGGGCAACTCCGGCGGACCGCTCTTGAACATGAACGGCGAGGTGATCGGCGTCAACACGGCCATCTACACGCAGTCGTCCGGCAACGAGGGCATCGGCTTCGCCATGCCGTCGAACACCGTGGTTTCCGTCTACAACGATCTGATCGGTCCCGGCCACAAGGTGACGCGCGGCTCGATCGGCATCCAGTTCCGCGAAGGGCTTTCGGCCAGCGTCAACCGCATGTACGGATTCAAGAACGGCGTCCTCGTCAGCGAAGTGTAGCCGGGCGGCCCGGCCGACAGGGCTGGCCTCAAGGCGGGCGACATTCTCACCACCGTCGATGGGCGCGCGATCAAGGACGGCGACGACCTGGTGAACGAGATCGCCAGCCGCAGGCCGGGATCGAGCGCGCGCCTCGGCTTTCTGCGCGACGGCCAGCACTTGGACACAACGGTGACCATTGGCGATCGCGACCAGGTCTTCGCCAGCCTGAACCATCCGCAGCCCGCGGCCGGTCCGCAAAGCGAAGGCGGCGCGGGCGAGACCAAGCTGGGCGTCGTCGTTCACGCAATCCCGGCGGCGATGGCGGCCAAGCTCCATACCTCCGGCGTGATGATCGATTCCGTGCACACGGGGTCGTTTGCCGATCTGCTCGGACTGGGGCCGGGCGTCGTCATTACGCACGTCAACCGTCAGCCAACGGCAACCAAAGAGCAGTTTGACAGCGTGGTGAGCAAGCTGAAGTCGGGCGACGACGTGGTCTTCGAGATTGTCGATCCGCGCCATCCCGAATTGGGCATCGACTATCTGGGCGGAACCTTGTAAGCCCCTCTTCCTACCATGGAAATGCGCGCGGGAGGCCCGACGCGGCCCGGTGCGCATCTCCATGGTAAGCAGCGGGCCGTTACCCGTTTGGTCTCCCGGGGAAATTTTCCCCTTGTTGTCCTGACCGGACTTGACTAGAATTTTGCGAAGAGTTCGAAAAAGTGGAAGATTTTCTCCTTGCAAGGCGGCATGGCCATGTTTTCATTGCGCATTTCTTCGGCAGTTTTGCTCTCCGCGGCTTTTCTTGTCACTCCCGCGTTCGCATCGCACGTCCATCGCTCGCCAACCAGCGGTCAGTACCGCATCCACAAACCGGGGCATAAACGGCACAAAAAGCATCATCCGCGCGGCCAGCAGGCCATCGACCCGGAGCGCGTGACACAGATTCAGCAGGCGCTGATCCACGCGCATTACCTGACTGCGGACGCCAACGGAAAGTGGGATGCGACGACCGTGGCCGCCATGCAGAAGTTCCAGGCCGACAACGGCTGGCAGACCCGGCTGATGCCCGATGCGCGCGCCCTGGTGAAGCTCGGCCTCGGCCCAGATTACTCGACGGCCATCAACGCCAAGGGCGCGAACTTTGCGCCGCCGGCCATCTCCAGCAATGCACCCGCCGCGGACGATGCCGGCCTGATCGCGGCTTCGGGCGTGAGCCAGTAACGCGGCCAGCGTACAGATTGCGTCACGGGCGAAGAATCAATACGGCCGTGTCCCCGTCTTCAAGAAAATTGGCAATCCGGATCGCCTGTGCGCGGATCAGTGTTTCGCAGACATCCGCGGGACCAAGCGCCGCGAGAGGTTCTCGTCAAGCAGAAGTTTCACAGGGCCACTCGCCGCCCGACGCGCGCGGCAAAGTCGAAAACGGCGCGAAAATCGGCCGCCTCCAACTCCGGATAATCGGCGAGAATCTGGTCTTCGCTCCTTCCCGCCGCCAGCCAGTCCAGCACGTCCCAGACGGTAATCCGCAGCCCGCGAATGCAGGCTGGCCCGATCGTTTGTCCGGTTCGATTGTGATCCGATCGTCCACGGTGACCTCACTTGCCATCATAGCGCCATTCGTGCATCGAGCCCACGGATTCCGGTTCCAAGCGACCGGTCGATCTCAATCGGTCCGCATGAGCATAGCGAGAAGACCGCGCCAAAGGATGCTCGCGCCGATCAAACGCCGGCGCATGCGGGCGAAAGAACCGCGCATTCACCCGTCTGCCGCAAGGAAACGTTCAGCGTTTCGCCGTCTTCAGCAGGAACTCGTATCGCGCCCGTGTCGTGTCGGGAGTGGCCTGCGAATCCCGATCCAGGTGCATCACCTCGCCGGTTTTATCGAAGCGCGGCCATGCGGGCAGCCCCGGTCCGTTGGGGTCGCCGGTTTTCGCGAAGTTCGTCCAGTAGCTCATCATCTCTTCGCTCAGCTTGCGATCCTCCGGCCGCCACTCCGCGCCGGGGCGTGTCGCCAGCGTGCCGAAGACGTACTCGATCTCGTCGGAGTGGTAGGCCGTGGCGTCGTGAAACTTGCTGGGCGGGGCGGCCAGCTCGAAGTGGTAGCGATAGACGGGCGCTTCACCGGTTTTCGACTGGGCCTCGATCCATTTCCACGTGCCGAAGGCGATGAACATGTCGCCGGCGTAGTCGATCGACGCACGCTCGGCCTCGGCGTCGTCGGCTCCGGGGTAGGCCTTGAGAAACGCCGCGGCTTGGTCGCCGAATCGCTTTTCGGCGGCGGCCTTCCATTTCTCCGCTGTCATCTCCTTGGGAGCGGAGAAACTGCCCTCGTCGCGGTTCCAGCCGGCCAGCAGCGGAATGTGCGCCTGCTTGCCTTCGGCGTAAGTTGCGGCAACCGGCTCGGTCAGCACCTTGCCATCGACAACCGGCGCAAAGGCGGGCGCTCCATGTTTGCGCGTCGCCGCCAGGATGGCCTCGGCAGGCATGGCCCGCAACTCAGCCAGGGACTTGACGCCCAGCGCCTCACGCACCCAGGCGGTTTCAGCCGGTGCGGCTTTGGCCGCTGCCTGGCCGCCCAATCCCCCGCCCAGCGCCGAACCGCTTTCGCCGATGGCGCGAATGAAGAGCCCCTTGGCCATGGGCGAAGCCATGAGCGTGCTCACAGCAAAGGAGCCCGCGCTTTCGCCGAAGATCGTCACCTTCTGCGGGTCGCCGCCAAACTGCGCGATATTCGCCTTCACCCAGCGCAGAGCGGCGATCATGTCCATCAATCCGTAGTTACCGGCCGAGCCATCGCCCTCGGCGATCAATTCGTCCGTATCGAGAAAGCCGAAGACGCCCAGCCGGTAGTTGATCGTCACCAGCACGACGCCTTTGGCCGGCAGAAAATCGCCGTCATGCCGCGGCTCCGAAGCCGACCCGGCGAAATAGGCTCCGCCGTGAATCCAGAACATCACCGGCAATTTGCTGCTATTTTTTGCGTGAGCGGGCGTAAACACGTTCAGAAAAAGGCAATCCTCGCTCATGTCCGCGTCCGGAAAGATCATGTCCGGAAAGGGAAACTGTTCGCAATGCGCGCCGTATCGTCTCGCCTGGCGCACGCCCTTCCAGTGCGCGGCCGGTGCGGGCGCGCGCCAACGCAAAGCCTCCAGCGGAGGCGCGGCATACGGAATGCCGAGAAAGGCGCGCACCCGGCCCTCGTTGACGAACTTGCCTTGCAACTTGCCCTGCTCGACCTTTACCTTCAGCGAATTGGCATGGAGCATCGCTCCCAGCGCCACGCCCAGCAGCGCTGCAACGAACTTCAAACGGCTCACCATGGCAAATTTCTCCCGCACAACACCATAGCAAATCGGCCGCGCGGCAGGAAGCCGTGCCGCACGGTTCGTGACAAGGCCATCGCAACAGTTCCGCTCTCAGAGCAGCTCCGGCGCGAGCAGATCGGCCACGGTTTCGCGGCGGCGAATGAGGCGCGCCTTCGCTCCCTCGACAAGCGCTTCGGCCGGCCGCGGCCGCGAGTTGTAATTGGAACTCTGCGCCATTCCGTAAGCGCCCGCGTCGAGCACGGTCAGCAGGTCGCCCGGCGCGATCGGCGCAAGTTTGCGGTCGTGGGCGAAGAAGTCGCCCGATTCGCAAACCGGCCCGACCACATCGACGGCGCGCGGCCTTCCCGCCCTTGGCCGCACGGGCGCAATCTCGTGCCATGCCTGGTAAAGCGCGGGGCGGATCAAGTCGTTCATCGCCGCGTCGGTAATCACGAAGGTCTTTTTGCCGTTGCGCTTGACGTAGAGCACGCGCGCCACCAGCGCCCCGGCCGGCGCGACCAGAAACCGGCCCGGCTCGATCAAAAGCCGCCCGTCGAAGCCGCCCAGCGCCTCTTCGAGCGCCGCCGCGTACTCGGCGACCTTGACCGTAGCGTCGCATGGGCCATTTTTCTGCGCGTGAACCGGTTGCGTCGCCGTCGCGACCAGCGCGTGATAATCGATTCCCAGTCCGCCGCCGGCGTCGATGGCCTTGAGCGCGATGCCGGCGCGGCGCAGCGTGCGCACGAGCCCGGCTACGCGCGCCACGGCCGCGCCGAACGGCCCGGCGGAACGAATCTGCGAGCCGATGTGCACGCTCACGCCGTGCGCCTCCAGCCAGCGCTCGTTGGCGGCTTCCTTGTAGATGGCCCGCGCGCGGTCGATCGCAATGCCGAACTTGTGCTCGCTGAGGCCGGTCGAGATATACGGATGCGTCTCGGCGAAGACGTCGGGATTGACGCGCAGCGCGAAGCGGGCGCGCACCTTGAGCTTGCGCGCCCGCGCGGCCAGCAGCTTCAGCTCCGCCTCGCTCTCCACGTTGAACTGCAAAATTCCGCTCTGGAGCGCAAGGTCGATCTCGGCCTCCGTCTTGCCCGCGCCGGAGAAGAC
The DNA here is from genome assembly GCA_021785495.1 of Acidobacteriota bacterium. Classification (GTDB taxonomy): domain Bacteria; phylum Acidobacteriota; class Terriglobia; order Terriglobales; family Acidobacteriaceae; genus Telmatobacter. The sequence continues at coordinate 61,096 of JAJYFB010000002.1, read as the reverse complement.
CACGCGGCTGGCGGCCTCGGGCGCGGCGGCGAGCACGCGTTGCAGTTCGCCGCCGGAAACGATGTCGAAGCCCGCGCCGCGCGCGGCCAGCAGCCGCAGAATCGCCAGCGCCGAGTTGGCCTTGACCGCATAGCAAACCAGGTGCTCCCGGCCTGCGAGAGCCTGCTGAAAAAGGCCCAGCCGCCCGGCAATCTGGTCGCCCGAGTAGACGTAGAGCGGGGTGCCGAAACGCCGCGCCAGCGACTCGATCGAGACCTCGCCGCAATGCAGCGCAGCGCCTGCCTGCGGATAGAAAAATGGACGCGAGGATGCGGTTGTCTGCTTGGCCAAGGAACCCTTCCAGAAGACGCAAATTCTCTATTCAGCCTATCGCATCGCGTCAAAAACGAAACGCAAAAACCATTCTCTCCGACAGAACCATCGCATGGGCAGTTCGCATGGCCGCCGGGAACCACTTCGCAAGGGCATGGCTTCAGCCGCTGCAAAACAAAGCGCGAAACACAACCGGCTTCCAATCCACCTTTGATCGGTCGGCCGGTTGCGTCCCACGGGAACAGAAAAAGCAGCCCGGAGTGGAACGTAGCGAGCCTCTGGGACAGCGTGGAAAAAACTATTCTCGCCCCGGAGTGGCGCGACGATCCCGCGATGCAAGCCCAAAAACATTCCTGCGATCTCCCTGAGCCTTCCGGTCCGAACGCCGATTCCGCCCGGCGCACGGTGGTATTCTCTAGGCAAGCGCGGCCGTGTCCACTCATTTTCCAATCGTTTCCTCTTCATTTCCCCGGCGCTGCGGAGCGATTTCGGCATCGTCTCTGGCGCTGTTCGGGCTTTGCCTTCTGGCCGGCTGCGGCCGTTTTCGCAGCCAGAGCCACGAGACGGTCTACGTCGCCTCGGTACGGCCGATGTTTCTGCGCGACCGCGTGGCTCCGGTCTCGACGCGCGTCTGCCAGGTGACGAACGGAGAAGCTCTCCAGGTTTTGCAGCACTGGCGGCGCTTTCTCAAGGTCGAGACAGGCGACAAGCAGACCGGCTGGATCGAAGAGCGCGCCACCATCGACGAAGCAACGTACGAGGACTTTGCCCAACTGGCCGAAGAGAACAAGGACACGCCAGTGGCGGCCACCGGGACGCTCTTCGACGACCTCGCCATGCACCTGAGGCCAGGCCGAATGTCGCCCCGGTTTTACCTGATTCCCGGCAACAGCAAGGTGGAGCTGCTGGCGCGGGCCACTGCGCCGAAGGATGCTGGCGAGAGCGCCGCGTCTTTGCCGCAGCCTCCTGCCGCACACTCCGCCAAGGCGGCGGCAAAAGCGCCCGCGAAGGCCGTGGCCGCTTCGGCGTCGCCGCAAACTCCGTCTTCCGCTGTGGCCGAAGAGGCCAAACCGCCCGCCATGGACGACTGGTGGCTGGCGCGCGACGCGCACGGGCGGGTGGGATGGCTGCTGGCGAATCGTCTTTTCATCGATGTGCCCGACGACGTGGCGCAGTACGCCGAGGGCCAGCGCATTGTCGGCGCCTGGGTGCTCAAGAAGGTCAACGATCCCGATCCGGATCTGCCCAGCCATGAGATTCCGGAATACCTGATGGCGCTGGCCGCGCCCGCCAACGGGCTGCCGTACGACTTCGATCAGTTGCGCGTCTTTACCTGGAGTCTGCGCCACCATCGCTACGAGACGGCCTTCCGTTTGCATCCCATCGCGGGCTATCTGCCGGTGCGCGTCTTGACCGCGGAGACGGCCAACGGCCCGGCGCCCGCCTTCCGCTTCGAGATCGCCGGCGGCAGCCATATCGCCATCGAACCGGCCGGTGGGGTGGCGCGGCCGGCAACCCTGCGCACCATTGACTACAAAATGATCGATACGCGCGTCGAACGGATGGGACCCGATCTTGCCCCCATTCCGTTTCTCGACCAGCACAACCCCAAAAAGCCGGAAAAATCCGCAAAGATACGCAAAAGCGGAAGACGCCGGTAACGCGGCGGCGCGCCATTGCTTTCAGGCTTCGAGAAGATGGATTCGGGAAGCATCGAGTGGGCGTTTCGCGCCGACTCCGGCTGCGCGCTCACTCCGGCCAGGAAGCCGGCGCGATCTCTGCGCCTACTCCAGAAATTCGCGCACAAAGGGATCGCGCGAGCCGAGCAGTTCGCGCAGCGAGCCATCGAAGATCAGCCGGCCCTCGTTCAGCATGAGAAACGTCGTGGTTGGATGGGTCTCGCCCCCGGCAAGCGGAACCATGCGTCCCTGCTCGCTGTCGAAGCGATGGGTGCAGAGCGCGAAGGCGTCCTGCAGGCGATGCGTGACAACCAGCGCTGGGGTCGCGCGCACGTCGCGCTGCTTGACGATCAGTTCGAGGATGGTCTCCGAAGTGACCGGATCGAGGCCTCCGGTGGGCGAGTCGTAAAGAATCAGCTCCGGCCGGTGGATGAGAGCGCGGGCGATGGCCACGCGACGCCTCATGCCGCCCGACAGGCTCGATGGGAAGAGTGCAAAGGTCTGCTCCAGGCCGACAAAGCGCAGCGCCTCGCGCACGCGAGCGTCAATCTCCGCGTCGGGTCGTCGCTCCTGGAGCAGTTGGTAGCCAACATTGTCGCGCACCGTGAGCGAGTCGAAGAGCGCGCCCTCCTGAAAGACCATCCCCGCGCGCGCCCGCAGGGGAAAAAGAGCCTCCTCGGGCAGATGGGCAATCTCTTCGCCAAAAAGCTGAACACTTCCCGCGGCCGGTCGCAACAAGCCAAGAATCAGCTTGAGCAGAACGCTTTTGCCGCAACCAACCGGACCCAGCAGAATGCGCGTTTCGCCCGGAGCCACGCAAAAACTCACCTCCTCGAAAACCGGCGGCCCTTCGAAGGCCGCGGCAACCCTCTGGAGGGTAACGACGGGCATGGGCTCTCGGGGAGCGAGAAGTGGAATCGGCATGGGCGATGCGGAGTGGTTCATGCGGTTTACGATCCGTACGGCAGGACCGAGAGCAAAATGCGCGTGATGAGAAAATCCACGAAAATGATCAGCACGGCGGAGTTGACCACGGCCGCAATCGTCGAGCGGCCCACGCCTTCGGTGCCTCCGGTCGTCCGCATTCCGTAAAAGCAGCCGATGGAGGCGATGATGTAGCCGAAGAAAAGCGGTTTGACGAGTCCCTGCGCGATGTCGGCGTAGTGCAAATGCAGATAGGCCATGTGCAGGTACTGCGTGCCGTTCTGATGATTCAGGAAGACGGTGACCGCGGCCCCGCCCAGAATGCCGAAAGTGTCGGCGACGACGGTGAGGAAGAGCAGCATCGTGATGGTGGCGAACAGGCGCGGCGTCACCAGCTTGCGCATGGGATCGACGCCCAGGGCGCGCATGGCGTCGATCTGTTCGGTGACGACCATCGAGCCCAACTCGCTGGCCATCGACGAGGCGTTGCGGCCGGAGACCATGATTCCCGTCAGCACCGCGCCCAGCTCGCGAATCATCGTCAGGCTCACGAACTGGCCGGTGACCGCCGTGGCGCCGAAGACGGCCAGCGTGGTGGCCGATTGCAGCGCCAGCACGCCGCCGGTAAAGAATCCCGCAAGAATCACGATGGGCAGCGAGCCAACGCCGATAATGTCGGCCTGCAAGAGAAAATCCGCCCAGTAGACGGGCGGCCGGAAGAGATTGGTCCAGGCGCGCCAGGCGAACAGGGAATACTCCTGAACCGTAAGCACGATCTGTCGGGCGGTGCGGTCGACGGTCTGGATCGCCATAGGTTACCGGCCTTGCCTGTGCGGAAAATGCGGCGCTTCTCCGCTCAGAATAGCGCATTCCGGCGAAGGCGAAGTGAACCGGCTCCCTGCCGCCGCGCGTTCCCAGCGATTTGCCACTGGGCCGCAGGTGTTCTTGCCGCCGCCGCAAGTGTGCCTTTTCAAAACCCTTCCCCAACCGGGCGCACTCCGTCTTCCGCTTGTGAGATTCCACACCCTCCGGCCTTTCGCCGCCGGTGGGGCCGTGTGCTACTATCAGCGTCGAGCAGTGCAAAGCGGCGCGCGCAAGCGGGTCCGCTCCAGATCCCCGGAGAGAAGTGAAAATGGCCTACGTCATTGCAGAACCCTGTATCGGCACCAAGGACACCGCCTGCGTGGACGCCTGTCCCGTCGATTGCATCCACCCCAAGAAGGACGAAACCGCTCACGGCGACGCCGATCAACTGTTTATCGATCCAGCCGAGTGCATCGATTGCGGCGCCTGCGTGCCCGTCTGCCCGGTCTCGGCCATCTTCTCGCAGGACGACCTGCCGGAGAAGTGGGCCCACTTTGCCGAGAAGAACGCCAAGCACTACGGCCGTTAATCGCGGAAGTCACCTTCAACCGCCCGCAGCGCGCGTTTCGCAGGGACGAAGCGCGCGTTGGTGTCTGCGCTCCGTCTGGACGGCGCTTTCTGCAAAGAGCCCCTGGCCCACCCTTTTCAACCCCTGACCGCCCCCGTCTTGGCGCCGTTACGCGAGCAGTTCCATCCCCGCGTCGCGCGCGGCGATTCTGTCGAACGTGACCACCCTGCCGCAGCCGGCCGCGCGCGCCGAGGCTGCAATCAGGCAATCGGCAAAATCGGCTTGCGTCGTGCGAAATCGCTCGACAGCCTGCGCAACCGTCGCATCGTTTTCCATAACGATCGTATCGACCGCGAGTCATTTGTCGAGCACCGCTGAGACCACCGGCCGGGCATCGCGCATCTTTCGGCTCAATGCCCAAACAAGTTCCAGAACCGTAGCGAGACTGACCCAGCCTGGTTCCTCCTCGGTCAGCGCCGAAGAGTCATCCACACGGCAAGCGGCGATAATAGCTCCATGCCCGTCCTCACCTCGGAAGCCGTGGTTCTGCGCACCTGGCCGGTGCAAGAGGCGGATCTGATCGTCAGCTTTTTTACGCGCGACTACGGGCGGATGCGCGGCATCGCCAAGTCCGCGCTGAAGAGCCGCAAGCGCTTTGGCGGCGCGCTGGAGCCGATGACGTTGGCGCGGGCCTGGTTCGCCGAGCGGCCGCGGCAGGAACTGGTCCGGCTCGACCAGTTGGAGATCGTACGCTCGCCGCTTTCGGCGCCCGTCGATCCGGCCCGCATGGCTGCGTTGAGCCTTTACGCCGAATTGCTCGACGAGGCGCTGCCGGAGCGCGATCCGCAGGACGCCGTCTTCCGGCTGACCGTCTCCGTTCTGGAGCAGACGGCGGCCATCGAGCCGGAGCCATCCGCATTCCGCCCCGGCGAACCCGCAACCGCCCAAGCCCGCCAGCCATGGATGGCGCTCACCTATTTTTCGCTGTGGATGACACGCCTGATGGGCCTTCTGCCTGACCTGGGCCGCTGCATTGTCTGCGGTGAGGCGCTGCAACCGGACGGAATCTGGTTTTCCAGCCATGCCGACGGCCTCTGCTGCGCCTTGCACGCTCACGGCGCAGCCCACGAACTTTCGGCCGACTCGTGGCAACTGGCCCAGCGCATCCTCCGCTCCCCCATCGCCGCTTTCGCCGTCGAGCCCTGGCCGCGCCGGCGCGGGCGCGATCTGCGCCGTTTCGCCATGGGCACACTCGAGAGACATCTCGAGCGCAAACTGCGAAGCGCCGAAGCCATCACACAACTCTAGCCGCTGCCGGAAGGCGGTACGGAGAGAATTTTGCGGCCGAGCTGGCGCGAAAGCCCCGATAAACTCGCTCCCGCGCAATACTTCACGCTGGAGAAGCGTCCAGCCTTTCTATGGCCTGAGCAATGCGCTCCAGGCAGGTCGCGCGCCCCAGAACCATCAGCGTTTCAAAGAGAGGCGGCGCGTTTTTGCGCCCGCAGACGGCCACGCGGATGGGCTGAAACATCGGCCCGGCCTTGAGGCCGAGCGCGGCGGCAGCCTCGCGCAGCGCCTTGTCGAGCGCATCGTGCTCGAAAGGCGTTTCTGCCAGAACCTTGTGGGCGGTTTCGAGCACGCGCCTTGCCAGCGCCGGGTCGCCCGCCGATTCTCCCTTTTTGAGAGGAATCAACTCGGCCGCGTCGTACGGAGCCAGTTCGGAGACGAAGAAAAAATCGGCGGCGGCGGCGGCCTCGCCGAGGAGCCTGATGCGCTCGCGGATGAGCGGCGCGACGGCGGCGATTTTTTCCGGCGCGGCATGAAAGCCAGCCTGCGCAAAGAACGGCTCAAGCCGGCGGCTCAGCTCCTCAACCGGCAGGGCGCGGATGTGTTCGGCGTTGAGCCAGACGGCCTTGGCGTCGAACGGGTCTTCCTCGGTGAAGTTCACCACGGCGTTGGCGCGATGGATGCCTTCGAGCGTAAACAGAGCGCGAATCTCGTCCAGAGCCAGAAAATCGCGGTCGTTCTTGGGCGACCAACCGAGCAGGCAGAGAAAGTTGACGAAGGCCTGCGGCAAAAATCCCGCGTCGCGATAGGTGGTGACGCTGACGACCGGGCCGTGCTTGCGCTTGGACAGCTTGGCGCCGTCGGGGGCAACCAGCAGCGGCAGATGCGCAAACTGCGGGGCGGCCGCGCCGAGGGCCTCGAAGATCAGCAGGTGTTTGAAAGTGTTCGTCAGGTGGTCCTGGCCGCGGATGATGTGGCTGATGCGGAGATCGGCGTCGTCGCAGCAGGAGGCGAGATGGTAGGTCGGGTTGCCATCCGAGCGCAGCAGGGCGAAGTCCTCGACCTCGTCGGCCGGACGCGACTGTGCGCCGTAGACGGCATCGACAAAGCGCAGGATGCGGCCCTCGCCGCGCGGCACGCGAAAGCGCAGCGCAAAGGGCTCGCCCGCGGCGGCGCGGCGATCGCTCTCTTCGCGCGGCAAATCGCGCATGCCGGGATTCGACAGCCATGCGCCCTGCGCGCCCGACTGGTTGTCCTCGCCCGCGCGAGCTGGCGTGAAATCGCGATAGGCCAGGCCGCGCGCGAAGATGGCTTCGGCCGCCTTGCGGTGCAGATCGAGCCGCTCGGACTGCCTGTACTCCTCGTCCCAGTCGAGACCCAGCCAGCGCAGCCCCTCGAAGATGGACTGCACGCTGGCCTCGGTGTTGCGCTCGACATCCGTGTCGTCCAGACGCAGCACCATGGCGCCGTGATTGTGGCGGGCGTAGAGCCAGTTGAAGAGAAACGTGCGCGCGCTGCCGACGTGGAGATAGCCGGTGGGCGAAGGCGCAAAACGGACGCGCAAGGGCGCGGAAATTGCGGGAGTCGGTTCGGGCATCGTGAAAAATTCTTTCTTTCACGATGCTAAAACATTGCGCCCGCGCGCGGGGTCCGCATTTCAGATCGTGGGCGGCACGGGCGGCGGCACGGGCGGCGGTACGGGCGGCGCATACGGATAGACCGGCGGCGCTGGCGTGACTTTCCACTCGGCGAAGGCCAGAATGTAAATCAGCGCCAGATTGCCCATCGGCACCAGGTTGATGAAGGTCAGCCAAGGCGAAAAACCGGCCTTTTTGCAGATAAACCAGAAGGGAATGAGAACGATCGCCAGACCGACGACGATCACGGCGAACAGAATGGGAAGCATGACCGCCAGGACGTGTTGCACGACGGCCGGATCAGGCGTGGTTTGAAGAATCGCAGCCAGCAGGTTCATCGAGAGCGCTCCCAAGAAAGGAAAAATCGTTGCAGCCAAGGTACAGACAACAGAGAAAATGCGCAACAAAAATCCGCGGCGGCCTTGCTTCCGCCAGGAGCGCTCTCGAACGGCAGGACGGACCGCCGCAAGGACGCGACTTGACCAACTTGACCAACCAGGCGAGTTTGCCGCACAATCAAGCCAAGGAGCCCGACGATGGCTGCCCATCCCATCCCCAAGCCGAAAAAAACTGCCAAGCCCGTACAGGTGAATCTGTACGAAGCCAAGACACAGCTCTCCAGTCTGGTGGAACGGGCGGCGAATGGCGAGGTGATCGTAATCGCCAAGGCCGGTAAGCCGATGGCGCGGCTGGTGGCCCCGGCGGAAGCAAACGAATCGCCGCGCTTGCCCGGGAAAAACTTCATGGACATCACTTACATTGCAGAGGATTTCGACGCTCCGTTGCCAGAGGACGCGCTTCTGGATTTTGGGCTGTAAACAATGAAGCTGCTGCTGGATACGCACGTTTTTCTCTGGTGGGAAACTGGCGAGGCGCGTTTGTCCTCAGCTTTTCACGACGCCATCTCATGGCCAGGAAACCCGGTTTATGTCAGCGCGGCGACGGTCTGGGAGATCGCAATCAAGCGCGCCACCGGCAAGCTGGCCTTTCGCGGATCTGCCGTCCGGGCGATTGAAAAGCATGGATTTTCAGCGCTGCCGGTTACCGTTGAACATGCGGAGCGTGCCGGCTCGCTTCCGCGGCGTCATCGCGATCCCTTCGACCGCCTGCTTGTGGCCCAGGCACAGATGGAGGGGTTGACGCTGGTCACGGTGGACGAGCAGATTCTGCGCTATCAGGTTCCGCACCTGTAAGCGTGGAGCCATGCCCAGACCTCTGCCCGCCGATCTCTGAAAGCTGCTCCCCGCAGCCTGTTTAGGTGATGTCGTCGGTGTCGAAAACGGGTGCGATGGCGCGCCGCCGGGGCACGCCGTGGACCGAGGTCAGCAGGTCGTCCACCACGTCTTCAAGCTGGCGCTGGCTTTCGATGACCGCCTCCATGCTCTTCAGTTCGTCGTTCTCCTCGACGCGCTCGACCAGCGCGACAGCGTGGCACTGGGCGACATGATCCAGGTTCAGCCCCTCGGGTGTCTTGGCCTTGATGCTCACCCGGTCGATCGCGACGCCGAGCAGATCGGCGACGCGGCCGCGCATCTCGGCGGCGATGGGCGAGATTTTGGGCTTGGCCAGGATCAGCGTGGCGTCGAGGTTGACCAATTGGTAACCGGCGTGCCGCAACTCTTCCAGCGCCAGCTTGAGGAAGATGGCCGAGTCGGCGTCCTTCCAGCGGGGATCGCCGGGCGGGAAAAAGCTGCCGATGTCACCGGCCGCCACCGCGCCCAGCAGCGCATCGGTGATGGCGTGCAACAGCAGGTCGCCGTCCGAGTGGCCGGCCAGACCCTCCGGGTGGTCGAGCGCCATGCCGCCAAGACGCAGCGGCACACCCGCCCTGAATTCATGCGAATCGTAGCCAAATCCGATGCGTGTGTCCGACTTTGCCATCGTTCTTACCAGCCTGTAGAAGCGATAAAAAATTGGAGGAAACCGTCCCTCGGGCCAAAGGAGGCTGCCATAAAACTCCGAAAAACAAGCGAAAACGACAAAAAACGTGAAAGCAGGGGTAAAAACCCCATTGATTTTGCCCGGCGTGTGGCCCGACGAAAGCCGTGCCGCTCGTGCAAGGCCCTTTCAAGCGGTTTCGCAGCCTTTGAAGCCGTGCCGTTGTTCCAGAACCGCGATCAGACGACAGCAACCATGGTTGCGTTTTGCCCCGCCAACTCCGCGGATCCCGCTAACTCCGCGGATCCCGCTGCTTCAGATAGAACTCGGCCAGGTCCAGGTCGCCGGGCTGGGTGATCTTGAGATTGACCGGCGAGCCGTGAACCACAGCGACGGGCACGCCGGCGCGCTCGAGCAGCGAGGCCTCGTCGGTGCCCACAAATCCATCGGCCGTGGCCTCGGCCAGGGCGCGCGCGAAGAGGCCGTAGCGAAATCCCTGCGGCGTCTGCGCCTGCACCACGAACTCGCGTGGGATGGTCGCCGTCACCAGCGCACCGTGCGCGGTGCGCTCGACCTGCTTGATCGTGTCCACCGCCGGCAGGCCGACGATGGCCGCGCCGTGCCCGGCGACGGCGTCGATGGTGCGCTCGATGGTGGCCACGTCGATCAGCGGCCGGACAGCGTCATGCACCAGAACGATGTCGTCGGGCTGGGCCGGCAGCGAGCGGAGCGCGTTGGCCACCGACTCCTGGCGTTTTTCGCCGCCCTCGACCACATGGACGCGCCCTGCAAAACCGTACTCGTCGATCTGCGCCTGGGCGCGCTCCATTTCGGCCTTGCGCACGGCCACGTAGATCGACGTGACGCGCGGGGCGGCGGCAAAGGCGCCTAGCGAGTGAACAAGAATGGGCACGCCCGCAAGGGCGAGAAACTGCTTCGGTTGCGGACCCGCCATCCGGGTGCCCAAACCGGCCGCGGGGAGGATGACAAAGACTTGCATCGTGCTGCGAGTATACCGCTTTCGGCCGCGGGCTTCTAGCGCCCGCCCGGCCGGCCGCGCTGGCGTTTTTCGCCACGATGACGCGCCCGTCTGACCATGGTACTTTTGGGCCGGCGTCCAGCGGCGGGAGATTAAAGGACGCGGGGTTTTGAACCGATAGGCGCTTAGGGGCTTGCATGGCCATGTACGATTTCAACGCAGACGACCCGAAGCCCGCGCGCTTTGCCGCCCGGCTGCCCATCCTGACCAGAGACGAAAAGGTGTTCGCCTACAAATTGCTGTTTCGCACTGGGCTGGGGAACTACATTCCGTCCGTGGATGGCGATACGGCCAGCCGCAGCGTGATCGACATGTCGAGCCTGATCGGCCTGGCGACATTGTCGAATGGCCTGCCGGCCTTCATCGTGACCACACGCGAGATTCTGCTGGGCGAGTATCTCGCCCTGCTGCCGCCCGAGAAGGTGATTGCGGAGATTCCTGATGCGGTTGCGCCGGAGGCCGAGGTGCTGGCCGCCTGCGAGACGATGAAGAAAGCCGGCTTCGGGATCGCGCTCTGCAACTTCCGGCCGAGCGACCCGCGGCAGGATCTGGCCGAGATCGCCGACTACATCAAGATTGATGTCAAGGGCTCGACCGTGGCCGAGACCGCCGCACTGGCGCGGCGATTTCGCACCCGCGGACCGCGCCTGATCGCCGAACACGTCGAGACGCGCGACGACTTCGAGTTCGCCAAAAACGAGGGCTTCACTTTTTTTGAAGGCTACTTCTTCCGCAAGCCGGAGACGATGCGCGCGCGTGGCGCGCAATCCTATCGCACGGTTTACCTGCGGCTGCTGGCGGCCATCTCCAAGCCGGCCCTGGACTGGAAGGAACTCGAACAGGTTATCAAGTCGGATCCCATGCTCTACTACCGGCTGCTGCGCTATCTGAACTCGGCCCTGTTCGGACTGCGCGGCGAGGTCAAATCCATCGGCCAGGCGCTGACCATCCTCGGCGAGGACGAGATTCGCCGCTGGTGCCGTCTGAGCGGAATGCTCGAACTATCGCGCAACAAGCCCTCCGACCTGGCTCTGGCCTCGCTGGTGCGCGCCCGCTTCGGCGAGGAGTTGAGCGCGCGGATCGAGGCCGGCAACACCGACCTCTTTCAGATGGGGCTGCTCTCGCTGATGGACGCGATTCTGGAGATCCCCATGCGCGAGGTGCTCGATGGACTGCCGCTCGACGAAAACGCCAAGACCGTTCTGCTGGAAAACAAGGGCCCGCTGGCGCCCATCTACGAACTGATGCTGGCGATGGAAGCTGGCATCTGGCCGCGCATTGAGGCTCTGGCCGCGCAGATGGCCATCGAGCAGGATTTCATCGCCCAGGCTTACTGGAAGGCGATGGACTGGGCGCAATCGGTGGTGATGGTCGGGTAATTCCAGCGCCTCCGGCGGAATGCTTCCTGCTTTCGCCCGCACAGCTTGCCGCACCCGGCCATTCCCGCGTTTTGACGGAAATGGCTGGGAACGGAAATGACTGGAAGCGGAAATGGCTGGAAGACCCCCGCGTTTTTCTGCCGGAGCAGAGGGACGGACGCACCGCGACCGGTGCGCCGGACCAGTCGTCGCGGCGGCGGCCGATCCCAACCCCTCTGCGGTTTACAGCTTGATGCTGACCGGCCAGGTCTTCCAGATCTCGGCGCAGTAATCCTTGATTGCGCGGTCGGAAGAAAATTTGCCCATGCGGGCTACGTTCAGAATCGACATGCGCGTCCACTCCTCGGGGCGCATGTAGACCTGACCCACCTTGTCCTGGCCATCGATGTACGACTGGTAATCGGCCAACAGCATGTACTCGTCGCGGTGGAGCAGGGCGTCAAAGAGCGGCGCAAAAAGCCCCTTGTCGCCGGAGGAAAATTCTCCGCCGACCAGCGAATCGAGAACCTCGCGCAGCATGGCGTTCTCTTCGTAATACGCGCGAGGATTGTAGCCGGCGCGCTTTTTTTCCTCGACCTCGGAGGCGGTGAGGCCAAAGAGGAAGAAGTTCTCTGCGCCCACCTCCTCGCGAATCTCGACGTTGGCGCCGTCGAGGGTGCCGATGGTGAGCGCGCCGTTCATGGCGAATTTCATGTTGCCCGTGCCCGAGGCTTCCTTGCCAGCCAGCGAGATCTGCTCGGAGAGATCGGCCGCCGGGTAGACGCGCTGGCCGAGCTTGACGTTGTAGTTGGGCAGGAAGACGACCTTCAGCCGGCCGCGCACCCTGGGGTCGGAGTTGACGACCGAGCCCACCGAATGGATCAGCTTGATGATCAGCTTGGCCATCCAGTAGCCGGGAGCGGCCTTGCCGCCGAAGACGAAGGTGCGCGGAACGATTTCGGCGTCGGGATCATGCTGAATCCGCTTGAAGAGCGTGAGGATGTGCAGCAGTTGCAAGTGCTGGCGCTTGTACTCGTGCATCCGCTTGACGAGCACGTCGAAGATGGAATCGGGATCGGCGAAGATGCCGAGCTGGTGGTGAATGTAGGCCGAGAGCCGCTGCTTGTTCTTGCGCTTGATGGCGCGCCACTCCTCGCAGAAGTCGGTTTCGTCGACCGCCGCTTCCAGACGGCGCAGTTTTTCCGCGTCGCGCAGCCAGCCGGCGCCGAGCCGTGCCGTCAGCAACTCGGCCAGCAGCGGATTGCTCAGCGCCATCCAGCGCCGGGGCGTGACGCCGTTGGTTTTATTCGAGAACTTTTCCGGAGAAATCCGGTAGAAATCGCTCAGCACGCTCGACTTCAGCAGTTCGGTGTGCAGCGCGGCCACGCCGTTGATGGCATGGCTGCCGAGCGAGGCCAGGTGGGCCATGCGCACAAAGCGCTCGCCGCTATCGCCTTTGACGCCGACCAGCGCCAGCCGCTCTGCCAGCGCCTCGTCGCCGGCAAAACGGCTGCGCACCTCAGCCAGATGGCGGCGATCGACCTCCTCGACAATCTCGATATGGCGCGGCAGAAGCCGGGCGAACAGCTCGCGCGGCCACTGTTCGAGAGCCTCGGGCAGCAGCGTGTGATTGGTGTACGAGAGGCAGTTCTGCGTCACGTGCCAGGCGCGTTCCCACTCCATTTCGTTTTCGTCGATGAGCAGCCGCATCAGCTCCGCCACGGCGATGGCCGGATGCGTGTCGTTCATCTGGATGGCGAAGTTGCGGTGCAGTTCGGCCAGCGAGCGGTTCTGCGACTTCTGGATATGGAGGATGTGCTGCAAACTGCACGAGACAAAAAAGTACTGCTGGGCCAGCCGCAGTTCCTTGCCCTGCAGGCCGTCGTCGTTCGGATAGAGAATCTTCGAGAGATTCTCCGAGGAAACCTTCTCGGCGACGGCGCCCCAGTAATCGCCCTGGTTGAAGGTGCCGAAGTCGAAGCTCTGGACGGCCTGCGCAGCCCACAGGCGCATGGTGTTGGCGGTGTTCGTGCCGTAGCCGAGAATCGGCGTGTCGTGAGGAACGCCGCTGACCACCTTTTGCGGAATCCATTCCACGCGGAAGCGGCCGTGCGCGTCGGTGTGCGATTCGGTGCGGCCGCCCAGCTTCACGTCGAAACGGTCCTCGGGCCGTTCGAGGGCCCACGGATTGCCAAAACGCAGCCAGTTGTCGGTGGACTCGACCTGCCAGCCGTCGCGAATCTGCTGGTTGAAGATGCCGTACTCGTAGCGAATGCCGTAGCCGATGGCCGGAATATCGAGCGTGGCCAGCGAGTCCATGAAGCAGGAGGCCAGCCGGCCCAGGCCGCCATTGCCCAGGCCCGGCTCCTCCTCCTGGTCGATCAACGCGCTCAGGTCGAGGCCCAACTGGCGCATCGCCTCCTCGGCCGCGTCGTAGATGCCCAGATTGACGAGGTTGTTGCCCAGGTGCGGGCCGGTGAGGAACTCGGCCGAGAGATAGCACACCACGCGCACATCCTGCGCCTGGTAGTTTCTGACCGTGTGGATCCAGCGTTCCAGAATGCGGTCGCGCACGGTGTGCGCCAGCGCCATATAAAGATCGTTGACGGTGGCCCGCTCCAGCGATCGGCCCTGCACAAAGTACAAATTGTCCAGAAAGGACTGGGCCAGCGCCTCGGCCGTCAGCGCGGTTCTGGAATGCCGTTGGGAATCGAACTGCGACGGAGCTCCGATCGGCTCTTCGTGCATGGTTCACCTCGCCTTTGCGTATGGATTGGTTGTCGCGATCGAACGGGACAGGAACGTCCCCGCCTGCGGTCTCGCTGGTTCCGTCCGAAAGCTGGACGCTCTACCCTTTGAATCATTTGAAAGCGTGTAAGGTTGCCTCGGACCACGCAACCGAATCCAGATAGAGCTGCGCGAGCGTCGCTTGATCGAGCCCATGCTCCTGCGCCCAGGCGTCGCAATGGTCCCAGCGCGACTGCTCGAAGAACTCCAGCCAGCAGAGCAGGATCCGCTCGGCGTTCGGCTCGCCGAGCAGCGCCTCGCGCAGCCCTTCGGCCAGCGGCAGCGTCGCCGCCAGATCGGCCATCGATTGCCCTTGCATTGCCGGCAAAAGGCTCAACAAACCCAGCAGATACTGCGTGAAGCCGTCCATCCCGCGTTGACGGCCAGCCTCTTCGCAAAAGCGCGCCCGGATGGTCGCAATGCAGAGCAGCTCCGCCGGCTGCCCGCCGTTGAACTCGGCGGCGATGGCCGTGGTCGCGATGCGGCGAAAGCGCTCGTCGCCGATGGTCAGCAGCGCGCGCTCGATCGACGCGACCTCGCCGGAGAGCCCCCACAGCGGCGAGTTGGCAAGGCGCAGAACCTGATAGGCCAGCGGCCCGTCGCGCCGGACCAGATCCGTGGTTCTGGCGATGTCCAGCGGCTGCCGCTGCAACACCTTCAGCAGCTCGATGCGCAGCATCTGATTGACCGGAGGCCGCCGGTTTCTCTGCAGCGGCGGCTGGCAAAAGTAACATCCCTCGAAGAGCGCGAAGCCCGCCTCCTGCGCCAGGCGCTGCTGCTCCGGGGTTTGCACATTGCGCGCCATCCGCACGGCCTGCTCTCTGCGCGTCTCGGCCACAAGCGTGCGCAAACGCGCCGTGTCGCAGGCCGCGTAATCGACGGCAACAACGTTGGCCAGCTCCACGATAGGCCGCAGGCCCGCATCCCAGGCGTCCACGGTCAGCACAAGATGAAATCCTCGTTCCTTCGCCGCCTTGAGAAGGCCAAGGTTTTCCTCGCTGGGATCGAGGGCGGCAGGCACTCCCAGCCAGGTCAGGTTGGCGGGCATCGTCTCCAGCAGGGACGCAAATGCGCTCCACTCCGGGCAGCATACGAAGGCATGGACCCCCCCGGTCAGCTTCTTCAGCTCGCTCGGCCGGTTGAGCCGGTAACAGGCGATGGCGTCGAGCAATCCCTGGGCCGCCACGCTCTTTGCACGGTCCGCGCCTGCTGAAGGCCAGCCCAGCAGCTCAAAGGCCTGCACGCGGCCGCGCGCATCGAGAACCGGACGCCGCACCACGGCGTGCGGACTGGTCCGGGGCTCTGCCGATGCAACGGGACTCTCCAGCGGGATTGGCCCTGTGCTCATCGCGTTCTCTCAGTGACCTATCGGCCAGCCAGACAAATCGTCGAGAGAAAAGCGGAAAAAATCGCCTTGCCTCTTCGTTTCGCTGCAACCGATCGGCCTAGGCAAGCAAGAGAAGCGAAACAGGAACCCATTGCAATGCGCGCGGATGAGTAATTTCTCACTGGCGCGGCGAATTGCGCAGGGATCGAGAGTGCGAGGCGATCTTTCTATCCGGATCGGAGAAAGCGGCGGCGAACGCCATCGAAAAGACGCCGCCGTTGCCTTTCTCGAAAGCGCGATTCAATCGGGCGGTCTCAACGCAACCGGTCGACCGGCGCGGGCTCCATGTCGGCGTAGTCCTGATTTTCGCCGCCCATGCCCCAGCAGAAGCTGTAGGCGCGTGTGCCGGCGCCGGCATGAATGGACCATCCGGGCGAAACGGCGATGCCTTTGTCGGCGACGACCAGGTGGCGGGTCTCCTCGGGCGGGCCCATGAAGTGCATCACGCGCGCATCCGCGGCCAGGTTGAAGTACATGTAAATCTCCGAGCGGCGGCTGTGCGTGTGCGGCGGCAGGGTGTTCCAGTTGCTTCCGGGCGCAAGATGCGTGACGCCCAGGACGAGCTGGCAACTGCGCGCCCCCTGAAGGTGAATATACTTGCAGATCGTCCGCTTGTTACAGTCTTCGAGGCTGCCGAGTTCGGTGGGCTGCGCTTCTTTCCTGCGCACCAGCGCCACCGGATAGACGGCGTGCGCGGGATAACTCAGAAGATAGTAAATCGCCGGCGCGGACGGATCGTTCGAGAGAAAACGAATCTGCTTGTTGCCGCGGCCGATGTAGAGCACATCCAGCGGATGAAGATCGTAGCTTCTGCCTTCGACCTCGATTGCGCCCGCGCCGCCGATGTTCAGCGCGCCCAGCTCGCGGCGTTCGGTGAAATATGCGGCGCGAAGAGCGGGATCGGCGGGAAGCTCAAGGGGATCATCGGGCGGGACGGCAAAGCCCACGACGGCGCGATCGAGATCGACGGCGTTGAGATGGAGTTGGCCGGGCTGGCAGAGCGCATCGAGCAGGAAGCTCTCGCGCAGTTCCGCCGTCGTCATGCGCGGAAAGCGCACCGCATCGGCCATCTGGACGGTCTTCATCTTGGGTCACCCCGGTGCATGGCTTTCAGCCCCTGGCCGGCGGTTTGCCTTGCGCCGACAGGTTCATTTTACTGCGCGTGCAGAGCGACTCCTCCGGCGCAAAAAAATTGCGGCGCGGAATCCGGAGAAGCCGGACGCCGCGCCGCGGGCCATACAGTGATTCAGGTTAGAAGACCAGACGGCCGCCGATCTGGATCTGGCGGGGCAGGCTGTTCTTCTCGGTTGCGGTGATCTCGCCGAAGTTGCTGGCCGTCGCGCTGGAAACGTTCGGCGCGGCGAAGACCGGGTGGTTGAGGGTGTTGAAGGTCTCAAAGCGGAGCTGGAAGTAGGTGCCCCGCGGCAGATCGAAGTTCTTCAGGATCGAAGCATCGAGGTTGTTGTAGCCGTCCGAACGCACCCACGACATGGTCGTCGGCAGCGTGCGGTAGTGATCGACGTACTGGCCGCCGATGTTCACCGTTCCGTTGCAGACGCCGGTGCAGCTCTTCGGATTCGAGCTGGTCACGAAATCGGACACGCTGAGGGCCTGGCCGGTGATCTGACGGTGATTGTTGCTGATCTGGCGCAGCGAGGTAACCGTCGGCGCCAGCGGAATATCGCTGGTGAATTCGATCGGCGGGCCGCTCTGGAACTGATAGATTCCATTGATGACGTAGCCGCCAAGGAACTCATCCAGCCAGCGATTGCCGCCGAGGCTGAACATCTTGCCCTTGCCCACAGGCAGTTCATAGACGCCGCCCACCGTCACGTGATGGGTATAGTCGTAGGGCGAGATGCGTTTTTCCAGGAAGCTGTCCTGATCGTTGCGGAAGCTGTCTTTCTCGATCAGCTTGGTGAAGCTGTAGTTTCCGGTCAGAGTCAGGCCATGGCTGGCGCGCTTTTCCACGTGGAAGACCACGCCATGGAACCAGGACTGGCCAATGGTCATGTTCTCTTCGTTGATCGTCGTGGTGTTGTACTGCGGGAAGGGCACGACAAAGCTGCCAAAGTTCGTGGTGGGGCTGGTGTTCAGGCCCGTGGTATTCGCCACGCCATTCACATTCAGCGTCTGGTAGAACGGGTTGTTGACCTTGATTCCATATTCGGTGTTCAGGTCGTAGTTGAAGTAGGGCGCCGTGGAGAGATATTGCATCTGCACCGCGTTGATGTTGTGCGCGCCCACCGGCAGGTGCACGCCGTGGTTGCCCTCGTAGAGCGCCTCGACCAGCAGGTTGTTGCTGAGGGTGCGCTGCACGCCGATGTTCCAGCGCTCGGAGTAGGGATCGGACTCGTTCGGCGCCAGGAATTGGATCTCCGACGGCGAGCCGAGGAAGGTGCTGGCTCCATACGCATTCCCCACCGGCTGCGTCAGCGTCGGGAAGGGATTGTCCTGGGTGTTCGAGCCCGCGCCGCCCGGAGCGTAGCCCAGCGTGGAGGTGACGTAGGAGGTGCTGGCGCTGAAGCCTTCCTGGTTGCTAAGAGCATTCGAGGAGGTGACGCCTGCGGAGTTGAGGTTGGACAGCGTCTCCGGCATCACGAAGATGCCCGCGCCGCCGCGGAGGACGGTGTTGTTGTCCAGCGCGTAGGAGAAACCGGCGCGCGGGCTGAAGAATCCGTTGTTGGTGGCGAAGACCGCTCCATTGCTGCCATTGGGAAAGGTCAGGCCGCCAAAGGTGTTGATGCTGGGAATGGTGTAGGCCGTTCCATCCGGAGCGGTCTCTGTCGTGGAGGCCCATACCGGGTTGGCGCTGTAGTTCACCGTCGCGGTGGGATCGAAGCCGTTGACGGTGCGGCCCGCACGCTCTTCAAACGGCGTGTTGATGTCGAAACGCAGGCCAAGGTTGACGGTCAGCTTGTCGTTGACGCGGATGTCGTCCTGCGCGAAGACGCCCACATAGTACTGATGGTAGTCGCCGCGCGCTTCCAGATCGTACTCACCCGAAGAGGGCACGCCGAGCAGCATGGCGGCCAGATCGTAGCCCAGCTCGTTGGTGGTGCCGCCCGTTCCTGCGTTGGTCCAGCTTGTGTCGTACTTGAAGCTGCCGGAGGAGTAACCGTAGTTGGTGATGCTCATCCCATAGAGACGGCCATCAAAGCCCACCTTGATCGTCTGGCGGCCGGCAATTTTGATCAGATCGGTGAAGACCTGATAGCTGGTGCTGGGATCGATCGCCGCGCCGTTGTTGCCCAGGCACATGAAGCTGGACTTGGAGCAACTGCCGGTGGCGTTGAAGTTGATGTAGGGCAACTGCACCATGGTGCTCTCGGTGCCCAAGGCGCTGGGCAGTCCCACGCTGGCCGGGCTCAGAGCCTGGGCCGGCGAGCCATGCGCTTCGCCGAACTTCATCCAGTTCAGGCGGGTATCGAGGACCATGGAGGTGTTGATGGTATAGACGTTATCGGCCACGATGCCCCAGTTTTCACGGGTCAGCGTGACGCCTTCCGCGTCGTTGTTCGTGCCAAAGTATTGCTCTTTCAGTTGGCCGCGCAGGTTGTGACGAACGTCGACGAAGAGGTGATCGTTCGAGAAGAGGTTGGCGTCCATGCGGCCGAATTCGCTGTTGAAGTTGTCGACGCTGGGCGCATTGCTGTTGTAGTTATCCTGGCCGGTGGAGGTTCCGGTGGCGTTCGCACTCGGATAGAGCTTGGCAAGGGCGACGCCCACAGGATCCAGCGTCGGCATGACCGAGGTCAACTGGTTGTTGTAGATCGGCGTACGGACGACCTTGCCGCCCACATAACCCGTCGGGCTGTAGGGGTTGAAGAGCTGTTCGGGATCATTGTAGACCGAGGTATGCGAGCCGTAGGGGTTACACATTGCGCCCTGCGCCGCCGTATTGCTGGCGAAGCCGGCAGGGCAGCCCGCGGCCAGAAGCTGCGAGAAGTCGCCGCTGGTTTCGGCTGCGGTCGGCACGGTCAGCGCTGTCGCGGCCGGGCTTGAATCCTTCAAACCTTCCCAAGCGAAGAAGAAGAAGAGCTTGTTGCGGCCATCATACACTTTGGGAATCATGACCGGACCGCCGGCAGTGAGTCCGTACTGGTTGAAGTGGAAGACCGGCAGCGGCTTCTGCGTTCCCTTGTTGAAGGAGGCGCCGTTGAAGTACAGGTTGGAGTCGATGCCGGAGATCTGGCCAAACTCGTAGGCGGTGCCGTGGATCATGTTGGTGCCGCTCTTGGTCACCTGGTTGACGACGCCGCCGATGGTATGGCCGAACGAAGCATCCGTGGCGAAGGGCTGGACCGAAACTTCCTTGACGGTGTCTTCCGAAGGGTTGAAGGCCGTGGCGCCGAGCAGGGTCTCGTTCGGCGAACCATCGAGCAGACTTTCGCTGACCTGGTTCGGCGTGCCGCCGATGGACCAGGAGTTGCCCGCGTTGTTATCGAAGGGGTGAATCTGCTGGGGCGGCGCGGTGCTGACGACGCCAGGAGCCAGTTCCAGCAGGGTCACCGGCGTGCGGCCGTTCAACGGCAGGTCGGCAACGGCCGCCGTGGGAATGACCGAGCCGACCGAGGCGTTGGCCAGGTCGAGCAACGGAGCCGCGCTGGTGACGGTCACCGTCTGGCTGGTGGAACCGACCTGCAAGGCCAGATTGAGGATCGGGTGCTCCTGCGCCTGCAGCGCAATTCCGGCCCGCTTGAGGGTCTGGAAGCCTTTTGCAGTGACGGTGATGGTGTAGTCACCGGGGAGCAGAAAGGGCACCACGTACTGGCCGGCATTGTCGCTCACGGTGCGGCTGATGGTGCCGGTGGATGTTTCCTTCACCTCGACTTTTGCGCCGGGCAGAACGGCCCCAGTGGCGTCGGTGATGGCGCCGCTGATGGTGGCGCGGAACTCCTGCGCGCGTGCGTGCTGCGGCAGAAGCATCAAACCGCAGATCAGTAGGGTTAGGCTAACGATCGTGCCAAAAGTACGCGCCTGGAACCTTGTCAGCGCACCCATGCCCTGTTGCAGCAGGGACGCTGAATCCAAAGGACCGAAGGAGCGCACGGTTGCTTTCTCGACTGTGTGCTGCATTCCTTGTTACCTCCAAAATGAATACTGTTGGGCGCGGGCCTGCGAACGATGCAACATCGCCGTGCCCGCTGCGCGGCGACCTGACCCGTCCCGAGGAATCCATCTGACGGGCTCTCCATCTCGGGGACGGCCAAAATGAGCGTACAGGTCAGACCACAATAAGGTACCCCATTCTTGCTTGCGCTGGCAAGAAAAATCGCAATCAAAATTAACGATTTTTCTTCAGACGATGGGGAGATGGCCAGATTTTGCCCGACGAGGCTGTTGCAGCACTCCAAATGGCCGAGTGGCCCGCCTCATTCGGTCCCGATTGCGCGGCCCGTTGGCAGGGCCTGGCGGCGAAACGGGCAGGGGGGCGGGTAAATTAGAAAAATCTAACGCTTTTAGCAACAATAATTTATAGAAATCTCTCATGAATGCCCATTCAGTTTCTCCCTCCGACTACAGGAAGTTCCCCTCGGCGCAGAGTCTCTCTTCGTCCACCGTCTTGCCTCTGGGGTTGAGACATCGCAGGCGCCGGCAGATGGACCGAGGCCACCGCCGAGGCCGTGCCCAGCCGTAGCCGCGCTGGGCCCATCTGCGTTGCAGCCTCCGCGCGAACTCGCTTCATCCTATTGAATAGGAAATGGTTGCTTCATGGGCTACCCAACCTGGGCTTCTCGCCTTCCCGTCGTGCAAGGCGGGACGCTCCCAGGCGAGTCCGGGTGGGGAAACGGCCGTTTTCATCGAGCGTACGGCTTCATCCCGACAATTGTCTTACTTCTCGATCCAGCACTCTCCAGAGGGGTTCTACCACTTGCCAGCAGATCCATCCTTTTCTCTGCTCCTGCGCACCACCTACGCACCAGGTGCGGCATGGATTGCGGACGGAACTGGCTTGTGGGCCGCGATGGTGGCCGTCAGGCCTGGCGGCCAAGCCCCACGGCCATGGCGTCGAGCGAAAGCGAACGCAGCAGGTTGCGGCGCATGCCCTGCTCGACCTGCGTCAGAGCGCGGGCGGCTCCGTCGATCCAATCAAGGGTGAGCCCCTCGGCCAGGCGCGTCAGTTCGGACTCCAGATCAAGATTGCGGATCAGGCCGGGCGTGCCGGCCTGAATCAGGAGCAGGTCTTCCACCAGGCTGCCGAGCGCGCGCAGCAAGTGGACGGTCTTTTCCTGTCCTTCGGCCCCGGCGCGGTAAGTTTCCGTGGCGCGGAAAAGTTCACTATAGTCGGGCTCGCGCAGCGCGGTGCGCAGAAGGGTGAGCGCATCCTTGCGGCTGACGATGTAGGCGTCCAGATCGATGGTGAGCGCGCGGCCCACGGCGCCCTCGGCCAGGCGTGCGGCCAGCGCGCGCGGCTGCGGCCGGAGCTCAGGACGGCGCACGGCGAGGAGCGACTCGAGTTCGGCCACGGGCAAGGCGCCCAACCGGTGGACGACCGCCCGCGAGCGGATGGTCGGCAGCAGCTCCTGGGGATTCTCCGTGAGCAGAATCAGCGTTGTGTGGTCGGGAGGCTCTTCGAGCAGTTTGAGCAGGCTGTTGGCCGCCTCCTTCATAAACGCCGACGAGGTGAAGATCGTGAACGCGCGTTTGGCTTCCGAGGGCGGACGGTAGTAGGCCGCGTGAATGGCCTGCCGCACCTGGCCGAGCTTGATGAGAAGCTGCGGCGGGTCGGGCGGGATGACGAGCACGTCCGGGTGCGTCTCGATGAGAATGCGCGTCTCGCGTTTGTCGGTTTCGCGCAGTTCTTCCCGTGCCTCAACGGCGGCGGCGACCAGCGCGTCGAGGTTGGCCGATGCCGCGATGCGCGTGCAGTTGCGGCACATGCCGCAAAAATCCGGCAGGCCACCGGTCTCCGGCGGGTTGAGGCAGTTAACGGCCTGGGCCAGCATGAGCGCCAGCGTGTACTTGCCTGCGCCGCGCGGCCCGGCCAGAATCATCGAGTGCGGAAAACGGTCCGCGCGCACGCTCTCGCGCAGGTGCGCGACCGTGGCCGCGTTGCCGAGAAAATCATGGAAGCCCACGTTACGAGAGTAGCAGGAAAGCACCGGTGCAGGGATGGGGAAACGGCCGTGCGCGCGCAGGGCAAGCGCACAAAAGGCCCAGCCGGAGGGCTGGGCCTTTTGCCGTAAAACCAGGTTGCCTGGCTACGGTGCAACCGTCTCCGAGGCGTGGTTTCCGTGAGGAACGGCAACGACCGCCGTCGGAAAGCTTCCTGCGATGGGATAGGGCGTATCCTGCAAGGCGGACAGGGCGCCATTGTTCGGATTGATCAGAAAGCCGGAGACCGAGTCACCCAGGCGATTGGCGGTGAAGAGGAAGCGCCCGAGCGAGGGCTCGACGGTCATCGCCACCGGAGTGGAGTCGGTATTGTTGGAGGCCGATCCGCTGGTGTTGACAACATTCGTCGGCGTGCCGGTGGCCAGCGTGATGGCATAGGCGGAGACGGTGTTATCGAGCGAATTGGTCACGTAAATGTAGAGGCCGCGGGGATCGACAAGGACGGCCGTCGGTTCGTTTCCGGTCTTGAAGGGCCCGTTGAGCATCAGCGTCAAAGAGTCCGTCGAAAGCACGCTGTAGCCGATCAGGGTATTCGAGGCATAGTCGGTGATGTAGACAAAACGGCCGGTGGGATCGATGGCCAGAGCCGAAGGCCGGACGCCGGCCTCGTACACATCATAGGGCTTCAAGCCGGTGGAACTGGCGCAGTTTTGGGCCGCCGGGGCAAGGGCCCCGTTTGCGCCGACAGCCATGCCGAAGAGCCAGCCGGGATTGGCGCTGCTGGGCGTGGCCACGGCCAGGTTGGGGTTGTAGGCCGATTGGTCATAGGCCGTGACGAATACGCCGCCATTGCCGGGCAGGACGGCGACGCCGGTCGGCACCATCGCGTCGCTGGGATAGTTGGCGATCTTGCTGGCGTTGCAGTTCAGGCTGAGATTGACCGTCTGCACCGGCGCGCCGATGGCCCCGGTTCCACTGGCGAGCGCGTATTCGGTCAGCGTCGCCGTGTTGCTGCCGGAGACCACATAAAGATAGGTATCCGCCTGATTCACGGCCAGGGCCGCCGGTGGCCCGGGCAGCGTGATGGAGTCCATCTGCGTGAGGCCGCCGTCGTTCTGAATCGAGAAATGGACCACGGTGTTGCTGCCCTGATTGGCGACGTACAGATTGTAATAATCCGAGGTTGTGGTCATGGCAACGGGATTGACGCCACCCGATGCGACCGTTCCCAGGACGTCGCGGATGGCTCCCGACTCGGCATCCACGGCATAGGCATGGACCTGTCCCTGGCTACCGGCCGTCGAGCTGGCCGAGCTGGCCACAAAGACGTAGTCGATGGTGATCAGATAGCAGCCCGCCAGGAGTGAGGCAGCCAGAAGGCTGATGCCTGAAACCAACGCGAGCTGACTCAATTTGCTGAACTTCATGCGCTTCCTTCGTGAGGGGCCGCTGGAGCCCGTAAAAGATCTCGATTATGTTGACCTCAGGCTATTGTAAAAGCGGCCCGAGGGGTATTGCCACCATCCGGTCAGGCCGGCGAACCCGCATGCAACCTTCACTGCGTCTGGATGCCAGCTCCGGTGCCGTTGTGCGGAATGGCCGCCACAGCCGTGGGATTGGCGTCGGAGGCATACGGAGAGAGCTGCGAGTCCAGCAGCGATCCATCCGTCGTGCTCAGCTCGAAGCCCGAAACCGTGTTGCCCAGGAAGTTGGCGACATACAAAAAGTGGTTGGTCGAGGGATCGATGCCGATGGCGACCGGCTGCTGGCCGGTTGCGTAACTGCCGGTTCTGGACAGCGCGCCCGTGCTCGAAATGGAGTAGGCCGTCACGGTCGCATCCTGCGCATTGGCGACATAGGCATACGCGTACGAAGGATCGACGACGATGGCGCTGGGCTGATTGCCGGCCGGGAAGGGACTGCCGCTCATCTCCGTCAGCGCTCCATTGGCTCCCACTGCATAGCCATGCACATCGGCCCCGCGGGCATCCGCCACGTAGACGTTGGCGCTCTTGCTGTCGCTGGCGAGGGCGGAAGGCTGCGAGCCGACCGAGAAGGGCGAGCCGGGCACGGCCGTCAGCCCGCCGCCGGAGCCAACCGCGAAGGCAAAGACATAACCCACCGGCGTCGAGGGGGTCGAATCGTACGCCGTGACATACACGAAGTTGCCATTGGCGAGCACATTGACGGCGGTGGGGACGATCACGTCGCTGGGCGCACTCGAAACCGTCAAGGGCCAGTACTGGCCGTTCACCGCCGCATTATTGGCAGGCAAGCCCATGCAAATGGTGGAAGTACACCTGCCGCTCGACGGCGGCACGAACTGAAACACGGAGATCGAACCCGAGCAGGGATTGGCCGTCGAACAGATCGGCAGCGGCTGGTAGAGATCGACGACAAAAAGATTGGATGCGCTGGCCGCGACCGCCAGCGGGAAGATGCCCGGCGTGTTCACGGTTTGGTTGGCGTAGAGCTTGCCATCGGTGCCGATGCCGAACTGGGTGATGTTGTTGTCGTCCTGATTGACGACAAACAGATTGGCGTTGTCGGAGGAGACAGCCTCGGCCACCGGATCGCGGCCGCCGGAGGGGAAGGGCGAGGTGGGAATCGGACGCATGAGGCCGGACTCGGAGTTGATCTCGAAGACGTCGATCTCGCCGTACTGATTTGCGCCGGCGGCCTGGGCGCTGGCCACATAGACAAAATCGACGGTCAGCGTCTGGGTAACCTGCTGACAGGCAGTAATCAGCGACGCCACTCCCAGGCTGGCCGCGACAACCAGCGCAAGCTGGCTCGATCTGGATAGCTTCATGTGCATCTTTCGTGGGCGGAACTGTTGCCAGTTCCGTACAATCCATTCTCTGCGACCGAATCGCGGGCGGCGTTGAACCGTCTCCCGCGATTCTCCGTTGGGCTCAGGCGGTATGGCCGCCCAAGCGTTGCAACCGGCCTGCAACCGGTCCGGGAGCGCCCGGCCGGAACGCAGTCTGGCGGTTAATTGGTGCGCCCGTCGATCAGACACCAGGACGCCGGGCCGGGGAGCGTGTAGGTTTGGACGCGGCTCATGTTGTCCAGGTACCCGGAGGTGGGATCGAGAAGCCGTCCGGTGACCGTCGAATCGTACTCGTTGGCCTCGTAGATGTACTGATCCGTCGGATCCTCGACGATACACTGCGGTCCCGATCCGGAACCAAACGGTTCATGCGGAAGGAAGGTCAACTGGTAGGCTGGCGAGGTCGTGATGTAATAACCGGCGAGGCCGCTCTCCGGATTGTTGCCGACGGTGTTATTGCCCTGGTTGGCCACGTAAAGATAATGGCCCTTGGACTCGACGAGCAACTGGATGGGGTTGCCGAGCGTGGGATCGTCGGGAATCACGCCGGTGGGTTCAGCCTGCAGGGCTCCGGCCGCACCAACGGTATACGGCAAAATCTGGCTCTGCGAGTTCGTGGATGTGCCATTGAAGTCAACCGTCACCGGCTCGTTGTCGAGGACATAGACGACGCCGTTGGTGTAGACGATGGCCGTGCCCTGTTTGATGCCAAGCGGCTGCACGCTGTTCTGGCTCAGGGTCAACTGGCCGTTGCTGCCGTTGTAGCTGTAGGGCCAGACCGAAGTTGCGCCCGTGTACGGGAACGAGGCCGGCGTGGCGCCTCCGGTCAGCGTCAGCAGAGAGCTTCCGGTCAGAACAAAGTCCACGGGATTGGCCGGCACCGGGAAGTAGGTCAACTGCTTGCCGTTCATCGTGACCTGCGCATTCTGCACCAGCGACAGGCGTCCCGTGGTCTGGTTGATGCTGAAGATGGTGACGTCGCCGCAGGTGGTTACATTGGAGCCACCCTGTCCCAGGTTTTGCAGCGCCAGCGCGCAGGCATCGCCTGCCGACGGGTTGGCGTTGTCGGGCGCATCGTGATCGAGCACCATCAGGTAGTTGCCCGATCCATCGACAGCCATGCGAAACGGGTTGAGACCCTGCGTATAAAAGGTCTCCTCGGCGGTCAACATGCCGTTGCCGCCGACGGCGAACTGGGTAATATTGGCGTTCAGGCACTCGGTGCTGGGGTCCGTACCGTAGCAATCGGCCGATCCCGCGGCGTTGGCGCCGCGATTGAGGACATAGATGAAGCGGCTGCCCAGGGTCAGGACGGCCCGCACCGGATTGGCTCCGCCCGAAGCGACCGGCAACGCATTGATCGGCGTCAACTGGCCCGTATTGTGGTCGATCTGATAGCCGGTGATAAGGCCGTTGCTCCCGGTCGAAGCCGTGACGGTTCCTGTGACGTACAGGTAGCCCACCGTATAGCTCTCGATACAGGACGTTACGCCGCAGACGATAGCCACCGAGAGAGCGCCCAAGAACAGCGCCTTGCCGAATTTCATGAACCTCATGCTATTCCTTCATCCTGGTTCGGCGTTCGCCGCCAAGTTTGGTCGTTCCCCGAGCAGTGCTGGGTTGGGATGGAATCCCTGATGCATTGTAAAAGGCGAGGGCAGGTTGTGCCTAGTTTCCGCGCCGAACGACGCCAGCGCCGCGAACTTTTGCGGCCGAGAATGCCTCCGCCGGACAGCCTGCCCCGTTTTCTCTCCACAAACCCGCAAATCGGATGTAATGGCAGTATAGACGCTGGCGCACCGGCAAAGGGGAGCGGGGCGGGCGAAGAAAATTGAGCCCGCACGGCGGCGGAGAGGATTTCCGCCGCCGGCCGGGCTCTGGATGGCGCCTCTTCCCTGCCCTACCAGACGCGGCAGGAGTTCTCCGGCTCCATCGGCTGGCCCTTCTTGCAGCCGAAGGCCTTGCCGAACCCGTCGAAGTTCTGGACCGAGCCGTTGACGCGCCAGCGGCCCGGCGAGTGCGGATCGGTGAGCGCCCGGACGCGGGCGATGGCATCGGTGCGGTTTTCGCACCAGACCTGCGCGAAGCCGAGGAAGTAGCGCTGCGCCTCGGTATAGCCGTCGATCTTCTCGTCGAGGCTCTCGTGCTCGGCGGCCAGGGTGTCGACCAGCGCCTGGTAGGCGATGCGCAGGCCGCCGTTGTCGGCCGTGTTTTCGCCGAGCGTCAGCTTGCCGTTGAGATGCACGGCCTTGGCATCGCCCTTGGCCGGGAGGCTCTCAAAGCCGCTGTACTCGTCGGCCAGGCAGCCGGTGCGTTCGGTGAAGGCCTTGCGGTCGCTGGCCGTCCACCACTCGCGCAGATTGCCCTTGCCGTCGAAGTGCGAGCCCTCGTCATCGAAACCGTGCGTCATCTCGTGGCCGATCACCATGCCAATGCCGCCGAAGTTCACCGCCGGATCGGCCTTGAAGTTGAAGAACGGCGGCTGCAGGATGCCGGCCGGGAAGTTGATGTCGTTGAACGAGGGATCGTAGTAGGCGTTGACCGTGGGCGGCGTCATGCCCCACTCTTTTTCGTCCACCGGCTTGCCGAGCTTGGCGTAGTTGTAGTTGCGGGCGAACAGCGCAGCCTGCTCCTGGTCGGCGACAAACGAGCTGCGCACGACCTTCATGCTCGAATAATCGCGCCACTTCTCCGGGTAGCCGATCTTGTTGCGGATCATGGCCAGCTTCTCTTCAGCGGCCTTCTTCGTCGGGGCGCTCATCCACGGTAACTGGCGCATATCGTCGCCCAGGGCCTTTTCGAGCGCGGCCACCAGTTTGTCCATGCTGGCCTTGGCCTGGGGCGGAAAATTTTCTTTGACCCAGTCCTGGCCCACGGCTTCGCCCAGCGCCTCGTCGGTGGCTCGCGTGCACTGCTTCCAGCGCGGCTGCGGCACCTTCTGTCCGGCCAGCGTCTGGCCGAAGAAGCGGAAGTCCTCCTCGAAGAAGGCGCTCGACAGGTTTGAGGCTTCGCCGTGCAGCACCTGCCAGCGCAGGTAGCTCTTCCAGGCCGAAACCGGCTCGCTCGCCAGCGCCGCATTCAGGCCCTTGAAGAAATCCGGAGCCGAGACGTTGAGCGTGTCGAAGTGGCCGATACCGATCGCATCAAAGTAGGGTTTCCAGTCGAATTGCGGCGTCAGCTTTTGAAAATCGGCGACGGTGTAGATGTGATAGATCTTTTCGGGATCGCGCAGATCGACGCGCGACATGGAGGCCTTGGCCAGCGCGGTCTCGATGGTCATCACCGAGGCGGCCTCTTGGGCGGCCTCTGCCGGCGCGTCGCCGGCCAGCACGAACATCTTCGTCACATGCGCCACGTACTCGGCGCGAATCTGGGCGAAGTGCGGTGAATCGACGAGGTAATAATCGCGATCGGGCAGCGAGATGCCGCCCTGATCGGCCTCGGCGATCTGCTGGGACGAGTCCTTTTCGTCCTGCTCAACGCTGAACCCGAAAAAGCCGTCGGGGATGCCGCGGTCTTCGAGCCAGGAGAGCAGGGCGGGAATCTGGCCAACGCTTTGGAACGCGCCAATCTGCTTCCAGGCGCCTTCGATGGGCTCGATGCCCTGCTTTTCAATCGCGCTCGTATCCATGCAGGCGGCGTAAAAGTCGCCGTACTGTTTTTGCAGCGGCGTCTTCGGATCCCGGGCCGCCGCGTCCAGATCCTTCCACAGCAGGTACTGATTGCGCAAAGCCAGTTGCGAGAACGAGCGCGCCCAGACGACCTGATCGGAGGGAATGGCGTGCGCCTTCTTCCAGTTGCCGCAGGCGTACTGATAGAAATCGACGCAGGGGTCGGCGCCATGGTCGATCGCCGACAGATCGAGGCTGGAAATCTCCGGCGGAGGCGTCGGCCGGGCCGACACATCCTGCGCAACGGGAGCCGGCTTGGGAGCAGGCGCGGTTTGCGCAAGCGCCATGCCAGCAGCCACAATGAAAACGACGGGAGCCAATCGAAAAACGTGCATTCAGCACCTCTGGAAGGACGCGGCCCGGCGGCGTTTGCAGGCTGAGAAGCCCGCAGTGCCTTGGCCGCGCCGCAGATCAGGCTATCACACGGGACGGCTCCGTCCATGAAGGAGACATACGGCGATGCGCAACCGATTGGCGCGGATGACAAGAATGATGGCTCTGGCCAGCCTGGCGGGATGGCTCCTGCCGGCTGGCGCGCAGGACGTGCATGTGCGCGTTTCGCCCGATGTGAAAACCGGAATCGCCGGAACCACTGAATTTCCGACGATCCAGATGGCGCTCGATCACCATCCCTTCGCCAGCAAGGACGCCCACGGCAAACCCGGCCGCGTTTACATCGAGATCGCGCCCGGCGTTTATCACGAGCGCATCATCGTGACGCGCAATCATGCAAACGTTACTCTCGTTGGTATAGGCAAATCGCCCGCCGACGTGGTCATCACCAACAGCCTCAACGCCAAACAGGCTGGCGGCACGTTCCTGACAGCGACGGCGGAGATTGACGGCGACGGCTTTGAGGCCGACAATCTGACCTTTGCGAACACAGCCGGCAACACCGGCCAGGCCGTGGCCGCCGCCGTGCGCTCCGACCGCGCCGTCTTCAAGAATTGCCGGTTCCTCGGCTACCAGGACACGCTCTTCGCCGACTACGGCCGCCAGTATTATGTTCATTCGTACATTGAAGGCGCCGTGGACTTCCTCTTCGGCAACGCCGCGGCGGTCTTCGATCGCACGGAGATTCACGCCATCGGCCCCGGCTACCTGACCGCGCAATCGCGCACCTCGCCCGCGCAGAGTACTGGCTACGTCATTCTCAACAGCACGGTGACCAGCGGCATTCCGGCCGGCGCGCCGCGTAACACGATCAGTCTCGGCCGCCCGTGGCGCCCCTTTGCCCGCGTGATTTACATCCACACCGAGTTACCTGCCAACGTGATCCCGCAAGGGTGGAGTCCGTGGAACAACCGGGACAAAACGCCGCTGGCCGACTACGCCGAGTTCCACTCGAAGGGGCCGGGCGCGAACCCCGCGGCCCGCATCGCCTGGTCGCATCAACTGACGAAGAGCCAGGCGGCGCAGTTTCTGCCGCGCGTCTTCCTGGCCGGCACAGACCATTGGGATCCGGCAGCGGCAGCCGCGCAACTGCCGTAGCGCCGCATCCGGCGCTGCACGCGGATGACACGCGCCCGGATCAATGCGAATCCCTACGGTTTTGCGCCCGGTGGAACCAGCAGCGTCAGTGCGTCGGGCACAATTTCGAGCCGCACCGGAAGGCTGCCGAGCAGTTCGCCGTCGGCCTCGACCAGGAATGATTCGCGGGCGCCGTTGCGGGCGCGGCACTCGATGCTCGGCGTTTCCATCAGTTCAACCGCGCCGTTGAAGTTGTGTTTGCCGGCCACAGCGCTCATCATGAAAGTGAGATAGTGCAGTCTTTTGCGGGTTTTGAAAGCCAGCAGGTTGAGGCGATCGTTGCAAAGGCCAGCGCCCGGCGCCAGCGCGCCCAGAACCCCGCCGAAGGAGCGCACGCGCACGGCCAGCAACTGCGAGACATCGACCACGCGGCTGTCGTGCCCGTTGGCCGGCAGAGCCGCCTCGAAGAGCGGAAACGGGAAGGTCGCCCAGGTGCGGAAGCATTCGAAGATGTAGAGCAGGTAGCCCAGCCGCCGCTTGAGCCTCGCGTCCATGCGCGCCATGACGAGCGCGTCGGCGCCGATGCCCGCGGCCACGACAAAATAGCGCGAGGCGGGATTTCCGTTCAGATCGCGAAAGTGAATGCGCCCCACGGAGATGCGTCTGGGCGCGGCGTCAAGCAGCCTGCGCGCTGTTTTGGCCGGACGGCCGACGAGGCCGAGGCTCGCGGCCAGCGCATTGGCCGTGCCCAGCGGAATCACGCCAAGCGTCGCCTCCGTGCCCACCAGCCCTTGCACCATCTCGTGCACCGTGCCATCGCCGCCGCAGGCCAGCACCGTGTCGCAGCCCGCGCCGATGGCCCGCTGCGCATGGATCGTTGCCTCCCCCGCCCGCGCGGTCGCGATCGCCTCGGCGACGACGCCCGAAGCACGAAAAACCGCCAGCGCCTGTTCAATGGCCGCCTTCCGCCGTGCGGAACGCTGGCCGGAGGCCGGATTGTAGATCAGCGCCACGCGACGCATGGAGGTTTTCACGTGGGCGGCCGCTCCTCTCGCGCAATGGATTTTGGGACTCTACCATCTTTATCATCGCAGATGGAAGTCCCGCGCAGCGGCAGGCGGCGGCGCATCAAAGTGATCGCAGAAACAAGGCCGGAGAACGCAATCGGCCTCGCTGATTGGCGTCGCGTGTGGATCCGCTCGCGCCCTTGCGCGCAAAACTGACCCGGTTCTGCTCCGCGCAGGATCAG
Organism: Acidobacteriota bacterium; assembly: GCA_021785495.1. Lineage (GTDB taxonomy): Bacteria > Acidobacteriota > Terriglobia > Terriglobales > Acidobacteriaceae > Telmatobacter. Next base: position 29,154 of record JAJYFB010000002.1, on the reverse strand, counting down.
TCCTGCGGAAACGGCGCGAAGATCGCTGCGCAGGAGGCCGGATGGCCCTGTGCGGGCTTTCCCAGGATCGTCGAGTCGGCGGCTTTTACGGCGGGTCCTGCCGGCAGTTGCAGATTGGTCGGATCGGGACCGAGGGTCAGATCGGCGTGAGCGAGCCGGTAGCGATACTGCGCCTGATCGGTAATCTCGACGCCGTCGAGACGGGCCGCGATGCGGTCTTCGTGCGCGTAGCCGACGAAGCTGATCGTGCCGCCGCCGCGGACGCGCACGTTGCGCAGGGTGATCTCGCGCATCGAGGGCGGCGAGTTGCCTTTGAGCGTTCCGGCGTCGGTATAGCCGGTGTCGAGCGCGATGGGGTTGGGCGAGTTGCGGATGCACACGTCGCTGTAGACCACGTCGCGGGTGAGGCCGCCGCGCGAGCCGTTCGACTTGATGCGGATGCCGTTGTCCGGCCCGTCGAGCGAGAGGTCGAAGACGCGAATCTGGCTGACGCCGCCGCTGGTTTCGCTGCCGATCGACATGCCGTGACCCCAGTAGAAGTGATCGTGGCTGATGGTCATCTGCGTGGCGCCGCCCGCCCCGCCCTTGATGGCCACATTGTCGTCGCCGGTGCGGATCGAGCAGTGGGTAATCGTGACATTTTTCGCGCCGTCGCCGGGATCGATGCCGTCGGTGTTGCGCGCCAACCGCTGCGGCGTGTCGATCCTGACGCCCCAGGCCGTGAAGCCGTCGCCCTGGTTGTACGTGACGTGGAAGTTCGGCGAGTTGCGCAGCGTGATGCGGTAGAGCGTGAAGTTGTCCGAGCGGTTGACGACGATCAGGCGGGGATTTTGCTGGTAACCGCCCGCGCGAGCCTGCTCGGCCAGATCCCACCAGGAGTCCGACGAACCAAGGATCTTCTCGCCGCCGCGCCCGTCGATCGCGCCCTCGCCCATCACGGCGGAGCGGGGCGCGTCGTCCACGGCGATCAATGGCTTGCATCCGCGCGGGCCGGGAGTGTGCGTCACCCGACCGCAACTGCCGGGCCGGATCGCGTAGAGCGAGGCATCGCGCGAGGCAAAGAGCGTCACGCCCCGGTCCACGCGCAGCGCAACACCGCTTTTCAGATGCAGCGGCCCGGAGAGAAACGCATCGTTGACGCCGTTCTTGCGCAGCACGACGGCCCGACCCGCCGCGCAACCGTCGATGGCATTCTGGATACGCGCCGTGTCAAGCTTTTGTTCGTCGGCCGGGGCCAGCGTGCGCCCGATGCTCTGCAACTGCGCTTCGAGCGTCGCGCAGGGCTGCGGGAAGACAGGTTCGACGACGGTGCGCGTGTCCTGCGCGTTCAGCAAGATCGGAACAGCGAGCCATGCGGCGAGGGCGAGGAATGTGTGGTAGGACCTCTTCATGCATCCCATTCTACTTCCTGTGCGCCGCGGACGTCCGAAAATTTCCCCGAAGCTCCGTACGTTGCCTTCGGGTGAGGCGAAGCGCCTACAGCGCGCTCTCGCCGCGCTCGTCGTTGCGAATGCGGATGGCTTCGTCCACGCGCGAGATGAAGATCTTGCCGTCGCCGATGCGGCCGGTGCGGGCCGCGCCGTTGATGGCCTCGATGGCCTTGTCCTTGAGCTCGTCGCGGACGACCATCTCGATCTTGACCTTGGGCAGAAGGTCCACCGTGTACTCGCGTCCGCGATAGAACTCGGTGTGGCCCTTCTGGCGGCCGTGGCCGCGGGCTTCCAGAATCGTCATGCCTTCGATGCCCGCTTCCAGCAGCGCATCCTTGACGGCGTCCAGCTTCGAGGGTTGCAGAACAGCTTCGATCTTGACCATAAACAGAGATTCCTCGTTCGATAGCCTATCAGGCCGGGCGGCGTTTTGGCCGCTCCGGCCCCAAGTTTATCAACTCCCGTTGCGGCGGGCGTTATAGCAAAACCAGAGTGGGTATCTCTCTGAGGCCGTGTCCTCCAGTCGACGCGACCATCAGGAAGCGGCGACCTGGCACATTTTCGGTGAGGACGCAGTCACTCTGGTTTTGCTCTAATCGAGCGCGTAGCCCTCTTCGCCGTGCTGCGAGAGGTCGAGTCCGGCGATCTCATCCTCAGGCGCGACGCGCAGGCCCATCGTCTTGTCGACCAGGAAGAGCAACACCAGCGTGCCCACGATGGCCAGGCCCCACGAGACGCCCACGGCGGCAAGCTGGTTGAGCATCTGGTGGGGATTGCCGTCGATCCAGCCGGTGGGCTTGCCCGCGCCGTAGGCCGGGTTGATCGCGCAGGTCGCAAAGACGCCGGTCAGCAGCGCACCCAGCGTTCCGCCCGCGCCATGCACGCCGAAGGCGTCCAGCGAGTCGTCGTAGCCAAAGATGGACTTGACCTTGAAGACCATGAACGAGCAGAAGAAGCCGGCGATCAGGCCGATGGCCAGCGCCGACATGGGCGCGACAAAGCCCGAGGCCGGCGTGATGGCCACCAGTCCGGCGACCGCGCCGGAGATGGCGCCCAGCGCCGTGGGCTTGCCGTTATGCACCCACTCGAAGATCGTCCAGCCCAGGGCCGCCGTGGCCGTGGCGAAGTGCGTGTTGACGAAGGCGCTGGTGGCCAGCCCGTTGGCCGCCACGGCGCTGCCGGCGTTGAAGCCGAACCAGCCCACCCACAGCAAACAGGCGCCGATGAAGCTGAGCACCATCGAGTGCGGCGGCATGGCCGTCTGCGGGTAGCCGATGCGCTTGCCGATGTAGAGCGCGAAGACCAGCGCCGAGACGCCGCTGGTGATATGCACCACCGTGCCGCCGGCAAAGTCGAAGCTGGGAATGTGCGCGCCGGCCGAGTTGAACAGGCCGCCCACGCCCCAGACCATGTGCGCCATCGGGCAGTAGACAACCAGCGACCAAAGCGAAAGAAAGACCGCCATCGAGCTGAACTTGACCCGCTCGGCCACGGCGCCCATGATCAGCGCCGGCGTGATGATGGCGAACATCAACTGGTAGATCATGTACGTCTGTTCGGGAACGGTCGGGCCGTAGTCGGGATTGGGCGCGAGCCCGACCCCGCGCAGGAAGACGTGCTCGAAGCCGCCGAGGAAGAGATTGCCGTGGCCGAAGGCCAGCGAGTAGCCCACCAGCGCCCAGAGGATGGTCACCAGTCCCATCATGGCGAAGCTCTGCATCATGGTGCCGAGGATGTTCTTGCGGCGGACCAGGCCGCCATAGAAAAGCGCCAGTCCCGGCCCGGTCATCAGCAGCACCAGGGCCGAGGAGGTCAGCATCCAGGCGTTGTCGCCGGACATTTGCGCGCTGGCCGTGGCCGCCTGCTGCTGGTGTACGGCCTGTTCGAGAGCGTTCAGGCGCGCCTGCGTGTCGGCCGAAGGCGCGGTTTGAGCCAAGGCCAGGGCGGGAAAGCCCAGGACCAGAAGAAGAAGCAGGAACCATCCGGCGGTGCGACGAAACATGCGGTTTTCAACTCCCTTGAGACAAAGGCGCGTGGGAACGCCTGGCGCTGCGGCGGAGTACCGGCCGCCGTTCCGGTGCAAAGACACAGAAAGACCCCGGCGTCCCGATCGGATGCAACGAGGAACGCCGAAGAAGAAATCGCGCACGAGCCGGCCGGACGCACCATGCGCCAGCCCGCTCAAAAGGAGTGCGATTGCCCTACTGTTTCACGCGACGCATAAGGAACCCATGAAGAAAGCGAAAATGCTCTGGATTTCTTATCGCCATTGTGGTTTCGCCGGGCGCGAATCGAATGCGCGACCTACTCCGCCAGCACTTCGATTCCGCTGACGGTTGCATAGCCAGCGACAGGCACAAAGCTCAGGAACAGCTTGCCCTGCGCGTTTGGCGCAAGATCGGTGAACCGGCGCTGCACCACGCTTGTCTGGCGCGCCTCCTTGGCGAGGTCAAAATTTTCCAGAAGCGTTTTGCCGTTGCAAAAAACGTTGAAGACGCGGGCGGCGGCCCGTTTCGCTTCGCTGCCGGAAAGCGACGGCTGGTCCGGATCGACGCGACGCGCCACAAAATAGAGCGTCACCGTGTACCTTCCCGCGGGAACGGGAATGGCGTAGGTGAAATTGCCCCAGCGTTCGGAGGCGAACAACTCGGGATCGTCGGTTCCGGCCACGGGCGCGCTGTAGGCGGCCATCCGGCCGCCTACCTCGTAGTTATCCGGACTCCACCAGCGGCTGTCGTCGGAGTAATACGGCGTCTGGCGCGGAAGGATGCGCACCGGCAGCGCCCGTCTGTTGAGTCCGGGCAAAATCTCAATGGCCGAAAGGATGGCCGGCTCGCCGTTTTCGCTTGCGAACTCCAGATGCAGCGCGCCGTCGGCCGCCGGAACCGTACCCGGAAAGATTTTGACATCGGCGGTCTGGCTGCCGCCCGCGTCGGCGACGATGTCGAAACCGGAGAGCAGGGTTTTGCCATTGGCGCGCACCGTCATCAACCGGCGGCCTTCGGCGCCCGCGTCGGCCGCCTCCGGGTTGTACACCGTTTCGGCAAAGTGCAGGCGCAACTCGTAGACGCCTTTTTTGAGCGGAATGTCGTAGCGAAAGAAGAGGCCCTGGCGGCTGGTGCGATAAAAGGCTTGATCCTGCGTGCGCGCGATGGGGAGAACGGCGCTTGTAACGGCTGTGCCGCCGGTAAACCAGGCGTCCGCGCTCCACAGCTTGCCGGCGTGATCGACCCGGCTGCGGCGAGCGCCGGCGAGGATGCGAATCTCCGGGCCGGCGGGCGGGCCAAGCAGAAATTCTTCCGATGGGACTGGAGCCGTCATCCGCTGCGAAGCCGAAGTCTCCGCTTTTTTCAGCGACACGCGCCAGGCATAGGCAACCGCGAGAAGCGCGACCACGGCCGCCGCCAGGCTCCAGAGCAGGCGGTAGCCGCGGCGCACCGTCTTCGCCGGAATGCAGGCGGGACGGTCCGCAAGCGACGCCGCCAGTGGATTTGCGGCGGAAACCGACTGTGCTGCGGCGTCCATGGCCGGCCGGGCCTGACCGGACTCTTCCGGTTGCTTCCGGATTGCGCCTTCGCCGGGATCGCGCACGACCGGAGTAAACCTGGGCACATATTGGCCGACCGGAATCGTAATCTGGAGAGCATGTTTTGCGCCTGCTCCCGCGTAATACTCGGCGAGGCGCTTGCGCAGGCGGTTGGCTTCCACGCGCACAATCGAGTCCGCATCCTGATCGAAGGAGTCGCCGCGCTCGAAGACCTCGACGCCGATGGAATACTCTTTGATCTGGGCTGTCTTGCCGGCAAAAAGATTCTCGCAAAGGTAGGCCAGCAGGCGCGCCATGCGCGGGGCGCGCGCAAACTCGGCCGCGGCGAGCACCGCGCGCAGCTCGGCGCGCATCGCCTTCTCGTCCACGGAATCGATTTGGGCAGCGGCCATAGAGCCTTGCGCACCTGAGGGTGGAAATGATTCAAGCGATTCCACTATAGCGCCCATGGCGGGATTTCGCGTGATGTAACGGTAGCATGGCCGGCCGGCCCTGTGGAGTAACGGCCGGTAACCCCGGCCGGAAGCGGCTGCACCAGCCGTCGCAGCCGCTTCCGGCGGCCGGGCAAACTTGTGCAAAAAAACGGCTTCCGCCTTCGCTGGCCCGGCAGATCCGCGCCCCATCGCGTGGTAGCGGGCGTAGCGTTGCCGGGCCGCGCCGATTCGCGCTCTACTGGAGGCACGATGGGCCGCCGAACCGGCGATGCGCCGGTTCCCGCAGCGAAAGTCCCAGCCCAAAAGGAGGATGCTCCATGCACAAACTTGTCATGCCGCTTGCAATCCTGAGCCTGGCCGTCAGCGCGGGTCCACATATCTGGGCAGAATCAGGTCCAGGCGCTCACACTGCCGCAACTTTGCCGCAAGCCGCCAAGAACGCCGAGCAGGCAGGCGATCTGGCGCGACTCAAGGGCGAATACTTGCAATCCGCAATCGACTACCAAAAGGCATTGCATTACGATCCCAGAAATCCCCAACTCTATAACAAGCTGGGAATCGCCGATCTGAAGCTCAACGACCAGTGGGGTGCGGGCAAAAACTTCAAACTGGCCCTCAAATACGATCCGCAGAACATGGCGGCACTGACCAATCTGGGCGCTCTCAGCGTTCTTGAGTGGAAATACAAACCGGCCGTGCGCTATCTGAAGAAGGCCCTCGCGCTCGACGAATCGAATGCAGCGGCCCACGTGAATCTGGCCGAGGCCTGGCTGGGTCTGAAAAAGATGGACCGCGCCATGAAGGAATACTGGCGAGCTCTCGAACTGGATCCGGATGTTCTGGCCTCGTCGAACGACGGCGTCACGGCCGAGGTCAGGACGCCGCAGCAGGAGGCGCGCATCGACTTTCTGATCGCCAGGGCCTATGCCATGCGTGGCAATCTCGACGGCGCCCTCGACTACCTGCAGCGCGCCAAGAACAGGCTCTATCCCGATCTCGCAGACGTGTACAAAGAGAAGGAATTTTCCGCGCTGTGGAACGATCCACGCCTGACGAAGATTGTGAAACGGTAAGACGTTTTTTGCCGGGAGTTGCGCAAACGCGCCGGGCGCGCGGACGGCCAGCAAGAGTCCGCCCGCGCGCGGCTTCATGAAAGTCGCCGGCCGGCTCAGCGTTTCCGTGCAACATTTTTTACGCAGTCGGGTTTGAAGCAACGTGCGTCGATTCGCATGGACGGCGCTGCATTTCATCCAAATTCCGAGGTTTTTCATGACGAAACTCAAGAGGTTCGCGGCCCTGGCCGCATTGTTTTTGCCACTGGCCGCGGCCGGATGCGCGCATCCGCGCCCGGTGGTTGATGCGCCTCCGCCGCCGCCGGCGATGAGCCCGGCCGCGCAACAGGGCTATCACGACGGCTTTTGGGCCGCACGCAACGATATTCGCCGTGCATTGCCGCCCGATGTGCGGCGGCATCCCCGCTTCCGCAATCCGCCGGTGCCACCGCCGGCTTTCGAGGAGTACCGGCAGGGCTTCCGCGCCGGCTACCACGCGGCGATGCACCCAGCGCCGGGGCCGGGGTATTGAAGCGGCGCGCGTATGGACGATGCTGCCCCCGTAATGAACATGGTTCGCGCGCGATGCGCATCGCGTCGCGCGCACCCTCCGGGCGCGGATAATCGAAGATGTGAATGGCGGCAACAATCTGGATCTGATCCGCGAGTTTGCCACCTACCTTCGCGTGGAAAAGGGGCTGCGCCCGCTCACCTGCGAAGCCTATCTGAGCGATCTGCGCATCTTTGCCGAGTTTCTGGAGGGCCGCAACGCGCTGCTCGCAACGGCCACGCAGGCCGATGTGGCCGGCCTGATCGAGCATCTGCGCAATCACGGCGTCGACGCGCGCTCCTCGGCGCGCAAGCTCAGTTGCCTGCGCGGCTTCTACAAGTGGCTCCTGCTCGACCGGCGCATTCCGCGCGATCCCACGGTCAACATCGAATCGCCGAAGACATGGAAGGTGCTGCCGAAGTCGCTGGCCGAGTCGGAAGTGGCCGGGATGCTCGATCAAGCTGCGCTGGCCGTTGCGCATCCGCAGGCCAAGGCCACAACGATGCGCGACCGCGCCCTTCTCGAACTGCTTTATGCGGGCGGGCTGCGCGTCTCCGAGGCGGTTGCGCTGGCCACGAGCGACCTTGACCTCGACGCAGGTCTGGTGCGCGTGCGCGGCAAAGGCGACAAGGAACGCATCGTGCCACTGGGACGCGCCGCACTTCTTGCCCTGGAGCAGTATTTGCGCGAGGGAAGACCGCACCTGGCGCGGATCAGCTCGGCACGCCGCGGCAAAACACGGTCCGCCGCGCCAAAACCGGAGCGGGCCTGGCTGTTTCTTTCGCTGCGCGGCATGCCGCTCACGCGCCAGTGGGCCTGGAAGCTGGTGAAGACGGCCGATGGCGCCGCCAGCCCGCACACGCTGCGCCACAGCTGCGCCACGCACATGGTCGAGCACGGTGCGGACCTGCGCAGCGTGCAGACGCTTCTGGGCCACGCCGACATTTCCACCACGCAGGTCTACACGCACCTTGCGCTGGGCCGGCTCAAAGAGGTGTATCGCACGTATCATCCGCGCGCGAAGGAACGGCCGCAGGCGACTGCAGCGGAGTTCGCCGCCAAAGAGGCCGCGCGCCCCGGCCCGCGTCTGGTCGTGCGCAACCCGATCGCGGCGCGCGATGCGGATGAGGATGGCGCGAGAGAGACGCAGCAATGAGCGCTGCGGCCGATCTGCCAATCGCCTCTGCCGCGACGGCGTCTTCTTCCATCGGCCGGCTGGTCGAGGAGTATCTGCGCGTGCTCGGCGGCGAACGCGGCGCCTCACCGCATACGCAGCGCGCCTACGCGCGCGAGCTGCGCGAGTTTGCCGCATGGCTGGCGGCCAGCGAGCACGCGACGGAGGCCGCGTCCATCGAACACACGCAGATTCGCGCCTATCTCGGCGCGCTCTATGCGCGCGGACTCTCGAAGGCCTCGGCGGCGCGCGCGCTGGCCGCCATCCGCAGTTGGTTCAAGTGGCTGGCGCGCCGCCGGCTCATCGAGCAGAATCCGGCCGCGCTTGTCTCCACGCCGCGCCTGCCGAAGCACCTGCCGCGCGTGCCCTCGATCGAGCAGATGAACCGTGTGGTCGATTCGATCGGCAACGACGCGGCCAGTTGGCCGGCCCGCGACCGCGCCATTCTTGAACTGCTCTACGGCTGCGGCATCCGCAACGCGGAGTTGACGGCGCTCGATCTCGACGACATCCACTGGGCCAACGAGGCGATCCTGGTGCGCGGCAAAGGGCAAAAGCAGCGTTACGTGCCGCTGGGCGATGCCGCCGCGGCGGCCGTGCGCGCCTATCTTCAGGAGCGCGATGCGCGGCTGGCCGCCGAGGCCCACGGCGCAGCGCTCCGCACGCAGGCGCTCTTTCTCAACCTGCAATTGCGCGGCCTCGCCCAGGGCGGCAACGCGCGCCTGACCACGCGCAGCGTCGGCCGCATCGTCAAGCGCATCGCCCTGCTGCGCGGCCTCTCCGCCGACGTGCATCCGCACACGCTGCGTCACGCCTTCGGCACGCACCTGCTCGAAGAAGGCGCCGACCTGCGCGCCATTCAGGAATTGCTTGGCCACGAACGGCTCTCGACCACGCAGCGCTACACGCAGCTCACCACCGCGCAACTGGCCGCGGTCTACGACCGCACGCATCCGCGGGCACGATAGGCAGCGCCATCGCATGGCATCTCGCAAAACCGGAGAGGCGGTTCGAGCGGTCCTGCGCGACCGTGCCGCAGGGTCAGGCGGCTACGATGAAAAACAAGCGATAGCGGCTGGCGACCAGGCAGTTTGCCTCGCATTCGTTCGCCCGGAGGCGGAAACCCGGATCACTTCAGGTAGGCGCGCACCAGATCGATCAGGTCTTCGGCCAGTTCGGGAGCAATCTGCTCTTTGGCGCCATCGGTCAGGTGAAAACGGATGTGCATCTCCAGAACCTCGCCCATGAGGCTGTTGACGCCGCCGCGCACTGCGGCCAGCAGCATCAGCAGGTCGCCGCAGTCCTCTTCGCCCGCGAGCAGGCGCTCGACGGCGTCCAGTTGACCACGCAGTTTTTTCACGCGCTGCAGCAGCTTCAACTTTTCCCGATCTCCATGCGACATGATGCGGCCTCGCGGCGGAATGTTTTTCGATCGCCTTGACGATACCCACCGGGGGTATGGTATAAATTCCTCAAGGACGTTCCCGCCTTCCTTTCATTGTATGCCGTTTCGCATCTCCAACCCGACCGGCCTGGCTGCGACTGTCGCCCTCTGCGCGCTGGTCGGCCTGCCGGTTGCCGCGCAAAGGCCGGCAGAATTGCCCTCCGCGCCGCAGCCGCAACTCCAGGCGGCTGCGCCGTCCGTTCCGGCGCAACCGATCGCCTGGGCGTTCGCGCCTCTATCTGCCGATCTTGCGCCTGGCGCGGGCGAGGACGGCGCCGGCGGGAGCGCGGCTGAAAGCGTCGACGACGACGCCCCCCTGCTCACCATGGCGCCGCATTCGGAGCGCGCGCGCGACTGGGTCTCCGGGCAGGCCAACAGCATCTTTCAGGCGCATGGGCATTTCCACTCGCCCTACCAGGGCGCGAACAGCCTGATTGACGATGTCGAAACCAAGGCCTCCGAGGTCGCCACGCTGTATCTTGGCTACCAGTTGCGGCCGAACTCGCGCTGGAACACGGATCTGATTGTGGACTTCGAAAATGCCGGCGGGCGCGGCATCTCGCAGGCGCTGGGACTGGCCGGGGCGACCAACCTCGACGTGGTGCGCAACCCCAACCTGAGCAGCGCGCCCTATCTTGCCCGCGGCGAGATTCATCAAACCATCGGACTGACGGACGAGATGGTCGCGCAGGAGCGGGGCCCCCTGGCGCTGGCGACGCGCGTTCCCGAACGCCGCTTCGAGATTCGCATCGGCAAGATGACGCTGCCCGACACCTTCGACGTGAACGCGGTTGGCTCCGACAGTCACCTGCAGTTCACCAACTGGACCATCGACAACAACGGCGCCTGGGACTACGCGGCCGATACGCGCGGCTACACCGTGGGCGGCATTCTGGAGTATGACGACAAGCTCTGGTCGGCGCGCTACGGAATCGCCGCCATGCCCACGGTGGCCAATGGCATGGACCTCGATTGGGCCTTCAGCCGCGCCAACGGGCAGAACGGCGAGTTTGAACTGCGCAAGGGGCTGCTGAATCTCTTCGGGAAGTCCAAACGCGAAGGCGCGATCCGCATTTTGAATTACGTCAACCACGCGCACATGGGCAACTACCGCGAGTCGGTCGATCAGTATCTGGAAGGCAACGTCGCCAAGCCGAGCATTCTCGCCACGGAGCGTTTCGGCGCGGTCAAGTACGGTTTCGGCCTCAACACGGAGCAGGAAGTCACCGGCAGCCTGCGGCTGTTCGCGCGTTTCGGCTGGAACGACGATCGCAACGAGTCCTTCGCCTACACCGAAGTGGCGCAGACGGTTCTGTTCGGCGGCGATTACGGCGGCCGCGACTGGCGCAGGCCGAATGACAAGATCGGTCTGGCCTTTGTCTCGAACGCCATCAAGCGCGACCACCAGAACTATTTGCACTACGGCGGTCTCGGCTTCCTGCTGGGCGACGGCAACCTGAACTACGGCCGCGAAAATATCGTCGAGTGGTATTACAACGCGCATCTATGGCGCGGGCTCTACGTCATGGTGGGCGGAACGCAGATTGCCGACCCCGGCTATAACCGCGATCGCGGCCCGGTGTACGTCTCGACCGTCCGCGCGCACATCGATTTTTGAGGCGCCACAGCGGTTACGGAGCGTCCTCGCCAAATGCCCTTTGTTCTCTGCGGCCGTCTCCCGGCAGAGAGGAACGCGCGGCTTGCGTAGGGCCCCGCTTGTCAGCCCAGTCCATGCCCGCTCGTTACGAGAGCGTCCTCTTCCCCCCGCCAGCCCACCGATTTCGCTTGACATGGCTCCGGCCGCTCCCGCAGAGTGTTTGCGGCGACTCCTTTCAGGCCGAACCATCCTTCAAATTCCTGCCGGTCTCGGCTCCTGCGCTAGGTGACGTCAATTCGATTGCGAGGGAATGAAGAATGCAAATGCATGTCAGCTACCTTTGGGTTGTGGTTGCGGCGCTCGTGCAGTGGTTGCTGGGAATTCTCTGGTACGGCGTCATCTTCAGAAAATCCTGGCCAAAGCTGGTGGGACTGGCCACCGGAGAGAAACCGAAATTTCAAATGCTGGCGCTGATCTCCGGCTTTGTGGTTTGCCTGCTTCTTTCCTTCGTCATGGCGCACATCTTTGCCGTGTTCGGAGTGAGGCTCTGGAATCAGGGCTTCAGCATCGGCGTTCTCTGCTGGCTCGGATTCATGGCTCCGCCGCTGATCGCGCAGCACATTCTCGAGGGACGCCGCGCCAATCTGCTGGCCATCAACATGACCTACTGGCTGATGGCGATGGGCATCGGCAGCGCCATCCTGGCGGTATTCCGCTAGGCCGCAACGCTCTGCGCACGCGCACGGCGATCAAGGCTGCGCGGGGTGGGCTCCACCACGGAAGCCCACCCCGCGCAGTCTGAGGGTGTCCTGCCGGTTCATCCCGAACGCAAGAGCACGGATCGCACGATGAAAGCCCCATCGGAGGCGCGTTTTATCCTGATCCTTTCGGCAGCCATTCGCCACGGCTGCACGCCCCTCTGCTCGGACCGGAGGCAATGGCAAGCCGCCCCGCACCGCCGGGGATTCGCCCTTTCTGCCTGATTTCTTCCTGCAATGACTCGAAGCCCGCTTGCCTTCACTCAAAAAAAATGTTTCAATCAGGTTATTGAAACAGGGGTGCTCCGCTTCAGTCGCGGGGCTGAGAAATACCCTCGAACCCGATCCGGATAATACCGGCGTGGGAAGCTTTCTCCGGCTTGAGCGGCCGTTCTTCGGCCACTCCCGCTCATGCGCCTTTGTTTCAGCCATTCCGAAGCAAAGGATGCCCATGACGCACGCAACCACCTCCCCAGAGATTCGCAACTCCCGCTCGCTAATCCTCTCCGCGCTGCTCGCCGGAATTTTTTTCTTGCCCCCTGCGTACGCGCAAACCGCACAGCAGCCATCGACTGCATCCGGGCACGCCGCGCAGACGCCTGCGCCCGCGCAATCCATGCCCTCTGCGCAAGCGCCCGCGAACGCGCAGCAAAAACTGAAGCCGGTCACCACCACGGTCGTCGTGATGGATAAAACCGCGGACACGTATCTGCCTCAATCGGTCACCGTGGGCACGCTCGACGGCGCACCCATCCAGCAGGCTCCGCTTTCGGTCAGCGTCTTCACACGCAGCCTGCTCTCGGACCAGGTGACGCGCCTGCTTTCGGACGTCGTGGCCAACGACGCCTCGGTCGGCGACGACTACGTGGCCGTGGGCTACTACGGCTGGTACATGATTCGCGGTTTTCCCATCGATCTCGCCACCGGCCTTGAAGTCAACGGCATGACCATCGCCGGCGAGCAGGACGTTCCGCTCGAAAACAAGGAGAGCGTGGAAATTCTGAAGGGCATCGCCGGCGTCGAGAGCGGCGTGGCCAACGCCGGCGGCCTCATCAACTTTGTCACCAAGCGCCCGGCCAATGTCGGCGCTCTCGACATGGCCACCGACGAACGCGGCGCGGCCTATGGCGCCACCGATCTCGGCCATCTCTTTGGCAGCCGCAAACAGGTGGGCGCGCGCGTCAATCTGGCCGGCGAGCGCATCGTTCCGTACATGAACGACACCGAGGGATGGCGCGCCGTGGGCGCGGGCGCGGCCGACTGGAAGATCGATGCGGCCACCACGCTCAAGGGCGACTTCGAGTACCAGCACAAGACCGAGCGCGACGGCTCGGGCTATCAACTGCTGGGCGGCGCGGCGCTGCCGGAGATTCACCGTATCTACCGCTCGACCATGCTCGGCGACCAGCCCTGGGGTCCGCCCGACACCTACGACACCTTCAACACCGACGCGCGCCTCGACCGCAGCTTTTCGCCTGCGTGGTCCGCCTTCGCCGCAGCCAACTTCAGCCACTCGCTGATTCAGGACAACGTGATCTACGCCTACGGAACGCCCTTCGATGCGAATGGCAATGTGGACTGCCCCGGCGCGCCGAACGCTCCAGCGTTCTTCTTCTGTCCCGACGGCAGCTACGGCATCTACGACTATCGCAATCCCGGCGAGTTGCGCATCGATTCTTCGGCGGAAGCCATGCTCATCGGCCACATTCGTACAGGCACGGTCACCGAGGATCTCGTCGCGGGCGGAAATGTCTTCCTGCGCAGCGTGCAAATGCCCGGCTACTTCACCGTGCAAAACCCCTCCGATCCCAACGGAGTTGTGCAGAATGGCGCGGTCTACGCCTATGTGGGCGCGGAAAATATCTACCAGCCGATGACCACCTTCGCGGCCCCGGGCAACGCGAACTCGCTCGAATCCACCGCGCAGAAGGCCGGTCCGCGCCGCCTCTACGAAGACAGCCATCAATCCGCGCTCGTTCTGCAGGACCGCGTTCATCTTCCCGGCCGCATTCAGCTTCTGGCCAGCGGCCGCCTGGATTCGCTGCGCGACAACAACTATTCTCTCGTTGCCAAAACTCCCTGCGTAACCAGCCTCACGCCCGGTCCGGCCGGCGATCCCTGCGCCACGGCGAGCAATCCAGACTCCGTTCTTGCCAAGCCGATTCCTCACGACGATCTTGTCTGGCTGCCGCAGTACGCCGTTACCTACAATCCCATCGAGAACCTCACGCTCTACTCGAATTACAGTGAGATTCTTTCGCTCGGCGTGCAAGGGCCGTGGTGGGTCGATAACGCGAACGAGTTTCTCGCCCCCTTCCACACGCGCCAAGTCGAAGTGGGCGCCAAGTACGAACCCGCGCAGAGCATTCTGCTCACCGCGGCGCTCTTCCACATGCGCGCGCCGTTCATCTACTCGAAACCGCTCACGGGCCCCGACAGCGCCTGTCCCAACGGCAACCCCGGCGATTACTGTTTCGAGCAGCAGGGCCGCGAGACGCACAACGGCGTCGAACTGAACGCCCAGGGGCAGGCCGCGCGCTGGCTGAGCCTGAATGCCTCGGCCACGGCCATGAACGCAATCGCGACGAATACCGGCACGCCCAGCTACGACAACAAGCAGGTCATCAACGTGCCGCACCTGCGCGTCGATCTCTTTGCCGATCTCACCGTGCCGCGGATTCGCGGGCTGCACCTGATGCCCGGCTGGAACTTCACCTCGCGCAAGGAGGCGCTCTTCGACGACTCCGTCAGCGTGCCCGCTTACAATCTTTTGAATCTTGGCGCGCGGTATACGCCTGGCGGCGACCAGGGCCGCATCACCTTCCGCATTTACGCCAACAACATCACCAACAAGCTCTACTGGTCGGACACCGGCGCCAACTATGGCGACATGTTTCTCTGGCTGGGCGCGCCCACAACCGTGCGCCTGTCGGCCCACTACCGATTTTGAGACGAGGCGTCCTGCTGCTAGCCTCGAACTTCGAAAGCCTCGCGAAAGCGCCCCGGAGGGGGCGCGCGATGAGCTAGAAGCTAGGAGCTAGAAGCTAGAAGCTACGAACACAATGACAACCACCGCAATCGCACACGGCATGGATGGCGCACTTGTGGCCCCCGACTGGCCGCCGCTCTCGCTGGACGAGCTGCGCGCCCTCCTTGCCGATTTTCCTGCGCTGGGCGCTCCCACGCGCATTCTCAGCGTCAGTCCGCGTCCCTTCTCGGCGGCCGGCGTCATCGCCACGGCCAGCGGACCGGTTTTCGTCAAACGCCATCACCATTCGGTGCGCGACCGCGAGGGCTTGCTTGAAGAGCACCGATTTCTTGCCCATTTGCACGCGCATGGCGCTCCGGTTCCGCTTGTGCTCGCCTCGGCGCGGGGAGAAACCGCCATCGCAATCGGCGATTCTCTTTACGAGGTTCACGAAACGCCCGCGGGCGTCGATCTCTACGACGAAGCAATTTCGTGGACGCCCTTTCAAACCGCGGCCCACGCGCGCTCGGCCGGAGAGATGCTCGCCCGCCTGCATTGCGCCGCGCGCGATTTTGCCGCACCGCCGCGCAAGCCGCGTCCACTGGTGGCCAGCTTCACCATCTTTGCCGCCGGCAATCCCGTCGAAGAGATGGATCGTTATCTCAGCCTCCGTCCCTCGCTCACCGGCTACAAAGCCCTTCGCGCCTGTGCGGCCCAGGCCATCGAACTTCTCGCGCCCTTTCACGCCGAGCTTGCACCGCTCGCGCCCGCGCTCAGCCCGCTCTGGACGCACAACGATCTGCACGCTTCCAATCTTTTCTGGAGCGAGCGCACACGTGAGGCGCGCGCCACGGCGGCCATCGACTTTGGCATGGCCGATCGCACCAACGCCGTCCACGACCTCGCCCACACCATCGAGCGCAACATCGTCGAATGGCTTGTCCTGGTGAACGATCCCGCGCATCCAGACGATGTTCCCATCCACTTCGACCATCTCGAAGCGCTGCTCGACGGCTACGAATCCATCCGCCCGCTCTCGGCGGTGGAGGCTGCCGCGCTCGCGCCCATGGCCGCTCTCTGCCACGCCGAGTTCGCGCTCTCCGAGTCCGATTATTTTCTCGGCGCGCTCGCTTCCGAGCCACGGGCCACGATGGCTTACGACGGCTGGCTCGTCGGCCACGCGCGATGGTTTCATTGCGCGGCCGGACGCAAGCTGCTCGACGTGCTTCGGCAGGGAGACCGCGCGCGCAAGGAGAGTTGCCGATGAACACAACCGCCTTTGTCGCCTATCTTGCCGCGCACGGCCTCGAACTGGCCGGCGTCGTCACCACGGTTCTCGGCATCTGGCTGACCACGAAACGTCTGCTCATTTGCTGGCCGGTGACGCTGGTCTCCGATCTGCTCTATCTCGTCGTTTTCTATCGCGCCAGGCTCTACTCCGACGCGCTGCTCCAGATTTTTTTCCTCGCCTTCACATTCTACGGCTGGTGGCACTGGTGGCGCGGCGTGCGCGAAGAGGGCGAGGTGCGCGTTGCGCCCCTGCCGCGCGCCAGCATGATCGCCGCCGTGGCCGCTGGAGCCGTGGGCAGCTATTTGCTGGGGCTGCTCGCCGTCCGCATGGGCGCCGCGCTGCCGCACCTCGACGCCGCGCTCGCCAGCTACTCGCTCGTCGCCAGTTGGTGGGGCGCGCGCAAACACCTCGCCAACTGGTGGCTCTGGATCGCCATCGACATGGTTTATGTGGGCGAGTACATCTATAAGGATTTGCGCCTGACCGCGCTGCTCTACGCCGGGCTGGTCGCCCTGGCCGTTCTCGGCCTGCGCGATTGGCGTCGCGCCGCGGCAGGGACGAACGCGGAAGATTCCCGGCCTTCGCCGCTAGTCGCTGGTCCATAGAGCCACTTGCGAAATATCACCGACAATCACTCGATTGGAAGGGGCACGACTTCAGCCGCGCCATAAAGCTCATGCAATCAACAGGGCTTTACCCCTGAGGGAGATTTTCTTCCCGCGGGAGGGACGGAAAACTGAATTTTGCAAGTGGCTCTTGAGTTGAGCGAATCTTGCCGTCGATGCAAAAGACCCCGAAGAGAACAGGAACCTGGCGGTCTTCCGGCCACCGACCGGCCGTGTTTCAATAGAACAGATGGGGACGCCACGGAGATCGACAATCAGGGGGCGGTGGATTGCCGCCCAACGGAAGGTGCGCGAGTACGCAATGGTCGCCCGCGCGCTGGCCTCGACCGCGCACCCGGTGCTGGCGCAGATCGTGCCCACGCGCTACTGCAACCTGAGCTGCGCCTATTGCAACGAATACGACAAAGTCAGCCAGCCGGTCGCTCTCGACGAGATGCTGCGGCGGATCGACGCGCTGGGACGGCTCGGCACGGCGATGATCGGCATCTCCGGCGGCGAGCCGCTGACCCATCCCGATCTGGACGCCATCGTTCGGCGCATCCGGCAGACGGGCGCCATCGCCGGCACGATCACCAACGGATTTCTGCTGAATCCCGAGCGGATTGAGCGGCTGAACGAGGCCGGACTCGACCACATGCAGATTTCCATCGACAATCTGGAGCCCGACGAGGTATCGAAGAAGTCGCTGAAGACGCTCGACAAACGCCTGGAGATGCTGGCTGAGAATGCCGAATTCCACGTCAACATCAACTCGGTGGTGGGGGGCGGCATTCGCGATCCGAACGACGCGCTCATCGTCGGCCGCCGCGCGCTGGAGCTTGGCTTCGAGTCGACGATCGGCATTATTCATGACGGCGACGGGCAACTGAAGCCGCTCACGCCGGACGAGGCGCGCGTCTATCACGCGATGACCAATCGCAGGAAGACGAACTACGCGCAGTTTGACCAGTTCCAGGAGGCGATCGTCCAGGGGCAACCGAACGTCTGGCGCTGCCGCGCCGGCGCGCGCTATCTTTACGTCTGCGAGGATGGACTGGTGCATTACTGCTCGCAGCAGCGGGGCTTTCCCGGCGTTCCCGTGGCCGAGTACGCGCGCGCGGACGTGAAGCGCGAGTTCCTGACCGGCAAAAGCTGCTCGCCGCACTGCACCATCGGCTGCGTGCACCGCATCAGCTACATCGACCACTGGCGCGCTCCGCAAACGCGCACGATCGCGCCCGGCGGCCAGAATCTGGTGAAGATTCAAACGCCGCAGACAGCCGGCGAGCGATAGCCAGGATAGAATTGCGCCGCGCTCCAGCCAGCCGGGCAGCCGGTGCTACCGGCTCCCTGTGGATCGAGTAAAACTTCTTTGAGAGTGGTCAGCAGTCTCTTGCTGTTCCAGGGCAATTGCAGTTGACCCTATTGAGAAATCGGAAGCCCGATTCGCAGCGCCCCTCCGGGGCGCAAACGAGGAAATGCGTATCATTTCCCAGGGCTTCCGCCCTGGGCTATTCTCGTCGCGTCCCTCCGGGACAGGGCCGCTCCAGCAAAAGCTACACACTCCTCTTCAGATGCGATTGCCCAGCTCGCTGCCCGCTCTCTACTTGTGTGCCGCGGCCATCACCTGATCGATCACCTGAAAGAGCTTGTTCGGATCGACGACTTCCGTATACGGCGGAACGTGCGGAGCGTTGGCGACGATCCAGATCGTCGGTGTGTGATTGATGCCAATCTTTTCGCCAAGGGCGCGGTCGGCGTCGACTTGCTGCGCCAGCTTGCCCATCGGATCGATGGCGAATGGCAGCGCAATCTTGTGCGCGGCGGCGAAGCTCCGCGTCCAAACGCTCATTTGAGGACGGGTTTCGATGGAAATCTGATTGGCGAAGATGTAATTGCGGTACTCATCGCCCAGCGCCTTGCTGATGGTGTCAAAATAACGCGCATTGATGGCCGCCTGGTAGCTCCAGGCGTGGTAGGGCAGCGGGAAATCGTGGCGAATCCACGGAATGTGATACTTCTGGGCCGCCTCCATGAGCAGAGGATTTTCCCGGCCGCACATCGGGCACTCCATGTCGGCGAACTCGACGATGGCCACGCGCGCGCCGGCCGGCGGTTTGAGCGCAGAGGCGTCATGAACGGGCGTGGTCTCCGGCTCGCCAAACTGGCCACGGGCCGCGGGCACGAAGAAAAGCATCACGGCGGGCAGCAAGGCCAGTGCGAGGCGAATCGGTTTGAGGCGCACGAAAGATCCAGCGGCAAAGACAGGTCGCATAGATGTTGAAACAACTCCTTTCACCCATTGTAACGGCAGTGAAACAGCGTCGGTGGCGAACGGTGATCAACCGCGTGCCTTTGCTGGCCGATTGACAACGAGCCCCTCGAAGATCGCCCGCATTTCGCTGGCGGGCGCGGCCCAATCCCGCCGCCAGTGGGAGGCGACCGCCTGGGCGTCCCAGGAGGCGTCGAGCACGGAGCCGAGCGCCTCGGCCAGACGGACCGGATCACGCGGCGGGACGAGCCTTCCGCAGGAGGCGTCGAGCAGCTCGGGAATGCCGCCGACCGCGGTCGCCACAGCCGGGCGGCCGCAGGCCAGCGCCTCGATGACGACATTCGGAAGCCCTTCCATGTAACTCGGAAGGGTCACCACGTCGGCGGCGGCCATCCAGACGGCTGCATCGTCGAAGGTGCAGCCCGGAACCAAATGGATCAACTCGCCAGCGCCAAGCGCGGCGATCTCTCGCTCGACGGCAGGACGGTCCGGTCCCTTGCCGATCATGTAGCAATGCAGGCGCGGCCGGTGCGGGCGCAAGGACGCCACGGCCGCGACCAGTTCGCGAAGGCCTTTTCTCAGGTCCATCCGGCCGACGTACATCACGGCTTCGCAGGCGGGATCAACGCCCAGCCGCGCACGCGCCTGGCCGCGATCCCGCGGCTGAAAGACCTCCAGATCGCATCCATTGAGCACAGCGCGCGTCGTGCTGGCTGAAGCGCCCATCGCCACGGCTTTTCCGCGCAGATCTTCGCTCGCCGTCAGAACGGCATCCGCCTCTTGGAGGACGGTGCGCGTCAGCCGCGCCGAAAAAAAATCTCCAATCCGGTTCAGATCCGAGCCGATGCTCATGACCGCAACCGGCAGGCCGAGGGCGCGGGCAATCTTCAGCGCGGCGTAGCCTTCGGGGTAGACGAAGCAGCCCACCACCAGGTCGGGCGCAAAGGCGCGCACGTGCGGCAGGAGCGCACGCGCGGCCATCCAGCCATTCAGCGGGCGCGAGACGAGCGGCAACGCGGAGTAATCGTAGTAGCTTGCGTTGGCCTCGGGCGGGCGAAAGGTGGGATCCAGCCTGGCGTAGGTTCTGCTGCGCGGCCGAAGCAGCCGGGGATAGGCTGCGTTCGGAAAAAAGACGTGAACCTCGGCGCTACGGCCGAGAATTTTCAGCTTCTCATAGAGAGAGCGGCCCTGCGTGGGCTCGGCGGAACTGGGGAAATATCGTGTAACGACAGCGATTTTCATCGTTTCAACTCGCTCGAAACCTCGCTTGCCGAGGCCGGATTCTGCGCGAGGATGCTTTCGAACTCGCGGCTGACCGCCTCCCACGAGAACTCCGCGACGGCCCGCGCGCGCGCCCGTTGCGCCAGCGCCAGGCGTTCGGTCTCGCTCGTGAGCAGGCGAATGCATGCATCGGCAAAGAGCTGGGGATCACCCGCGAGCACAATGTCTTCGCCATCGGTGTAGCGCAAGCCCTCGGCGCCGATGGGCGTGGAAACCACGGGCACGCCGGCCGCCATGCACTCGTAAATCTTCAGCCGCGTGCCTCCGCCGATGCGCAGAGGAACCACGGAAACCTTCGCTCTCCACAGGTACGAGCGCATATCGTCCACCCTTCCGGTGACAAGGACGCCTTCGACCTCTTCGGCGGCGCGCAGCACCTTCGGGTCGGGCGAGCGTCCGGCGATCGTGAAGGCGGCGTCGGGCAGTTTTGCACGAATCCGCGGCAGAATCTCTCGCAGAAAATAGACGACGCCGTCCACATTCGGCAGCCAGTCCATCGAGCCGCAGAAGACCATGCCTGCGGCCGGAGGCGCATCGGCTGGCCGCGCGAAGTACTCCAGATCGACGCCCGTACGCACGCTCGAAACCCGCTCGACGCCGAACCGCTCGCGAATGCGCGCGGCGTCGATCTCCGAAACGGCGACGACGTGCCGGGCCGCGCGGCAAACCGTTCGCTCGTAGGCCTCCATTTTGGCGGCTTGCATCCGAAAGAAGGCTCTTTTCACAAACGAACGGCTCTGCTCCACGTGCCGCTCGAAGATGGTCGTCTCCACGTTGTGCTCGAAGAGCACCGCACGGCGCAGATCGGAAAAACTGGGCGCGGCGGCCAGAAAATCGCAGACGATCGCGTCATATCTTTCGGCGGCGATCTGGGCGTCGATCTTCTGCCGCAGCCCGGCCGAGGCATAGCGCGAGACGGCCAGCGGGACAGGATCGACCAGACTCTTCAGCAACTGCGGCACGATGGCCGGCGAGCGCCGGCCCGGAGCGGCGTGCTCCTCGACGATGGCGCGGCTGGAGTACTCATTGCTGCGCGCAGGGCCCTCGAGATTGCGCGGCGGGTTCAGCGCCGCAAAGTGAATCTCGTGCCGCTTGTGCAACTCGCGCAAGGTGCCGAGGGTGCGGATCTGGGCGCCGCGATCGGTAGGATGAAGAAAGAAGGGCGATACCCAGAGAATCTTCATGGCGAGTGCGGAGAATCCTCCTCGGTGGCTGTGCCGTGGTCGTCGCCTGCGCAAGCCAGGACCATCGCATGAACGAAGCCAGAGCACGGAACGGACTCCGTGTTTGCTCTGCCCGCCGGTTGCGTCCCGTAGGGACAGGCGAAAATAGCCAGGGTGGAGCACAGCGGAACCCTGGGACGGCTAGAAAAAAAACCGTTCGCGCCCCGGAGGGGCGCGGCGATCCTGCGATGCAAACAAAAAATGGTTCATGCGATCGCCCTGCTGGGCAAGCGCGGCGCGGATTTCCGCGCCACGTCTCCATGATAAACTCAGCCCGGATGGACGTGGCCAGAAGGAAAGAGGATCGAGCGGCGCAATGAGCAAGCAGAATGTGATTGTGATGGGACTTGGCTACGTCGGTTGCGTCAGCGCCGCAGGGCTGGCCGAGCTGGGGCACAACGTTTACGGCGTGGATCGCGATCCCAGCAAGGTCGCCTCCGTCGAACAGGCGCGTTCGCCTTTCTTCGAGGCGGGACTCGACGATCTGATTGCGAAGAACGTCAAGGCCGGCCGCCTGCAAGCCGGCGCGCTCACGGCCGAGCGTCTCGCCGAGGCCGACGTGGTGCTGCTGTGCATCGGCACGCCCTCGCAAGCCAACGGCAACATCGACCTCAGCCACATGCACCGCGCCTGCGGCGAGATGGCCGCGCTGCTCGCCCCGCGCGCGAAGCCGCTGGCCGTCACCATCCGCAGCACCGTGTTTCCCGGCTCCTGCGAGGCCATTCTCGACACGTACTTCGCGCGCCATCCCGAGGTGAGCATCGTCTCTAACCCCGAATTTCTGCGCGAAGGCACGGCCATCAAGGATTTCCTGGAGCCGTCGCTGCTCGTCGTGGGCGGCAGCACGGATGCAGCCGCCGTCGCCGTCGCCGATCTTTACGCCGGGCTGCCCGTCGCGGCTTCGGTGGTCACGCTGCGCACGGCCGAGACGATCAAGTACGCCTGCAACGCCTTCCACGCCGTCAAGATCGGCTTCGCCAACGAGATCGGCTCGCTGGCCTCGAGCCTCGGCGCCGATCCCGCGCAGGTGATGGCCACGCTTTGCCTTGACAAGAAGCTGAACATCTCGACCGCCTATCTCAAGCCCGGTTTCGCCTTCGGCGGATCGTGCCTGCCCAAGGATTTGCGCGCCCTCACCTATCGCGCCTCGCGGCTGGACCTGAAGCTGCCGCTGCTCGATTCGGTCCTCGGCGCGAACGAGGAGCACCTGCGGCGCGGCATCCGCCAGGCGCTTGAATTGCCCTCGCCGCGCATCGGCATCTTCGGCCTGGCCTTCAAGGAGGGAACCGACGACCTGCGCGAGAGCCCGGTGATCGCCCTCATCGAGCACCTCATCGGCAAGGGCCGCGAGGTGCATGTCTTCGATCCGCACATTCAACTGGACGAGATCTACGGCGCGAACCTGAGTTTCGTGGTCTCCGCGCTGCCGCACATCGGCAAACTTCTGGTCAAGAGTCTCGATCGGCTCGTCGAGTTTTCCGGCGCGCTCGTGATTGCGCAAAGGCCCGACGCCGCGTCGCGCGAGCGGCTGATCGCCAGCGGGTTGCCGCTGCTCGACCTGACCCGGATTGCGTAGGTTCTCTCGTTGGCGGGGTGAATTTTTCGGATGGACCGGAGCGGGGAGATGCGCGCGTTGCTCGGCAAACTGAGGATTCACGCCGAAGATCTGCTGCGTTATCATCCCGCCGTTCGCAGCGCGCTGGCGGCGTCGATTCTCCTCAAGTCGCGACCGGCTCCGGCCGCGAACACGGCCGATGCGGCGCGGCTCGTCCATCGTCTTTGCCAGGCGGCCCGGCTGGCGCCCTCGCAGGCGGCCATGCTTCGCACGGAAGCGGCGATCGAGCGGCTCCTGCCGGCGATCGACCCCGCAGCCGTGCCCTGGTCCGAGTTTCTGCCCGGCTTCGACAAAGCGGCGGCCGTGCAAAAGGCCATCGTGCTCAAACGCCGCGTGAGCGAGCGCGAAAAGGGCGTGGTCTTCGTCTCCTTTGACAATCAGATGGCGCGCCTGGCCAGGGCGGCCAACCTGCGCGAGTTCGCGCGCCGCTACACGCTGGTTCTCGCGCCCTCCTGGTCGCCGCCGCATTCGGTCGTTTCCTATCTTTTTCCCCGGCTTTACCGCGCCCCGATCTTCTGCCTCCTCAGCAATCTCAGCGATCTGCACGCCTTTCCGCGCATCGATGGGCAATATATCCCCGTGCCGCTCTACGCCTCCAACTGGGTCGATGCGCGCCTGTACCCGCAGGCAGGCGAGCGCGCGAAAGACATCGACATTCTGATGGTCGCCAACTTCGGCAAGTTCAAGCGGCACTTTGTCTTTTTTTCCGCGTTGCGCGATCTTCCGCGCGAGTACAAAATTCTGCTCGTCGGCCAGGACGAGGCGGGACGCACGCGGGAAAGCATTTTGCGCGAGGCGGCGCTTTACGGCGTCGCCGGCCGGTTCGAGCTGCGCCAGGACGTGCCGTACGACGAGCTGCAAAGCATCATGACGCGCGCCAAGGTCAGCCTCGTGCTCTCCCGCCGCGAAGGCTCCTGCGTCGTCGCCGTCGAATCGCTCTTTGCGAATACGCCCGTAGGCCTTTTCGAGGATGCGGCCATCGGCTCGCGCGTCTTCATCAACCCGCAGACCGGCCGCCTGCTGCGGCACAGAAACCTGGCTGCGCAGATTCGCGAGTTTGTCGCAACTGCGGCGCAGTACCAGCCGCGGGCATGGGCCATCGAAAACGGCATCGATTGCGTCGGAAGCTCCCGGACGCTCAATGCCATCCTCAAGCAGCACGCTCTGGCGCGCGGCGAAGAATGGACCGAGGAGATCGCCACGCTCTGCTGGCGGCCCGACCCGCAGTACTACGATCCCCAGGACGGCGAACGGCTGCGCCCATCCTACGCGGAGATCGAAGCCGCCAGCGGCGTTCGCATCGCCTTGCCCCGGTAAACGCCGGCATGGACTTGCCGGCGTTATTGTTGCAGCAGGATCGATACCGTGTTGTCGCCACTGTTGCCTACGGCGAGATCGAGCTTGCCATCCCCGTTGAAATCGGCGGCGACAATCTGACTCGGGTTCATTCCCACCGGATAAGGAGACCCTGCCGCCTCGGTAAAGGTTCCGTCGCCATTGCCGAGCAGAAGCGTGACCGTGTTATCGCCATAGTTGGCTACGGCGAGATCGAGCTTCCCGTCGTTATTCAAATCTCCCTCGACTAATGCCCAGGGTTGGTTACCGACGGGAATCGTGATCGGCGTCTGGAATGTTCCATCGCCATTGCCCAGTAAAACGAGAACCGCGTTGCCCGCGGAATCGGCCACAGCCAAATCCTGTTTTCCATCGCCGTTGAAATCCCCAACGACAATTGCAGAGAGGGATTGGCCGGCAGAAACCGGTGCGCCATTCGCGGGCGCGAATCCTCCGTAGCCGTTCCCAAGCAAGATGTCAACGCCCGAATACGGGTATGTTTTTGTTCCCGAACTTGCCAAAGCAAGATCCAGCTTGCCGTCGCCGTTGAAATCGCCTACGGCCAATGCATCCGGGAAGAAGTTCCCGTTGTTCAGAGTGATGCTTCCCGCTTGGTTGAACGCCCCATCCCCGTATCCCAGATCGAAACTTATTATTCCCGCGGACGCGCCATTCAGGATTGCCAGGCCCAGGTTGCCGTCGGCGCTGAAATCGGCTGTTTGCGCCGCGAGTGAATATCCCTGCGTGTATGCATTGCCCGCCGACGAAGGCGACAACGTTCCGTCCCCATTTCCCAGAAGTATATCGATCCCCGTGCTCATGGGGATCGGGACCGCGAGTCCGAGATGACCGCTGTGATTGAAATCGCCCACTGTCAAACTGGTGACTCCCTGTTCGCACGATCCGTCGAAAGCAGGACACTGCATCTGTTCCGGAGAGCCGGGGGCGGTCTTGAATGTACCGTCGCCATTGCCGAGTTCCACATCGAGCTCATTGCCGCCAATCGCAAGGTCCGGCTTTCCATCCTGGTTGAAATCGGCAACCGCCAAAGCAAACAACTCGGAGGTCTTTGGCGTGAACGTTACAGCGCTCGCAAAACGTACCATCGTCTGCGGAGCGCCCACCTGAAAGTTGACCGCGTTCGACGCGCCACCGCCTGGAGCCGGGCTGACAACGGTTACCAAGGCGGTCTCTGCCGCAGCAATATTCGCCGCGGGCACAAGCGCGGTCAGATGCTGGCCATCGACGAACTGCGTTGTGAGGGGTGCGCCGTTCCAATCGATGACCGAGCTGGAAATAAAGCCCGTTCCGCTTACATTCAGCGTAAATTGCGGACCGCCGGGCGCAACGGCGGTTGGCGTGAGCGACTGGTTCAGAAACGGCACTGGATTGCCGGCCACAGCCGTCGGTTGCGGATTGATTGCGATGCTGAAATTCTGCAGGGCGTTCATCCCCTTGGCGTCGGTCGTATTTACACTGAAGTCCCACGTACCTGCCGCAGCGGGCGTTCCGCTGATCGTTCCGGTGCTGGCGTCAAGCGTCAATCCGTCTGGCAAAGCGCTGGCCATGCCGGCTTGATTGTCGATGCTCCACTGGAATGGAGCCGTCCCGCCTGCGACGGAAACCGTCTCGCTATATGACGTGCCCACCGTCCCGCTGGCAAGCGCCTGGCCCCATAACCCGGAAATCGATGGCTGGGGATTGACGGTAATCGTCAACGAGGCTGTCTTGCTTGGATCCCCCACGGATGTGGCGGTTACCGTGACCTTCTGTCCGCTGGCAAGAGGCGAGGTGGGAGCATTGTACGTCGCCCATGAGCTATTTTGACTGACGAGCGAGCCCGAACCGCTCAGACTCCATGTGACCCCTTGGAAATACGTATCGTTTGTCACATACGCCATGATCGTCACCGAAGTCGCCGACGACCCCTGATCGATGGCTTGGGCGGTAGCAGGAGACAAGGTGACGGAAATGGGCAGCTTCGATCCCGAGCATCCACTCAAAACCAGTGTGATTGCCGCCAACGCTGAACGATAGAAATGTGGTTTCCGCATCATACGAGTTGTCCTCATGCCATGCTTGATTTGAGTATGAGATCGTTTACATTCGCGCAGACAGGAGAATTAAATACCTGATTTGCCGGAAAGTCAAATGTAACACGATGAAGATTACGACCCCGTAACCGCCTGATTGAACTGCATGTTGACGCCGTCTAATGGCCGCGGGGATGCGCGGGACGGTGCGCAGCCCCGGCGTCGAGCGAGGGAACGGTCATCACCAGCCGGCCATGCGCGACGCCCTTCAGGCCGATGAGCAGGTCGGCGAAGCGTTCGACGCGCTCGGCCTTGCCGTGGACGATCAGAACTTCGAGGCAGGAATCGAGGTCGAGATGGGCGTGCGTGGTGGAGACGACAAGGTCGTGGTGCGCATGCTGCACTTCGGTCAGTTTTTCGCTGATGCCCGAGGCGTGATGATTGTAGATGAGCGTGACCGAACCGACGACCGTTGCGCCGGAGGCGGCCGTGCGCTCGCGGACCAGCCGGTCGCGGATCAGGTCGCGAAAGGCCTCGGAACGGTTGGTGTAGCCGCTCTTGGCGATGGAGCGGTCAAACCGCTCCAGAAGTTCGGAGTCGAGAGCGATGCCGATTCTGCTCAGTTCTCCCACGCGCTCACCTCGAAACGGGCGGAGTGATCGGGCCGGCGGCCTGCGCAGGACGAGCCACGCCAGCGCCCGGCGCTCCGGCAATTCTCTCCCATCGTACATGGAGGCCGCGGCAGGATGCGACGAGCAACTTCGCCCTTGCGGCTCAGGCCTGCGGCGTGACCAGATGATGCGCGATGGCGAACAGAGCCAGTTCGAGGCGCGTGGAGACGCCGGTTTTGTCGAAGATGTTCGACAGGTGGCGCTTGACGGTCTCTTCGCTCAGGCTGAACTGCCTGGCGATGTCACGATTGGAGCAGCCCTCGACGATGCAGCCGACCACATCGAGTTCGCGCGGGGTCAGGCCGTAGGTTTTGTGCTGCGGCGCGGCGGCCTGCTGCATCAGCTCGTGCAGGGCGGAAACCAGATTGACCACGCGCCGGCCGCCGATCCAGTAGTCGCCCGTGTGAACCGTGCGAATGGCGGTTTGCAGGTGGCTGGCCAGCGCGTCCTTGTGGACGATGCCGCGGGCGCCGATCTGCAGCGCTTCGATGATCTGCTGCGAGGTGATGGTCGAGGTCAGCAGCAGAATTTTGGCCGTGGAGGGCCCGTTCACGATGGCGCGCATCGCGTCCAGGCCCGGAAGGCGCGGCATCGTCACGTCGAGAAGCAGAATGTCCGGCTGCTTGTCGAGAGTTTCGGTGATGGCCTCGTCGCCGTCGGCGGCTTCGCCGACCACCGCGAAACCCTCCATGGCCGCCAGCATGTTGCGCACGCCAACGCGGACAACCGGGTGGTCGTCGGCCAGAACAATTCGAATCGTTCGATCCATCGCGTCTATTGTTCTCCGCTCCGGCTCTGCCGCGCAGCGGGCGCGGCGGCGGACGAAGCAAACATCTCCGCATTCAGCATATTCCGTAAGCGCCGGGCCGCGGCGCGCAAATCGCGCAGGAAACGCCCGCTGTCATCCAGTTGGTTATCCCCGGTCTTGCGGTCCCAGGCTTCGACGAGCGCGCCCAGACGCGCGGCCTCGACGGCTCCGGCCATGCCGCAGCCGCCCTTGATGGCGTGGCCAATGCGGCGGGCCTCGGCCTGATCGTCCTGGGCGAAGGCTGCGGCGAGCAGGCCGATACGGCGGTCGAGATCGGCGACGACCTGCTCGTAGATCTCGCGCACGGCCGGCTCGGGCATCAGCGCGCGAAACTGGGCCAGCACCGCGGCGTCGATCGCCGGATCGGCTCCGTCGAGCAGCGACGGCCCGGGTGCGGATTGGCAGCGATCGAGAAGCTGCGCGAGGGCCGCGGCGTCGAAGGGTTTCTGCAGAAAACCATCGGCGGCGGCCATGATCTCCGGCGCGGGCGGGCTGGCGCTGACCACGTAGATGGAAGCGAAGCTGCGGGCGCGCAGTGCGGCGATCAATGCGCAGCCGCTCAGGCCGGGCATCTGCGCGTCCATCAGGATTGCGTCGGGCGCGAGGGCTTCCGGGTGGCCGGCGGCGGTCATCCTTCGGGCCAGTGCCTCCTCGCCGCTCGCCACGGCGTCTACCGTGCAGCCCAGTGCGGCCAGAAGCGTCGCGATGATGGCACGTCCAACCGGATCGTCCTCAATCAGCAGAACTGCGAGCGGCGCGTTGCGCCGGAGATGTGCGTCCATCCATTCAGTGTGCATCGCGCCATCGGCTGCAGGGAAAAAATCTGCAAAGGCGCCGCCGCGCGAGTCTGGCCACGAAACAGGGCCTTGCCCGCAGCAAATAGATACTGCTTTTTGCCGCGATGAGCGCCGCCGCCGCCCGCGGCTCTGCGGGCGCGTGGAGCCGTTTCCTCTGTGTCGCCTCGAATCAAAAAGCGTATTCTGATTGCGGCCGCCCGGTGCGTCCCGGGCAGGAGGCTTGTTGATGAACGCCGAGACGATTCACCGGCTGCACTTCGCATTTACCG